>JAYUUM010000077.1:0-4564 GCA_043754555.1 Arenimonas sp. | reverse complement strand
ACAAAGCCGACTTTTGGTTGTGCAGTGGACATAAACGGTCGCCATAATGAACTCCGACCAATTATACTGTGCCCACGGGGCCCCCGACCTGAGTGTTGTCTAGAAAATTCGATACCATCGCGCTAATTGGGAGTGTTACATGGGGCAGCAAGTCAGTATCAGCACATTGCACGGAACTATTGGTGGTTGGCGTGCTGACCCGGCCACGCCCGCAAAAGGCGCCGTCATTGTCGTTCAGGAAATTTTCGGGCTCAATTCTCATATTCGCGGAATTGTCGAGCAATACGCTCAGCATGGTTTTATTGCGATTGCCCCGGCACTGTTTGATTTGATTGAACATGATATTGAACTCGGCTACACCGAGGCCGATGTTGCTCGCGGCAGGCAACTGCGCAGCGAATTAGGTGAAGACCGCGCCGTCGATTGCGTCCGCGCTGCTATGGAAGAAGTTGAAGCCGAAGGTTTCGTGGGTGTTGTGGGCTATTGCTGGGGCGGCACCATTGCTTATTTGACCTGCTCACGCCTGGGTCTGCCTGCGGTCAGTTATTACGGCGGCGGTACCGTGCCTTTTCTCAATGAAACCCCGAGTAGCGCCTTGATGTTGCATTTCGGTGCCAACGACCAGCTTATTACTGCCGACGATGTTGCAAAACACCGCGCTGCCCTGCCTAACGCAGAATTTCATGTCTGGCCTGCCGGTCATGGTTTCAATTGTGATCAACGTGCCGACTACAATGCCGATGTGGCTGCCGAAGCGTTACAGCATAGCCTGAAATTTTTCGAGACCCATCTCGAGTAATTGATAACCCGCATGTCGATAAATCCGTCGGTAAATTCCGAGTTCGATCTGGATGGCAGGCTTGAAGCCGATTCCATTTTTATTGCCGACGGTCCGCTTTCGCAATTTCGTTTGATGAACGATGCGCGTTATCCGTGGCTGGTGTTAGTGCCGAAAGTTTCCAATGCAAGCGAATGGATCGATTTGCCCGAGTCGCAACAACAAATCCTGTTATCGGAAATAAATACTGCGGCAAAAATTCTTCGCGAACAATTTTCTTGTGAAAAAATCAATATCGGTGCACTGGGCAATATCGTCCGGCAATTGCATGTGCATGTGATTGCACGTACTTCACAAGATGAAGCCTGGCCCGGACCAGTGTGGGGACAAGGCAAGACAAAAGCCTATTCGGCTGTTGAATTAGAATTATTGATCGGAAAATTACAGATCGCATTTGAAACGAAGCAAACGTAGGGTGGGCACCGCCCACCATGGGTGACACATCGACACATAGTCGATTTTCACCCAGATCTATTTTGCAAGAATGACTTTGGTTCCGGCAAATCGATCATGCAGGCAGCGTCTTTCGTTACCGATGAAAACAAAGATGCAATTTGCTAGACCGAATACCGGTCCTGCTATCGGAATCAGACTAATCAAGCGTACTGTTATGTAGCGCAAAAGAATAAGTTTAAAAAAATCAGGCTTTTGATTATCAAGGGTCACAATACGCATACCTAAAATCTTTTTGCCTATTGTCTGACCGCTGGCATTCAAGAAAGCACCCTGAATCAATAGAAAAGAAATAAACCCTACAGCCGCCGTCTTGAGCTTTGTGATCAAATCCGGCTGGATGCCTGCCTTCATGTCCTCCCAATTCAAATATCCAATAGCGAACAGCAAAGGGAATAGTAATACGATCGCAATAGTGCCATCTATGAAAGCGCCGCCGAGCCGCACGCCAAACGATGCCAACGCCGGGGTATCTGGTCCCACAGCAATAAGAGCTGCATTAGGGCTGGCGTAAGGATTTGAGTTAGGATCTTCCATCTTTGTACTCTTGTATTTCTGTATGCGCCACAGACCCGCCCCATAATTAACCAGTGATTCGTAGGGTGGGCGTCGCTCATTATTTATCAACATTCGTGGGCAGTGCCCACCTACGTTTTAGGTTTTCGGCAAGGTCACGCCGGTTTGGCCCTGGTATTTACCGCCGCGATCTTTATAGCTGGTTTCGCAGACTTCGTCAGACTGGAAAAACAGCATTTGCGCAACGCCTTCGCCTGCATAAATTTTCGCCGGTAACGGCGTGGTATTAGAAAATTCCAAGGTCACATGGCCTTCCCATTCCGGCTCCAGTGGCGTCACATTGACGATGATGCCGCAGCGGGCATAAGTGCTTTTGCCGAGACAAACCACCAAGGTGTCACGCGGAATACGGAAGAATTCCATCGTACGGGCGAGCGCAAAACTATTGGGCGGAATAATGCAAACATCTGATACCACATCGACAAAACTATTAGGGTCGAAAGCTTTGGGATCGACAATAGTGGAATTGATATTAGTAAAAATCTTGAATTCGCGGGCACAACGCACATCGTAACCATAACTAGAGGTTCCGTAGGAAACGATTCGATGACCATCGGTGCCATGCTTTACTTGGCCTGGTTCGAACGGTTCAATCATGCCGTGTTGCTCGGACATACGGCGAATCCACTTATCAGATTTAATACTCATTACTATTCACTCGATCAGGAAATTATTATTGGTTTCTTACTTGGCCACAACAACCACACTACAATCAGATTAATACTCATCACAATAAACGTGGTCCAACTCGGGCTTTTTATAAAATAGTACAGCTCGAAAGGCACATATATGCCTGATGATATCAGCCCGAGCCAACGTGCCCAGGACTTGGTAAACCATAGACCATAAGCTTCGACAAAACGCAGCAAGGCATAGGCGGCAGCGCATAACATCAACAACCCATGTTCCATATCGGCCGCATGCAGAAACTCAAGAAATTTGTAGGGAGCACCTTGCGTCGGGTCTAGGTCGAGCAGGCGTAATAACGATTGCCCACCTTGCTCCAGCACATGGCTCTGAGCCCGCAAAATACCCAAACCCATCGCTAAAATGGTGCTGCCTTTGATGATATCGATAACAGCAACGATACGAAGTCGCTTACGCGGATTCAAGTTCAACGACATTAGCGCACAGCTCCCAAGACATTAAACCAGCGGTAATGCCCGACAATTTTCCATGAAAATAAAACGTCTTCTTCCTGCGTGCCTTGGCCGATATTGTGAATCACCAAAGGCCGAGTGCCGATTACGCTTTTCTTATCTGAAACAATTCCGATATGCGCCAGCCCGTTATCCAGACGCCAACTGACAATATCGCCAGGCTTATAGCTTTCGGAGACTTGTACAAGCTTAAGGGCCTTGCCTTGTCGCTTGAAAAAAACTTCCAGATTCGGCACCCGGCGATGATCAATATTACTATCGGTTTTTTTCAGCCCCCAGATTCTGGGATATACCGAAAAATTAGCCCGCATGTCTTTATGCACGAGTTGCTGAAAATCAATACCGGCTTTTCGATACGCACGAATCACCACATCCGAACACACGCCGCGTTCCTTTGGTACATCGCCCATCGGATAAGCCAAGCGGCTGTATGCCGGATCATAGGCTGTAGTCACGCCAATCTGCGAGCGGCCAGCGCCAACCACTTTCAATGCGTCAGCGGTTTGCGCCGATACCACGCCGGAAACCAGAAACAGGCATGCAAAAAACCAAGCGCGCATCAGGTATTTTGAATAACAATATTGGGAAAACTGATCGATTTATTTTTTGCCTGGAGTGCTAATTTCGCGCCGAGTTTCCGGGCGATATCACGGTAAATCAGCGAGATCGTGGATTCAGGATCAAGGGCTACTGTCGGTGTACCGCTATCGGCTTGCTCACGAATCGATAATTGCAATGGCAGCGAGCCAAGCAAAGGCACTTCATATTGTGCAGCCATTTTCACCGCACCGCCTTCACCAAAAATATGTTCGGCATGACCGCAATTGGAGCAAATATGCACCGCCATATTTTCAATAATACCCAACACCGGCACTTCGACTTTCTCAAACATCTTGAGTGCTTTCTTGGCATCAATCAGGGCAATGTCTTGCGGCGTGGTTACAATCACTGCAGCTGACACGGGCACGCGTTGCGCCAGGGTCAATTGAATATCGCCCGTGCCCGGTGGTAAATCGATGATCAGATAGTCCAGGCCTTGCCACAGTGTCGTGGTCAATAATTGTTGCAAATACTGGGTGGTCATCGGGCCGCGCCAGATGGTCGGGGTGTCTTCATTCAAGAAAAAACCAATCGACATCGCCTGCAAGCCATGACCATTCTTGGCATGAATCGATTTGCCGTCCGGTGAATCGGGCTTGCCATCTAGTCCGAGCATCATGGGAATACTAGGCCCATGGATATCTGCATCCATAATGCCGACCTTGGCGCCTTCGGCCTGCAAAGCCAGTGCAAGATTCACCGCTGTGGTCGATTTACCGACACCGCCTTTGCCCGATGCTACCGCAATAATATTTTTTACTTCCGGCAATGGCGTGAGTTCTTTTTGCACGCGATGCGCCGAAATTTTCGTAGTGATACTTACGCTGATAGTTTCGACGCCTTCAAGCTGCCCGACCTTGTCACGGACCATGGCTTCCAGACTGGAATGCCAGCCCTTGGCGGGGTAACCCAATTGAATTTCGATCGCAACACGACC
>JAYUUM010000076.1:0-4569 GCA_043754555.1 Arenimonas sp. | reverse complement strand
TCGTTAATGCCCCTGAAGCCGTACTTTCAGTGGCGTTAGGAAATCTGATTGGCAATGCCTGTAAATACACCCAGGAAGGCGAGGTTCGCGTCATTGTAGAAATCGACCGCGTTATTATTCAGGACACCGGGCCAGGCTTGAGCGAAGAGGATGCCGCTCGCTTGTTCGAGCGCGGCTATCGCGGTTCTGGTATCGGCGTAACGACCGGCGGTGGTATCGGTTTGTCGATAGTGCGGCGTCTGTGTGATTTATACGAATGGAAAGTCAGCATCAAGCCGCGGGAAGAAAGTGGTGCCGAGGCCTGCCTGGTTTTTGATGTAGCGAAATAACGTGGGAGCTGCTTTAACAGCGATTGATGTTTCAGTCTTCATAAGTATTGCTACGAAGCATTTAGATCTAATCGCTGGGTCGAAAAATGCTCCTGCATTTTCGACACTCGCGCCATCCATGGCGGTCGTAAAGCAGCTCTCACAAAATCAAAATCAAACTGGTGTTAACCAGTTATATTTATCCGGTGTTTTGCCGCTGAATAAGCCAAAGAATAATTCCTGAATTTTCAGTGTCAGCGGCCCTGGTTTACCGGTGCCGACTTGACGACCATCGACTGAGCGAATGGGCGTGATTTCTGCTGCGGTGCCGCACATGAAAAGTTCATCACACAGATATAAAAACTCACGCGGAATATCGCGTTCAATTACTTCTATTCCGTTATCTTTCGCTAACGTAATGATCGTGTTGCGGGTAATGCCATTGAGCAATGCAGCACTGACTGGCGGGGTATGCAATGCACCGGCAAATACCAGAAATAAATTCTCACCGGCGCCTTCGGATAATAAACCGGTTGAAGCCAACGCAATGCCTTCGCCAAAGCCAAGGCGCCTTGCTTCGCGAGCAATTAATTGGCCCGATAAATAATTGCCGCCAGCTTTTGCGCCAGTAGGAATCGTGTTGGGTGCCATCCGCTGCCAACTTGAGACACAGGCATCGATACCAGCTTCAAGCACGCCATCACCTAGGTAAGGCCCCATATTCCATGCTGCTACCGACACGCTGGTAGGGCAATCGGCCGATAGACCAAAACCGCCTAAATCACGAAATGCAATCGGGCGCAAATAAGCCTTGCCCAGGCCATTGGCCTTAATCACTTCATGGCAGGCAGAATTGATTTGATCGAGTGTGTAGGGGATTGGCATCTCGTAAATTTTCGCCGAGTCATACAGGCGTTTATTGTGATCGTTCAAACGAAAAATCGCGTGCCCGTTATGGGTTTCATAACAACGAATACCTTCAAAAACCGAAGAGCCATAATGCAAACCATGCGCCATTACATGTACCGTGGCGTCCTGCCAACGCTTGATCTCGCCGTTGTGCCAGATGTAATCGGGATAGGTTTGTGTCATGACGAGCTCCTTAACGAAGCCGACATTTTAACCTGTTTACAGGTCGGTCAGAAACGTACCCAATAGCACTGGAGGTACTTTTCTATGCCGAAACGAAACGTACGGATGTCGGTTTGTTTTTTATTTCGGTAAAAATCAACACGGATACCATAGGGGACGGGCGGACCACGCGGCGGCATTTCGATAATATTGCCGTCCTGATCAAACTGCACTTGCGTGTTTTCAGTTTCGGGAAACATCAAATCCACCGAGATCAATGATTGATAACTCACTTGATTTAATTGGTCGAGCCGTCTATTGGCTTGCGAAGTGTCATTGCCGCTCCATAAAAAAAGCCCTGAGGCCCGGTTTATGTCACCAGATTCAAGTGCACTGCGCAAATCCCAAAGCAAGTCTTCTTGTGTGCGGGCGCAAGTTCGTACCGCACTATAACCAATATTGCCGGCCGGCTTGGGCAGATCTTGAAGAACTGCGTCGATGTCTTCACATTTTTTGTCGGTGTAAATAATGTTGCCGGAATTGTCCAGACAGCGATTAATTGTTTGCGCACTTACTGTCCGTGCGCTCAAGGCGCAGAGGGTATAGATCAAAATGATGATAAAGGAAAAACGCATTTACTAAGGCCTGTTAGCAGGCCATTAGACTAACTCGACTTTAAGTCAGACGCGAGAGCACTAATTGCGTAGGTTTGGCAAGGTTCAGGGTATAGAAATGCAGTTCCGGCACGCCATTGGTAATCAGGCGTTCACACATACCGGCAATTACATCTGCTCCGAATTCACGAATGCTGGTGGCATCGTCCCCATAAGCCTGCATGCGCTTGCTAATCCAGCGCGGAATTTCTGCACCGCAGGATTCGGAGAAGCGCCTGAGTTGAGTAAAATTCGAGATCGGCATAATGCCGGGAATAATATCCTGGTCAATACCCTGCTTGCGGGCGGCATCGACAAAATAAAAATAGGCGTCAGCATTAAAAAAATACTGCGTAATCGCGCTATGGGCACCGGCTTTTATTTTTTCCTGAAAGCGTTTCATATCATCCAGTGCATCTTCGGCCTGTGGATGCATTTCGGGATAGGCGGCCACTTCAATACGGAAATGATCACCATGCTCTTCACGAATAAAACGCACTAAGTCAGCGGCATAACGGAAGTCACCGCTACGCGCCATGCCCGATGGCATATCGCCACGTAAAGCTACTACGCGATCGCAGCCGAGTGCTTTATACAGTTGTAATAGATTGGAAATCTCTTCACGCGAACCACCCATGCACGACAAATGAGGTACGCCATTCAAGCCATGGGTTTGTCGTAATTCGCGAACAGTTTCGGGTGTGTAACTGAGCGTTGAACCGCCTGCACCAAAAGTGACCGACACGAATTCCGGGGCATGCGTTTTAAGTTTTCTTACCGTACTGGCAAGTTGCTCGCGCTGTTCTTCGGTTTTGGGCGGATAGAATTCGAAAGAGATTTTGGTCATGGTGTATTCTATGAGGCCGCGAGAGCGTATGCCCCCACCCTAACCCTCCCCCGTAAAAATTAAAAGCACGGGGGAGGGGACTTGAGGATTTACTGATTTACATTTTTAATTTCTCGAATCTCGAATCTCGAATCTCGTTTTAGTAACGATAATGCTCGGGCTTGTAAGGACCTTCAACATCAACATTCAAGTACGCCGCTTGTTCCGGGGTGAGCTTGGTTAACACCACGCCAATTTTTTCCAGATGTAAACGGGCGACTTCTTCGTCGAGTTTTTTCGGCAGGATATAAACCTTGTTTTCGTAGGTGTCTTTATTTGCCCACAAATCAATCTGTGCCAATGTTTGATTCGAGAACGAATTCGACATGACGAAACTTGGATGACCAGTCGCACAACCCAGGTTTACCAAACGTCCTTCGGCCAGCATGTAGATCGCATTGCCATTGGCGAAAGTGTATTTATCGACCTGGGGTTTGATGTTGAGTTTGAGCGCATCGGAAGTATTCAAACGTTCGACCTGAATTTCATTGTCGAAGTGGCCGATGTTACAAACGATGGCCTGATCCTTCATGCCCTGCATGTGTTCCAGCGTCAGCACATCTTTGTTACCGGTGGTGGTAACGTAGATATCACCGCGACCCAGCGTTGCTTCAACGGTGTTGACTTCAAAGCCTTCCATCGAGGCTTGCAATGCATTGATCGGATCGATTTCGGTAATCACAACGCGGCAGCCATAGGCACGCAGCGAATGCGCCGAACCCTTGCCGACATCGCCGTAACCGCAAACAACCGCGACCTTACCGGCCAGCATCACGTCCATCGCGCGCTTCAAACCATCGGCCAGACTTTCGCGGCAACCATACAGATTATCGAACTTGGATTTGGTGACCGAATCGTTCACGTTGATGGCTGGAATACGCAAGGTGCCTGCTTCGACCATTTGATATAGACGATGCACGCCGGTTGTGGTTTCTTCGGACACGCCGCGCCAATCTTTCATCGCATTAGTCCAGAAACCAGGGCGTTCGGATGCGGTGCGCTTCAACAAATTTTTGATGACTTGTTCTTCGTGTGAATCGGATTTTGAATTTACCCAATCCGAACCTTGTTCCATTTCATAACCTTTATGCAACAACAAGGTCACATCACCGCCGTCATCGACGACGAGTTCAGGACCTTTGCCGCCCGGGAAGGTGACGGCATCAAGTGTGCAATCCCAATACTCTTCCAAAGTCTCGCCTTTCCATGCAAACACTGGCGTACCGGTGACGGCAATCGCAGCAGCAGCGTGATCTTGGGTCGAAAAAATGTTGCATGAAGCCCAGCGCACGTCGGCGCCAATATCTTTCAGGGTTTCAATCAGCACGGCCGTTTGAATGGTCATGTGCAGCGAGCCGGTCACGCGAACACCTTTCAAAGGTTTAGCGGTGGCGTATTTTTTACGGATCGACATCAGGCCGGGCATCTCATGTTCGGCGATATCGAGTTCTTTGCGTCCCCAATCAGCCAAGCTAATGTCGGCCACTTTGAAATCGGGTTTTATATTGACTACTGCGTTCATATGAAGCTCCAGATATGTGTGTTTCGTGTGTGATACGAAAGGATATCGGGCGCCGTTGAAACGGATGTAACCTTCATCGAGCCTGTTCCCTTGCGTGTTCATTGAAGACTTGCCGGGCTTGCAGCGCCC
>JAYUUM010000075.1:0-14036 GCA_043754555.1 Arenimonas sp. | reverse complement strand
GTCAGTAAAATTGCCACGTGTAAAATTTCGCTGCCGATTTTTTCGGCATAACTGCCATTCTGCCGCGCTTGCCGAATCAAGATAACGTCGTCGTCACTTAAATCTGTTTCAGGCACCGACTTCCAGTCATTGGGTTCCGATAAAGCGGTATGCCAGACTAGTTTCGCATTACTCGCGCCAAGATTTTCGAAATGCCGCAGGGTGGTATTTGCCAGCGACGCCATGTCCTGCGCCCAGAGCAATGTTTGGTCGAAAGAATCGGGTTCGTGGTGTTGCAGAGTTCTAAAAGCCATGCTTGCACGTTGCCACAGAGTGCCGTTTTCGTCTAGCGATCATAGATTTAATTGAACAGGTCTGGCCGCTAAAAGTGCGCGCGTTACAGGATGTTGCGGATGGTGCCAAATGCTGTCGGCCGGCCCTTGTTCTAGAATACGTCCCTGGTCCATAACCAAAACCTGATCGGCCAAGGCTTTTGCAGATGCCAAATCATGAGTGATAAACACTAATGCAAGCTGGTGAGTCTGCATGATGCTGCTAAGCAGTCGAATAATTTCTGCCCGATGATGGGCGTCCAGAGCCGAGACCGCCTCATCACATAGCAATACATCGGGCGACATTGCCAAGGCGCGCGCAATCGCGATACGTTGCTGCTGGCCGCCGGAAAATTGATGTCGATAGCGCTCGAGCCCATCAGCGCTCATGCCCACCCATTGCAATAACTCTATCGCCCGCGTACGCCGCTGCTGTGCGTTCATCTGGGTTTGTATGCGTAGCGGCTCGCTGATGATATCGACAATTTTTTTGCGTGGATTCAACGATGCCGCCGGGTCCTGAAACACCATGCCCATGCGCCGACGTAGTTGCCGCAATCGGTGCCTCGAGGCTTGCAAAATATCTTCGCCATCCAGACGCACGTTGCCAGTAACGCCTTGATTGATCAAACGCAAACAGGCTCGTCCTAGACTGCTTTTGCCGCTACCACTTTCGCCAAGCACCACCAAACATTCACCACGTTTCAAATCGAAATTTACTGCTTCAACTGCGTTTGTCTTTGCTCGCGCGTAACGAATGCTTAATTGATCCACGTTCAAAATTGATTCGCCGATCGTATGAGGCACGGGTGTCGGCAAATGTTCGGCTGCCAGTAATTCTTTTGTGTAAGCATGTTGCGCATGTTTGAAAATTTGTTCGACATTTCCGCTTTCAACTAGCTTGCCACGCTGCAAAACCATCACGCGCTGGCAATACGCACCGATCAATGGCAAATCATGGCTAATTAATAGAATGGCAAGCTGCATTTTTTCTCTTAGTGCATCAAGCAGCTCGAGCGCTTCGCGCGCCAAGCGCGGATCAAGTGCCGAGGTCGGTTCATCGGCAATCAGTATTTTGGGATTTCCGGCCAGCGCAATCGCCAATAACACACGTTGTCGTTGACCTCCGGATAATTGGTGTGGATAGCGATGTTGTAGTTCTTCGGGGTCAGGCAATTCAAGCTGGCTGAACAATTGCAATGTTATTTTTTTTGCATCAGGTAAATTTTTATTTTGTAAGACACGAATCGATTCGCACAGTTGATCGCCTACCGTGCGCAGAGGATGCAAGGCGGCAGAGGGATCCTGTGGCATCCATGCAATCGCCCGGCCTAATAGTTTCAAGTGTTGTGGCGAATTGAAAACAATGTCTTCGCCAAACAACTGCAGCTTGCCACTCACATGTAATCCCGGCGGCAACAAGCCAAGTAATGAAAGCGCAGTTAAACTTTTGCCGCTGCCCGATTCACCGACTAATCCCAAACATTCGGACTCGGCGCACTGCAAAGATAAAGGCCCAAGCAATGGCTCTTGTTGACCGGACAAATGCACTTGTAGATTTTCGACACTGAAAATTGGCGTCATCGAGAATTCTCCTTGCGTACATCGAGCCAATCACGCAGGCCATCACCTAAAAATTGAAAGCTTGCGAGTGTCGCGACCAAAAAACCTGCCGGAAACATCAATGACCATGGCGCGCTATCCATCTCTTGCGCACCTTCATATAGCAAACTACCCCAGCTGGCCGAGGGCTCATCAACGCTTAAACCTAAAAAGCCGAGAAAACTTTCAACCAAAATAGCTTGCGGCAAAATCAAACCCAGATAGACCCAGGCAATCGGCATAAGATTCGGCAGTAAATGCCAGCGCAAGACTTGATCAAAACGGGCACCGGCGGCAATTGATGCCAATACAAACGGCGCTTGCCGTAAACGCGCGGCTTCACTGCGCATTACGCGCGCCAAATCAATCCAGACGTAAGCGCCGATCGCGCCCAATAGTAAAAATAGCGAACGACCGAACAAGCTCAATAATAAAATGACGATTAGCAAAAACGGAAGAGCCGACATCACATCTAATAAACGCACAATAATGCGTTCGACCCAACCTCCGGCATAACCAGCAATCGCGCCAATGCTCACACCGAGCACCAAAGCCAAAATACTTGAGAGCACGCCGATGCTGAGCGACAACCGACCGCCGGCTAGCGTGCGCGCCAGAATATCGCGACCGATGGCATCGGTACCAAACCAATGGCCGCTAAGAAAGGACGGAGCCGTTGATAAAAAATCCCAATCGGGTCGATGCGGATCAAAACGAATCAACCAAGGCCCGACTATGCAGCACAGCGATAAAATTGCCAGAAAAATCAGGCAGACGCGCACGCTGGTGGGGAATGATCGAAAATAATGCATGCACCTATCGTATCCGGCGTTATCATGTTCGCAAAGGAGCAATGTATGACTTTCCCAATGAAGCGGCCACGCCGCATGCGCGCCGACGATTTTTCCCGCCGTTTAATGCGCGAAAACAGTTTGAGTGCGAGTGATTTTATATTGCCAGTATTTGTGCATGAAGCCAGCGGTCGCAGCGCCGTTAGCTCGATGCCCGGCGTTGAGCGGCTTTCGATAGATGAATGTTTGAAAGTGGCCGAGCAAGCCGTTGCCCTGAAAATTCCGGCGATGGTGTTGTTTCCGGTCACCGCACCCGATGCAAAATCACTCGATGGCGCCGCCGCCTGGGACGAAAACGGATTAGCGCAACGGACCATTCGCGCGTTGAAAAAAGAATTTCCCGATCTAGGCGTGATCACCGACGTTGCTCTGGATCCTTACACCACGCATGGTCAAGACGGTCTAATCGATGATAGCGGTTATGTAATCAATGATGAAACCGTGGCAGCCTTGGTCGCGCAGGCGCTGTCACATGCTGATGCCGGGGCCGATGTGGTGGCACCAAGCGATATGATGGATGGCCGCATTGGCGCCATTCGGGAAGCACTCGAAGAAGAAGGTTTTGTGAATACGCGAATTCTGGCTTACTCGGCAAAATATGCTTCCAGTTTTTACGGGCCATTTCGCGATGCAGTCGGTAGCGCCGGCGCCTTGGGCAAGGGTAATAAATTTACCTATCAAATGGATCCGGCCAATAGCGACGAAGCCCTGCGCGAAGTTGCACTGGATTTGGAAGAAGGCGCCGATATGGTGATGATTAAACCCGGCATGCCGTATCTTGATATTGTTCGTCGCGTAAAAGATCATTTCGGTGTGCCCACTTTCGTGTATCAAGTCAGTGGTGAATACGCCATGATCAAAGCTGCCGCACAAAACGGCTGGCTTGACGAAAAAGCCTGTGTGTTGGAATCTTTAATAGCGATGAAGCGTGCCGGTGCCGATGGTGTACTAACGTATTTCGCTTTGGATGCTGCGCGGTATTTGGAAGAGCTGTAATGCTGTCGGGCCCAATGGCCCTCCTACAAAAAACGGAAATCCGTAGGAGGCCGCGGCGACCGCCATGGATGGAGGAAGTGTCGAAAATGCAGGAGCAATTTTTCGACAGGGCGACGAGCAAATGATTTTCAGGAGAACCACATGACACAGCACTTCGCAGTCTTCGGCCAACCGATTGTTCATAGCTTGTCACCGCGCATTCATGCCGCGTTTGCCAAACAACAAGGCATTTCAATGGATTACACCGCCATTGAAACCGCAGCAGAAAATTTTGCTTATGCATTGGATAATTTTCATGCCCTCGGCGGACGCGGCGCCAATATCACACTGCCGCATAAACAAGCCGCATTTGCCCATTGCGAAAAAACCAGCGAACGTGCGCAGCGAGCGAGTGCAGTAAACACGCTGATTCGTACCGACACCGGCTGGGATGGCGATAACACCGACGGCCCGGGTTTAGTCCATGATTTAACCGAACGCCATCGCATAGACTTACGTGGCCGCCGCACCTTGTTGTTAGGCGCTGGTGGTGCCGCTCGGGGTGTAGCACCCGCTTTGCTGGATGCAGGCATCGGCGAATTGTTTGTAGTGAACCGAACCGCTAGAAAAGCCGATACGCTGGCCGATGACATTGGCCAACCAGGCCGTGTGCATCCGCGTTACTGGGATGATTTAGAAAATCTCGGTAGCTTCGATTTCATTATCAATGCCACATCGGCCGGACGTAGCGCGAGTAGCGCAGCACTACCGTTTTCTCTGGTAACTTCGCGCAGCTTGGCTGTGGATTTAAGTTATAGCGAAGCCGCGATTGCCTTCACATCATGGGCAAAAGCGGCAAACGCAGAAACCATATTAGACGGACTAGGTATGCTCGTTGAACAAGCTGCTATCAGCTTTTCGATCTGGCATGGCGTGCGACCAGAAACCGATGAAATCTACTCACAATTGCGTAAAGAAGTTGTCTGCCTGCATAACGGAGATTGATCCGTAGGGGCGTTTGTTTGCTGCGTCCTGAATTGAGAAAAGCACCGTCGTAGGGGCGCCTGCTTGCCGCGCCCTAAATCTATTTGGCAAATCAACGTAGGGGCGCTTGCTTGCTGCGCCCAGAAATCTATCTGATGTTCGATAGACGCAGCAAGTGTGCGCCCTACGGATGCAATTTATCCAATTTCCATTGCCTTGGATTATTAACAATATATTCCTGCATCCCGTGCAGTTCTTTTTCGTCCCGTACAACACGTTCCCAATAATTACGCTGCCATAACGGCTGTGATGAACGACCCAGCGATTTATTGACAACAATTGCCGACATTGATTTAAACCGCCGCATAATGCTCCCAATCGTTGGTGCAATTGATGAAAATTCCGCAGGGACGCTGCTTGCGACCGACATGGACGACGGGAGTGTTGAAAACGCAGGAGCAAGTTTTCGACCTGCGCCCAACGTCGAAGAACGGATATTGATAATCCCGTGAACATGATTGGGCATTATGACGAATTCATCCAATTCCACCTGCGGGTAATAAATTGAAATTTCATTCCATATCGATTGAATTATTCTTCCCACATCATTCAATTGCATTTCATCATCAACAATATCGCCAAATAAACATTGCTTATTTTGCGTGCAGATCGTGATGAAATACGCACCTGCCTGACTGTAATCGTAGTTCTGCAACCGTATTGATTTTCGATGATGAATTTTATTGTCGAATGTCACTGCAACACCGCATTAGATGGATTCAAGCCAATCTAACGAAGCAGAAATACGTTTACCGTAGGGACTTATAGGTAATTTTCGTAGGGGCGCCTGCTTGCTGCGCCCAAAAATCTATCCGAAGGTCCCTTGGGCGTAGCAAGCGAGCGCCCCTACGGTGAGCTTATCGGGTGTTTTGGGCGCAGCAGGCAGGCGCCCCTACGGTTGAGATTATCCGATGGTTTTGAGCGCAAAAAAAAGGGCCGAATCGTCGGCCCTTTTTGTATCAACAAAAAATCAAATGAATCAATAGGATAATTCGGTCTTCATAAACTCCGGCATCATCAATGCACCTTGGTGAATACCGAGGTTGTAATACTTCGTTGCAAAAGTTTTTGCGCTGGCATCGTCTTCACGAAATTTCGTTAAATCACAAGATGATTTCGATGCGATCGTCGCGCTCCACCAGCCAGTTGGGTAGCAAGGTTGCGGAAACGGCAGAGTGCGAAAATTCTTGAAGCCGGCGTCGCGCATTGCCTGGCGCATATCGTGAATCAAATGCATTAAGGCCAGTGGCGATTCGCTTTGTTGCACGAGCAAACCGTCTGGGCGTAATGCTTTCAGGCAATTTTTGTAGAAAGCTTCGTTGAACAAACCTTCGGCAGGCCCAACAGGATCGGTGGAATCAACAATGATCAGGTCGATAGTTTCCGCTGCGGCGTTTTGCATATAAGCCAGGCCGTCATCAAACATAATATTGGCGCGCGGGTCATTGTTGCTTTCGCAGAGTTCGGGAAAATATTTTTCGGCCATGCGGGTGACTTGTTCGTCGATATCACATTGCACGGCAGTTTCGACACCTTTGTGTTTCAGTACTTCACGCAGGGTGCCGCAATCGCCGCCGCCGATGATGACGACGTTTTTCGGATTGATGTGGGTGAACAAGGGCGCGTGCGCCATCATTTCATGATAGAAAAAATTATCACGAGTGGTCACCATCATGGCGCCATCGATAGTCATGATGTTGCCCCAATCAGTGCTCTCGAACATTTCAATTTTTTGAAACGGAGATTGCACTTCTTCAAGTTTGCGTGTGATGCGAAAACCAATGGCGGAGCCGGTGTAGGAAAAATTTTCGTAAAACCAGGTATCGGACGGGGTCATATCAAGCTCCAGAAGGAAACCGCGGGAATCACGGGCCGCGCATTGTAGCGAAAACACAGCAAATGTGGGGGTGTAAACCGCTACAATAGTAGATCATTTAGTTTGCCGACAGGTTTTGCCATGACAACTGATCCAGTTACGTCAGCTTGGACCACAGCCCGCGCCCGCCAGACATATTCTGTGCCGTATTGGAGCGAGGGTTATTTCGATATCAATGAACGCGGTGAAATGTGTGTGTTGCCGCAAGGAGCACTAGGCCCCAGTTTGGCGTTGCCAGATATTGTCGATGAATGCCGTGCTGCCGGTTTAAAGTTACCTTTGTTATTACGTTTTTCTGACATCCTCGGCGATCGTTTAAGCAAGCTGCAAAAAGCTTTTGCAAAAGCCATGCAGGATTTAAATTACACCGGCGGCTATACCGCGGTGTATCCGATCAAGGTGAATCAGCACTTAAGCGTTGCCGGTGAACTAGCAGCGCAAGGTGGCGAAGGCTTTGGTCTGGAGGCTGGTTCAAAGCCCGAATTAATGGCGGTGCTGGGTTTAGCAAAGCCGGGCAGCGTGATTATTTGTAATGGTTATAAAGATCGCGAGTTTATTCGACTTGCCTTGCTTGGTCGTAAATTAGGCTTGCAAACTTTTATCGTGGTCGAAAAACCTTCCGAGCTCGATATTATTCTGGAAGAAGCAAAAAATCTTGACGTGTTGCCAGGCTTGGGTGTGCGTATGCGTCTGGCGTCGCTGGGTGCCGGTAAATGGCAGAACAGCGGTGGCGATAAAGCGAAATTTGGTTTATCACCACGCCAAGTCTTGAATCTGGTTGAACGTTTAAAAGCGGCAAACATGCTTGAATCTTTGCAACTGCTGCATTTTCATATGGGCTCGCAAATTTCCAATGTGCGCGACATCGCCAACGGCATGCGTGAGGCAGTACGTTATTTTGTCGAATTGTCGGCAATGGGTTGCGGCATTCGCTTTATGGACTCCGGTGGCGGCTTGGCGGTGGACTACGAAGGTACTCGCTCGCGCGGTTATTGCTCGATGAATTATGGGCTGGACCAATTTGCCCATAATTTAATTCAGCCATTAAGCGAAGCTTGCGAAGAACACGGTCTGCCGCCCCCGATGATGATTACCGAAGCTGGCCGCGCCATGACCGCACACCATGCAGTGATGATCGCCAATGTGTCGGAAGTGGAAGCGGCACCGCAAGGCTGCGTTGTTGCGTCTGAAAAAAGCGAGCCTATGGTCTTGAAGCATTTGCGTGAAGTACATCATGCGCTCGATCAGCGGCCGGCACTTGAGTTGTTCCATGAGGCGCAGCATTTTTTAGCCGAAGGGCAAACGCTATATTCGCTCGGACAAATTACGCTCGAGCAGCGTGCCAAGCTTGACGATATTTTTTATGCAATCGCCCACGGCGTACGTGCGCGTTTAACTGGCGAAGAAAAATCACATCGCGACGCGCTTGATGAATTGAACGAGCGCCTAGTGGATAAATATTTCGTCAATTTTTCCGTGTTTGAATCCATTCCCGATGTTTGGGCGATTGACCAGGTCTTTCCGATTGTCCCGATTGCGCGTTTGAACGAAGCGCCAGATCGTCGTGGCGTCATTGCCGATCTGACTTGCGATTCCGATGGGCGTATTGATACCTATGTTGAAGCAGAAGCCTTGAACTCCTCGCTGCCAATGCATTCATTGAAAGAAGGCGAGAGTTATTGCCTCGGCATTTTCATGGTCGGCGCCTATCAGGAAGTGCTGGGCGACATTCACAATTTATTTGGCGATACCTACTCGGCCAATATTCGTATCAAGTCCGACGGCAGTCACGAAATCAGCCAAACCAGAAAAGGCGATACCACCGATGTGATGCTTGATTATGTTGGTTATCATCTTGATACCTTGCGCCAGCAGTATCGCGATAAAATTTCGGCGGCGGGTTTCTGCGGTGCACAGGCAACGCAGATGCTGCAAGCTCTGGAAGATGGCTTGACGGGATATACCTATTTGCACGAAGAGCATGTTTGAATAAAAAACGGGCATCTTTGATTAAGCGTTATTGTCGGGGAAACGAATGAATTTTGTTGAGCTTTTTTTTACGCCGCGAGGCCGCGTGCCGCGCTCCACATTCTGGATGGTTTTTTTAATCTGGATAATGATTGATATCGTTTTGCGTGGAGCGATGAGTTTAGTCTCACTTTGGAGCGGCAATGAAGTAGTGGTCGCGATATTTTTTTGGGCATGGCTGATTTATTCCATCTCGAGTTATTTTCCGATGATCGCGCTTGCAATTAAAAGACTGCATGACACTGGGCGTTCCGGTTATTGGATGCTGGTGCCTATTGGTTGTCAAATTGCAGTTTTGATGATGGTGCTCTCGTTTTTTCGAAGTGCGGCGGGCACTGGCCTCATGTTCGCGTTGTTGGCCTTGGCACTTTTACTGGCGAGTTTGATCGTGTTTGTTTTTTTCGTGCTGGCCGGCGATGAGCACAGCAACGAATACGGCCTTCCACACTAAGCTAGCGACGGGAATTAATTATGTTGGAAGCGATTTTTTACGGTACATTTATCCACGAGAAAAAACTCACCGGGAAGCGTGCGCTCTATCTCGGTGTTGTCTGGATTGTGATTCCATTGTTTATTGTTCATGCCTTAATCAACACCTTTGTCGGTGCACTTTTTCAATTGGCTCTGACGGGCTATGCCGATGTCGCCAAGATTAGCTATCGGCAGCCTTATTACACCTGGACTGGCGATCTTGGAATCCGTGAATTAAGTATCACGCCATTAGAAGATGCAAGTGACTTTTCTCCGCTTACCGTAAAAAATTTCCGGATCGATATGCCCAGTTGGGGCGTATTGATGCAGGTGGCAGGTGCGCTTGATAGTGGCGATTCAGACGCTGCGGAAAGCGAAGCGAGCTCAATAGAGTTCATCAATAAAATCGATCATGTTGGTATTCATCTAGAAGGCCTGAAAACGGAATTCGATGATGGCTTGCCCGATGTCTTGTCGTATTTTGGCTTGAGTAGTGCGTCCCCGTTCGAGTCCGAAGGCTGCATGGCGGATGTGTATTGGAGCGGCAGTGAAGTGGCCAAGATGGGCATTGCCGACAATGGCGTTGATTTGAATTTCAATTTGAGCACTTTGGAAACTTCAGGGCAAATTACTCTGAAAGGCACACTGAAAGCACCGGCAGCAGCACAGGTTGATTTCGAGCAACACTATAAGGCAACAAAATTATCGGACTTTATCGAGTCTGAAGAAAAAGACCGAATTCATACCTATCAACGCATTGAAGTTCGCGATGCCGGATTCACCAAAGCAAGAAATAGTTTTTGTGCAAAGCGCGACGGCATTACCGAAGCCGAATTTGTCGAGCGCCATTTACAAGCGATTCAACGCTTATTGTTGATGCAGGGCTTTCATGCTGGTGCATCGGTAGAGGCGACATATCGCGCCTATCTTAAAAATGGCTATTTAAAAATAGAAGCCAAGCCGAGTGCTAATGTTCGTCCAGAAGATTATCGGCAGTATGCAGCGGCAGACCAATTTAAACTCTACAACGCAGAAATATCTTCAAGTGGCATAACACCGGTCGCCTTGCAGATGGATGTATTGCCGGCAAAGCCAATACCCTATGATTTTGCAGGAAGTACCTGGGATTGGGTGGCCGTAGAAATCGCAAATCCCGAAGCAGGTTTGGATAATAAATCCGGCGCCAAGAAAGCCAGCTTGAGTGGACGCGGAAGTTTGTTTGATCCTGCAACACCAGCGGCGATTGTTCAGCCCGCAGTGCTTGACGAAGTGCTCGAAGTTGAGGACAACACGATTGCTTTCGGTGAAGCCGCCAGGCATATAGGTGACAGGGTGATTGTCACCACCATTCATGGCGACAAGCGCTACGGTGATATTGAATCTGCCAAAGGCAACGCACTTGGTTTGCGTGTTTATGTGGCCGGTGGTTATGCGATACAACATATCGAGCGCGGCTTAATTCGTACTATCGAGAAGCAGTGATGATGAAAACAGGATTTATAGGACTCGGCGCCATGGGCGAGCCGATGGCCGGTCATTTGCATACACATGGTTTGTTATCGGCAGTCGGCAATCGCAGCATTAGCAAAGCCCAGGTACTTGCTGAAAAATATTCCGTCAATGCTGCTCACGCGAGCCATTATTTCTCTGATTGCGATGTCGTGGTGCTATGTGTTTCGCGCGATGCCGACGTGCTGGAAAACGTGAATACGCTAGCCGGTGTTTTGAAAGCGGGCGCGGTCGTGGTGGATCACTCCACGGTCTCGATGGACACCGCGAAGCAGGCACAAAAAATTCTGGCCGCCAGAAATATCGGTTTTATTGATGCACCGGTTTCCGGTGGCGTTGAGGGCGCGCGTAACGGCAAGTTATCGATCATGATCGGCGGCACCGAAGAAAACCTCGAAAAAGTTCGTCCGGTCTTGAATGCCTACGCTGGAAAAATCACGCATATGGGTGACACCGGCGCCGGGCAAGCGACCAAAGCGGTCAATCAGGTATTGGTGGCAGGCATAGCCCAAGCGGTTTGCGAAGGTCTGGCACTGGGTGAACAGCTGGGCTTAAAACCGGAATTATTAGTGTCGACATTGGCGGCCGGTGCGGCGGGTAATTGGTTTCTGGATAAACGCGGCGCCACCATGTTGGCGAGTGATTTTACGCCGGGCTTTAAATCGGCATTGCTGCATAAAGACTTATTAATCGTGAAACAAATGGCGGCCGATGCCGGTATTCGCTCAAGTGTGATTGAACAATCACTCGCAGATTACGCGGAATTAATGCAGCAAGGTTTTGGCGATGAAGATACTTCGGCTTTGATTAGGCTCAAGCGAGGTTTGTAGAATGTTGTGGTAGCGGTGTTAGTCGCGACAGAATCTTGAGCACTTATTCGCAGCCGGTACCACTCCTACTGACTTAAATTTATTTAACTTTTATCGCCTGTGCTTCAATGCCGTGGCTCGACAGTGCTTGTTTGGCCGACGAAAGCGAGCTGGCTGTGCTGTAAGGCCCCAGGCGAACTCGATAAACAGTGGTGCCGTTAATATCGGCACTTTCAATGCGTGCTACCTCGCCGGTCAAAGCGATCTTTGCTTTCAGATTGTCGGCTTCATCGGGATTTTTAAATGCTCCGGCTTGAATTAAATAGCGTGCTTCAGCTGTAATGGGCGTTTCTGGTGTTGCCGTGACCAAGTCTGGTGCATTCACAGGCGGTTTTGGCGCGGCATTTCTGCTTGCTTCGGCATCCGCTTGTGCTTGCAATTCCGCGTCGGGAATTAAAACTTCTTTTTCCGGTAGCAAGGTATAGAAATCATATTTTGGTTTTGGCTTTTCGGTTGGTTCTTGTGCAACCGGATCTTCGCTGCGTGTGGCGGGTGCTACAGCCGAAGGATTGGGAGTAGGTTGATCGGTGTTACGATTTTTCCAGTAATCCCCGAGAAAAAAATATCCAGCAATAACCAAACCCAATGCCAAGCCGATAAATGCCCATAGCCACGCAGGCATACCGCCATTACTACTGCCACTGCGTTTTGCCTGTCTTTTAGAAGCCGCCATTACATTTTCTCCGGAGCTGATACGCCGAGTAAGTTCAAGCCATTCACCAGCACTTGCTGGGTTGCTTTGCATAAGCCCAGACGGGCGTGACGCAATTCTTCTTCGGCATTTAAAATGGGTTCGGCATTATAAAAAGCGTGAAAAGCAGCGGCTAATTCACGCAAATAATTGGCCAGTATTTGCGGGCCGCGATGCAATGCGGCCGCTTCTATGATTTCAGGGTAGCGCATTAGTTCACCCAGCAATTCGTCTTCCTGCGGTGTCGTCAATAATTTGCGAGCAGCCAGTGCTGCGCTATCGTTGTAGCCAAGATTTTTTTCTTTTAGCTGGCGGAACAGGGCGCACACACGAGCGTAGGCATATTGAATGTAATAGACCGGATTATCGTTGCTACGGCTTTTTGCCAGCTCTAGATCGAAATCCAGATGCTGGTCATTGCTGCGCATGATGTAGAAAAAACGGGCGGCGTCGGTACTGACTTCCTGACGCAATTCGCGCAGGGTGACAAAGCTGCCGGCGCGCGTACTCATTTGTACGCGTTCGGCACCACGGAATAAAATCGCGAACTGCACTAATTGTATTTCGATTTTATTCGGGTCTAGACCCAAGCCCTGTGCCGCTGCTTTCAGGCGTGCAATATAACCATGGTGATCGGCGCCCAAAATATAAAGCGAGCGCTCAAAGCCACGTTCAAACTTCGATAATAAATAACCCAGGTCGGAGGCAAAATAAGTGGTCGCACCATTTTCGCGCACCACGACACGGTCTTTATCGTCACCAAATGCTGTGGCTTTGAACCAGGTCGCGCCGCCTTCTTCAAACAAGTGGCCATTGGCTTGCAAGGTGTCGATCGCGCGCTTTACATAACCGTCTGTCATCAGCGAGCGTTCGGAGAAAAAAGTATCGTGATGCACGCCAAACTCTGCCAGATCACTGCGAATATCGCTCAAGCACCAGTCCAGACCGGCGCTAAACAAAATCTTGTAATCAGCATCGCCCAGTAATTGTTTAGCGCGAGTAATTAAGGCATCGACATGTAATTCTTTGTCACCGCCCTGGCTTTCATCGGCATGCAAGCCATCGGTAATTTCAATCGCGCTATGACGAAAACGGTCGCCTTCGCGCGCGCGCAAGGCGCGTGCAATATCAACAACGTAATCACCTTTGTAGCCATTATCGGGGAAGCGCATATTGACGCCGCCGAGCTCGTGATAACGCAGAAATACGCTAACGGCCAGGATATCCATCTGGCGGCCGGCATCATTAACGTAGTATTCGCGCTGCACGGTATGGCCGTGGGCTTCCAGTAAATTGGCCACCGTTGCGCCGTAAGCAGCGCCGCGACCATGACCGACATGCAAAGGACCGTTCGGATTGGCAGAAACAAATTCGACTGTGACCGATTCACGCGATTGTGCAATACCGCGACCATAATCGCTGCCTTGTTCCAGCACTCGACGCACGGTGCCAAAACGGCAAGCTTTTGAAATGGTAAAATTGATAAAACCCGGCCCGGCAATTTCGACTTTTTCTACGTGTTGCGAATCGCAAAAAGTAGCGACAATGGCTTCTGCCAAATCACGCGGCTTCATACCGGCCGATTTTGCCAGCAGCAAAGCTATATTGGTCGCATAGTCGCCGTGATCGCGTGACTTGGTCCGCTCAATAACGTAATCGGGTGTTGGTACGTCTTGCGGCAGCTTGCCGTGGCGACGTAAATCCAAAATGGCTTGAGCGACGAGTTCGCGGAGATGGTCTTTCACTGCTTCAATCTTGATTAGGTGGAACCATATATTGTAACGGTTGCAGGCGTGCTTGCGCTGTCAC
>JAYUUM010000074.1:0-4609 GCA_043754555.1 Arenimonas sp. | reverse complement strand
AATTGCACTTTGGTAGGAGGGCCTTCTAGGCCCGACCGTTAATCATGTTCCGCGTGGCTTGGCCCTGTGCGTTGCGGTTGCACTCCAAGGGTCGTCCGGCCAGGGATGTCTTGGATAGCGACCCTTCATTTCTTTTTTAACTTCGGGATAGGTCCGCTCCCAGAACCCTTTTAAATCCTGCGTGATCTGCAATGGCTTTCCACCAGGCGATAGCAAATGCAAAGTCAGAACAATTCTGCCATCACAAATACGCGGGGTGTCTGCCAGACCAAACAACTCCTGCAATTTCACGGCAAGTACCGGTAAGGCGTCGTGTTGATATTCAATCGCGCGCTCCATGCCGGAAGGCACCATTATTTTTGTGGGTGCCTGCTGGTCGATTTTTTGACGCATTGACCAATCCAGCTCCGACTTCAAGGCATCACTTAATTCCTGTTCGCTTAAACCATCTAGTCTGGTTTTGCCCTGCAAAGCGGGTTTCAGCCATTTCTCACGTCGCGACAATAAGTTCTCGTCACTAAAATCCGGCAATGCCAATTCCGGTGCCCACTGCCGCAAACAACGCACGCGTTCTCGCCATTGTTTTAAGTTTTCTGTCCACGATAAGGCCTCCAGCCCTAGTTCACCGATGGCATCGCAAAGTGCTTGTGCTGCTTTGTCTGGATCTGGACGTCCGGCTGATTTTGATTCCAGAAGTATCTGATCAAAATATTTTTCCCGTCGTGCTATCAAACCCCGTGCTTCGGCGTCCCAGCGAACAATATCCCGTTCGCTAAAACGCTCCGGGAAATCCTTTTGCAAACGAATTTCATCCAATGGTGCCGCTCGCAAAATATGGCTGTCTTTATTATCAAAACGACATTCACTAATCGCCAACCAAGGTTCACCAAACAAGGAGCTATCGTCCCAAATTTTTGCCATGCGCCCATTCGCCATTTGATATCGACGCGGGTCATTCGGGTGTTGTCTGGCGATGCGCTCAGGAAACGCGTGCAGTAATAAATCACCGAACGCATGTGCCGGCGCTGTCTTGATCGGAGCACTTTCGCAACGCAAACGCCGACGCCATTGCTGGCTTGCCTGATCAATTGCGGTAATCGCCGATCGATTGACATTCAGTGGCAGACGCCCTGCGCGATAGGTGAGCAATGCCTGCCAGCGCGACGCCCAATCGTCACTGCGTTCGCCGATAAGCGGATCGCGTGCTTCAATCAATGCGGCGATATCGCAGGCCAAAGCTTTTTCTTGTTCGCTTTGTGCCGCCAATAACATGGCGGCAATTCGTGGATGCGTACCGAGACCCAGAATTTTTTTACCGAGCGCAGTGATACGCTGATTTTTATCCAAAGCATTCAGGCGCTGCAGTAATTCCTGTGCCGCCGCCATTGCTCCGGCAGGCGGCGCTTCTACAAAACGCAAAGCACTACTGCCCCAAGCGGCCAACTCCAAACACAAAGCGCTCAATTCGGTCTGTGTAATTTCGGAACTTCGCATCGGTTCCAGACGTTGAGATGCCGGCCAGCAACGGAAACACCAACCTTCGGCTACACGGCCGGCACGGCCCGCGCGTTGATCAGCCGAGGCCTGCGAAATATTCACGGTTTCCAGACGCGAAAATCCAGAGTTCGGATCGAAGCGTGGCTCGCGCGACAAGCCGCTATCAATTACCACACGAACGCCCGGCAAGGTCACCGAGGACTCGGCGATATTGGTTGCCAATACGATGCGGCGCTTGCCGTGTTTATCCGGTGCCAGGGCCTCAGATTGTTTGTCGATCGGCATTTCGCCAAATAGTGTAATTAATGCGATGGCTTCCGATGCGACATTGGCTTGCGTCAATATTTTTTCAAGCTGCCGGATTTCCTTTTGTCCCGGTAGAAACACCAGTATGTCGCCCTGATGTTTTTGCAATACTTCTTCTATGCAACGCTTGATCTGGAAGGTAAGCACTTCATCGCGTTTTATCGGAAAATGTGCAGTCGTTACCGGGTAACTACGGCCGGCACTGGTAATGCGCTCCGCTTGTAAAAACTGCGAAAGTTTTTCGCCGTCCAATGTTGCCGACATCAACACAATACGTAAGTCTTCGCGCAAGGATTGTTGAATATCAAGAGCCAGAGCCAACCCCAAGTCGGCGCTTAAATGGCGCTCATGAAATTCATCAAATAAAATAGCTGCTACGTCTTCAAGACTCGGGTCGTCTTGAATCATTCGCGTCAAAATTCCTTCGGTGACGACTTCAATTCTTGTTTTTGTTGATATTTTGCTTTCAAAGCGAATGCGATAACCGACGGTTTCACCCACTCCTTCGCCTAATTGTTTTGCCATAAAATTCGCTGCTGCGCGAGCGGCTACACGACGTGGCTCCAGCATCAATATTTTTTTATCGCCGCGCCATGACGCCTTCAATAAAGCAATGGGCACCTGTGTAGTTTTACCAGCGCCCGGTGGCGCTTCGAGTACCAGCCGTGAATGTGTTTGAAGTGCCGATAAAATAGCGGGCAATACTTCATTAATTGGCATCGATTCAACAATCACAGTAGGCTCTTGGTATTGAACCGGTTTATTGTACTTCAGTGATGCGACTGGTTTTTGGACCCTTGTGTAACGCTGCTGGGTTTGGGTTTTTGCGGCGGTGGTATTTGTCTTCTGTTGGAATACACCACATTGATCAAATCTTTTAAATCAAAAATTTCGTTACGCAGTCGCGGACCAGAATCTTTGACAAAGAAAAACCCGGCGACGCGATTACGCTTATCGACCCAAGGGGTTGCAGCAAAAGCACCGGGGCTGGAAATACGCGTCGCCGTGCCCTTGGAGTCAACCACTTCACGCCATTGGCCAATACCATAACCAAGACTTTCCTCGAACGGTGTCGAACCCACGACCAATCCAGCGGCTTGATCGGTCGCCATGTAATCGAGTGTCGTTTTATTTAAAAAACGCAAGCCTAGATGCAAGCCTTCATTTTGAATCATCGTCAAAACTATGCCGTAGTCATCGCCGGTGCTGCGAACACCACCGGCAACGCGGGCGTTATTGACACGGACATAGCCGGCTTGAGTGGAACCGGCAGCAAAGTCGGTATTTTGCAATCCAAGCGGCGTGACCATTTCATCGATAAAAAGTTGATCCCAAGTTTTACCGGAGGCCAGTTCCGCCATGCGGCCTGCCACTTGCATGGAATTACCACCATAGGCAAAAGTGGTTCCCGGGGTATAGACGAGTGGGACTGCCAAAATCTGGTTAGTACAATTTTCAAACGTGATAAAGCGATTGCTGAGGCAATCATCCTCGCCTGCATTCATACCGGCGGTATGCGAAAACAATTGCCGCAAACGAATGTTTTTTTTGTCGGCGGGTGCGTTGCTAATATATTGCCCGATGGTGTCTTCCCAGGACATTTGACCTTTCTCAACTAGACGTGCCAGTGCTAACGCCGATAACCATTTGCTAGCCGAAGCAATCGGCACGCGCGTGCTCGTTGTATAGCTGCCGAAGTGTTGGTAATAAATCGGCCTGCCATCCCGGAGCAACTTCAATGAAGCACCATCCAAACCATAGACGCTGACAATTTGTTGCATCTCTTGCGTGATCGGCGCTACATCATGTAGTGGCTTGGCTTGTGTAAAGCAGCCAACAAATCCCATCGTCAAAATCAGGTAACGCAGTTTCATAAGCGACCACAGGTTTTCCGGGTTTAATTTAGATTAACGAAGTGAAGCTGTTAAAGTTGACAAAACTGCCAAGAAAATATTTAGATGGACTTAATCGATATCGGCGCCAATTTGGGCCATGAAAGCTTCCAGCACGATCTTGACGACGTGGTCTCAAGAGCACGTGAAGCAGGAATCGTTCACATGATAGTGACTGGCGCCTCTCGCGAAGGCTCGCGTGAAGCTTTGCGCTTGGCAAAGGCACATGTCGGTTTTCTATCTGCCACCGCCGGCGTGCATCCGCATCATGCTTTGGAAATCACTGAAGAAGGGATGGCCGAATTGCGTGCTCTTCATGCCTTGCCCGAGATTGTCGCGGTCGGTGAATGCGGTCTAGATTATTTTCGTGATTTTTCTCCGCGTCCCGTACAACGCAGCGCTTTTGAAAAACAATTACAGCTTGCCGTTGAATGCGGCAAGCCACTGTTTCTGCATCAGCGTGACGCTCATGATGATTTTATGGCGATGATGAAAAATTTTGAGGGCCGCTTGAACAAAGCTGTCGTGCATTGCTTTACTGGTACTAAAGAAGAATGTTTTGAATACCTGGATGCCGATTATTACATCGGTATTACCGGCTGGCTATGCGATGAACGTCGCGGCCTACACTTGCGGGAAATCGTGCCGCATATCCCTGCCAACCGCATCATGATTGAAACCGACAGTCCTTATTTGTTGCCGCGCTCGATCAAACCAAAACCCAAACAACACCGCAACGAACCCATGTACTTAAAACATATCGTGGAAGAATTAGCCAAAGATCGCGGTGAAGACGTTGAAGACACCGCAAGAATTAGTACTGAGAATGCGAAGGCTTTTTTTGGTTTGGATAATCCGTAGGGGCGCCTGCTTGCTGCGCCCATGCTCTGTCGCAGCGTTTGGGCGCAGCAAGC
>JAYUUM010000073.1:0-4612 GCA_043754555.1 Arenimonas sp. | reverse complement strand
CCGGGCCGTAGTTATGGGTCAAGGCGAAATGTTTGCGTAAGCTGTCAAACACAGCAGAGGACACAAACATAGTATAGAACCAAAATTACAAATTAATGTGAATTCAACACGCAAATTAGCATTCATATAGAATTAATTATGCTGGATTAATTTATTGAATTATCGGGGTAACGAATCGAACAAACCGTCCAGTTTTCGATTCATGTCGCCCAAAGTTTGATGTAGCGCTCCATCGCGGTCGTCAGCAGCTTTTTTGAGCTGTAAAAATTCATGTGCCAGATTAAGTGCTGCTAATACCGCGACTTGCTCGACGCCGACCATGCGATTATTGCCGCGAATTTCTCGCATGCGGGCATCCAGAAAACTTGCGGAGGCCAATAAACTTTCCTGTTCGCCGGCTTCAACACCGACAGTAAATTCCCGATCAAGAATTTTTACATTGATGGGTGTGCTCACGCGTTTTGTTCCAGCGACTTGAGGCGATTAATCATCGCTTCCACCCGCGAGCGAGCCAGTTCGTTTTTACTCATCAATTGTGAGCGTTCGCTAGTTAATTGTTCCTGACGCTGTCGCAGACTTCGATTTTCGTCCTGCAGACGGCGCGATACTTCGATCAAACGATCTACGCGTTCGGCCAAGGCTTTAATTTGTTGATGAGTATCAGGCAAGTTCATAGTCTTCACGATAGTGTCAGTTCAACGAGTGGTCAAGCGAATCTAGCATCAATATGGCGCCGGAATGGCGGCTACCGTGCTCGGCTGCCAGCTACGGATGAACGCAAGGCAGCGGTGGCCGTCAATTGGAGGCGATAACCAGTAGCCTTGAATTTCATCGCAGCCTTGTTCACGCAGGTAGCGGAGCTGCTGTTCAGTTTCCACACCCTCTGCAATCACGTTCAAGCCGAGTGAGTGGCTCATCGTGATAATGGTGGCGGTGATGGCTTCATCATCAGGGTCGTGATCCAGATCGCCGATAAAGGCTTTATCAATTTTCAAGGTATCGATTGGCAGTCGTTTCAAGTACACCAGCGATGAGTAACCGGTGCCGAAGTCATCAATAGCCAGCGTTAAACCCAGTGCGCGTAATTCGTTGAGCACAACGGTGGCTTGCTCGGCGTTTTCCATCACCATACTTTCGGTGAGTTCCAATTCCAGGCGATTGGCCGGAATTTCGGTTTCTTCAAGAATACGTTTAAGTGTTTGCGGTAAGTTACCGCGCAGCAATTGCATCACCGACACATTAACGGCCATCGACAGTTCGGTAAGGTCGTGTTTGCGCCAACGCTTGAGTGCAATGCAGGCCTCATGCAGAACCCATTCACCGATTGCAAGAATTAAACCACTTTCTTCTGCCAGCGGAATAAACGTGACGGGGCTGATATCACCCAGTTCTGCGCTATGCCAACGCAATAATGCTTCGACACCGGTAATGCGGCCGTCGGCCAGAGACATGCGCGGCTGATAGACCAAACGGAATTCGCCACGATCCAAAGCCTTGCGAAGGCAGGCGAGAATTTGTGCACGCCGACGTGCTTCGGCGTCCATAGTTTCGTTATAAATCTGGAAAGTATTGCGTCCTTCGGCTTTGGCTTGATACATCGCAGTGTCGGCGAACTTCAATAAATCCGTTGGCACTAATGCGTGATCGGGATACAGGCTAATGCCTAATGACGGTGTAATGCTCACGTCATGGCGTTCATCGACTTCGAGCGGCATCGAAAACGCAGTCAGGATTTCGCGCGCCATGCGCTCGACAGCGGCAAGACTTTCAACGTCTTCAAGAATCACGGTGAATTCATCGCCACCCAATCTTGCTACGGTGTCAGAGGCTCCAACGGTCGCTTGAATGCGAGATGCAGCGGCCTTTAACAAACGATCGCCAGCAGCATGACCCAGCGAGTCATTGATGTCCTTGAAACGGTCGAGATCCAAAAATAAAACCGCCACGCGGGTTTCCTGGCGGCGAGCACGCACAATAGCGCGGCCCAATCTTTCCGAGAGCAGGGCACGATTTGGCAAGCCGGTTAAAGTGTCGTAATTTGCCAGATAACGCAGTTCTTGTTCAGCACGTTTTTTATCGGTGATGTCATTGACCACGGCGACAAAATGGCTACGAACGCCGTGGGCATCGCGCACTTCGGACATCTCAATCCAACCGAGGAACTCGTCGCTGTCTTTGCGTTTTTGCCACATCTCGCCAGCCCAGTGACCCGTGCGTTCAAGAATGTCGCGCACACGGCGATAAAAATCGACGCCATGCTGGGTTGAATCGAGAATGCTGCTGTTTTGTCCGATCACTTCTTCTTCGTTATAACCAGTGATGCGCGAGAAAGCCGGATTTACCGAAATAAAACAAAACTCCAGATCAATCACCGCAACCGCTTCGCCCATACTGCGCAATACTTCAAGTGCGACCCGACGTTCGCGTTCTGCGCTACGACTCAGGGTGATGTCTCTGGCAGTACCCGCCATTCGCAGAGGTTTGCCATCGGCATCGCGTTCTACCAGCTTGCCGCGGGAACGTACCCAAATCCATTCGCCACTGCCATTGCGAATTCGATGTTCAGACTCGAACACTTCACTTTGACCGATTAAATGTTCCTGCAATAATTTTTGTACGCGCGGTAAATCGTCTGGATGCAAAGAATGCGTGCGCCAATCGTCGGTGCTCATCGATTCAGAAGCACCCTGGCCGAGCAATTGGTTGGCCCCTAAGCGATACAGGCTATTTTCGGGAATGTTCCAATCCCAAAATTCATCGCCCGAGCCCCAAAGTGCGAGGTTTAATCGTGTTTCACGTTCATTAATTTCTTCCAATAATGCCGCTTCTTGCGCGACTCGACGGCGCCGAATACGCCAAAGCTGCAGTCCCAGAAAAAGTGCAGTGACGATTAATGCCAATTGCGGCGCAAGGCTGGCAGCGCTGTAACTGGTTGTCGTCCCGGCAGCGGCATGCTCGGGTGTAAAAAAAATACCAGCCGTACCCGCGAAAAAAATGAGGCGAGCCAAACGACTTGCTGGTATATCGCGCAATGGCACCGATTAATTCCCTGTTATGGACGTTTCCCCGCCCAGCAGTGTAGTGGCCAGAGGCACAATGTCACAAGACGTTTGTCGCCCTTGCTAGAATGTAGGCATGCCATAACGTGGGGTTTTCATGAATCAGCCGGTACTTCCCTTATATGCCACCCTGGCGCGCTCGCCACTGATGAATACGCTCGGAGTTGAAGCGCCTGAACTGCATGGCAGTTTGTGTGGCTATCTTTGTGGTGGCGGGCAAGCGAATGCCGAAAACTGGCTGAGTCTTGTTTTGAGCGATGACGCAATTCATGAAGTTGAACCGGGCACTGATTTGGCGCAATTATATGCCGCTACTTGTGTTGGTTTGGCTTCGGAAGAGTTTGAATTTGATTTGTTATTGCCAGATAGCGACGCCCCAGTGGCGGAACGTGGCGATGCCTTATTGGCATGGTGTCGCGGGTTTTTGGGTGGTGTTGGATTATCCGGCGCTGATCTCAAAAAAATGTCAGAAGAAACCCAGGACGCCTTGAGTGATTTAAGCCGCATCGCAGCTAGCGACTTGAGCTACGAAGATGCCGATAGCGACGAAGAAGCCTTTGAAGAAGTTTCCGAATTTGTTCGGGTTGCCGCCATGTTGGTGCACAGTGATTGCGTACTCGGTCCGCGGCATCGCAGAAAATTAAACTAATTCGATTATATGGATTGCATGCGAAAACATGATTGCCCAAAAAGAATTTTTTAAGCGTCGTAAACAATTAATGCGCATGGCATCGGAGCACGCCATCATTATTTTGCCGTCGGCGCCGGAGCGTATTCGCAGTAACGACACGCATTATCCGTACCGGCAAGATTCCGACTTCTGGTATTTAACCGGCTTTGCCGAACCCGAATCGGTTTTGGTCATGGTGCCGGGTCGCAAGCATGGTGAGAACTTATTATTTTGCCGTGAACGAAATCCGGAACGCGAAGCTTGGGACGGCCCTAGGCTGGGTCCGGAAGGGTCGGTTGAAAGTCTTGGCATGGACGATGCGTATTCGATCGAAGATCTTGATGATATTTTGCCGGGCTTGCTCGAAGGTCGGCGTAGGGTGTATTACCATTTTGGTCGCGATAAAGAATTTGATCTGAAATTGATCGGCTGGTTGAATCGTACCCGTGCGCAAATGCGAATGGGTTCGGAACCACCGCATGAATTTCTTGAGCTCGGCCATTTATTGCATGAATGTCGTCTGTTCAAAAGCAAGGACGAAATCAAACTAATGCAGCGCTCCGCCGACATCGCGGCAGAAGCACAAATCGCTGCGATGCGTGCAACCCGACCAGGTGTGCATGAATATGAAATTGAAGCGGCGTTGCAATATTGTTATAAAAAAAATAATGCTACCGCTTCTTATGAGCCCATTGTAGGCAGCGGCGCAAATGCTTGTGTACTGCATTATCGTGCGAACAATGCCCGCTTGAAAGACGGTGATTTATTGCTATGTGATGCTGGGGCAGAATACGACTATTATGCTTCCGATATCACCCGAACCTGGCCAATAAACGGTCGTTACTCAAAAGAACAACGCGCGCTATATCAAATTGCGTTAAAT
>JAYUUM010000072.1:0-4633 GCA_043754555.1 Arenimonas sp. | reverse complement strand
TGACTCGCGGTGGCTTGAGGCATTCCAGATAGCTGCTGTTGCGGGCCTAATTCAGCTAGTGATCGTTTTGCTTCAAGCGAAACCTGTTAATCGGTTGGTGCTCGCAGGCAATACTTATCTTATTTTTGGCGGCATTGCCGTAATAACCGCACAATGGTGGTATCTCCAAATCTATAATGCACTTCAGGAATCTGCCATTTTCTTATGCATTATCATTGTTGGCTGCATTACCACTTTCGCCACGCGATCGGGATTTATTGCTTCTATAAGCGAATCACACATGCTTGTTCGTCGTGCTTCCTACTATCTCTTAGCTGCCTCTTTCGTTGCACTTCCAATTTCCTATTTTTTCCAGGGTAATCGCTATTTAGCAGCCGTACTGCCAATATTAGGTTTAGCTGTCCTGCAACGTATTTTGGTTCATCGCATTGCAGTAGAATCGGGCCAATAAAATGTCTAACTACGCAATCAAGGGGACCTCCGTGGAAACATGGCATTCAAACGAGTTATCATCCGGCGCGTCGGCCCCTTATTTTGGTTGTTATGCCCATGAAAAAACAGCCTCGAACTGACACCACCAAAGAGCTAATGCGAGTCAGCTTTCGAGCAAGCGTAAAGTTTGAACGAATTCTCCGCTTTATGCGTAAGACTTATGAAGAGTCTGATAACAAGAACGCACTTTGTGTTCCATACATCATCATGTGTGCCGCCGCTTTGGAAGCTATTCTTAACGACGCACTAATTGAACATGCTAGTGATAAATGGGGCAAAGATAATAAAGACTATGCTAATTCTTTAATGTCCATGTCTTTTCGCAGCAAATTAGATTCATTGGCCCCGCTTCTTACATCACATCAGTATCGCTTCGATAAAAATCATTGGGTGTATCAGCGGCTTGGTGCATTAATAACTGAGAGAAACAATCTAGTTCACCCAAAGCCACAGGAACATGAGATTCCAATTACCAGAGGGCCGCATCCGGTTTTTGGTGGAGCTTCCCACCCTCAACTTCCTATTGAGTACTTTGAGCTTGCGGAAGATCTTACGCTGGGTTCTGGCAAGAAATATTCTCCTCAAGAGTTCCATGAGGCTATTGAGAAATTCGACAAGTGGTTCCTGAGGCGCCTACCTGACCGTATTTCCAAAGTTGCTCTTCTTGTGCAAAATAGAAAGGCATAACTACGCAATCAAGGGGACCGCCGTGAAAATCCAACGTTCAAGTGAATCATCCGCTGCGGCGGTCCCTTATTTTGGTTGTTAGGTCTATTGGAAAAATTATGTTAATCAGACAAATTCTATTTACTTCACTTGCTGTTTTCGGACTCTGCAGTTGTAGCAATACTCCGGCTAAACCGAATAGCTCAGCAAAGGCGAATAACTCAATAAGCACAAAATCGATTGTAGACATGCTTTCTAATCTGCCTGATGACCTTCCAGCGTGCGAGCCAGGAGTAACAACTACTGCTGAGCTGAAGAAATCAATTGAGAGCTCTGGCGGAAAGATTATCAAAGAGACTGAGAGTGGGCTTACAGCCACTTTCGCAAGAAATGGTTTTACACAAGTCATGGCATACAAACTTGACTCAGGCCTCTGCTACACACTGCCAGCAGATGAATAGTCGCTAGTCATGTGTCTAGACCTAACTACGCAATCAAGGGGACCGCCGTGAAAATCCAACATTCTAGTGCAACATCCGCTGCGGCGGTCCCTTATTTTGGTTGTTAGGCCTGTAGGAGAGTAAATGCTTGGCTGGGAGGTGTTTGTGTATCGCAAGCCTGAGGCTAGACTTTGGAGTCTTGTCGTTCGCTATCTGATCAGCTTCTTTCGTAAGCCCAAGGCTGAAAAGAAAGGTGTTCTTGTAGTTCGCTGGCAAACCAGCGTATTTGGCCTCGATTGGCTCGACCAACTGGTTAAGGACGGGAAAGCATCCACCTCTGGCGGCTATGGTTATCCATCAAAATACACAGTTACAGCTGGCGTCCTATTCCCCATTATTACCTCAGGCTTGCCAGTCAATAACAGTCCTCTAGTAATTGGCGATGACTACGTTTTGCCAGAAGGTTGGAACGGCGACATAATCTGGAACAGTGAGGCTAAATTAGCTTGTGCACCGGGCGACTTGCTCTCTATACATGTGTGGGATCAAAGTTGACGAGCTACAATCCTAACTACGCAATCAAGGGGACTGCCGTGGGAACATTAGTTTCAAATTTCGCATCCGTTCCGGCAGTCCCTTATTTTGGTTGTTAGACATAAGAAGCTTGTTATGTATGAAATTGAAATATCTAATGCATTACCTGCTCGCCTAAGATATTCGCATGCGGAGTATTTTAGGAATCAATACATAATTTACTGTGGTCCTCCGGTTGATTCTTATTGGCTGATGATTGGCTATTTTGATGCTTTCCTGTTTTCGCTCGCATCTGTTTACGACATGGCAGACCGACCAGTACAAATACAATTGGAAAAAATAGACAGTTTTCGCTTCTTCAAAGCTCTTCGTAACATCACGGCTCATCACTCTATTCTTGCCGCAACCGTTTCAGGCAACAAGTTTCCACCGCCATTTTCTAGAATATTGTCCCTTTCAATTGGTGGCCCTCGAGATGATTCTGCAAGAATGTTTTTACGGCTCGAGCAACTTCGTGACATCCTTGATGCCGTTGAGCTAGAGCGACCAAGTGAAAAGCGGAATATAGACGCCGCGCGAAATTACATTACCCAGCTCGAATCGAAAGGCACTAAATTGTACCTAGAAAATTTAATGACTGAAGCTCTTTCAGCCGTAAATTCCGTCCTGCCTTATGTCTAACTACGCAATCAAGGGGACCTCCGTGGAAATATTAGATTCATCCGAACCGTCATCCGGCGCGTCGGTCCCTTATCTTGGTTGTTAGGCGCTATTGAAATGTCACATTGGCAAAATATTAAGTACCACGCGTTTTGGGATCAGCCCAGAACTTTCCATACGTTGGACGGGGAGAAGACTTTTCTGTTCGACTGTCAGTTTGACGAGCAGCTGGACGACTACCCCGCGTGTTACAACGTCTACCTGATATCTAGCCTGGAACTATCAGATATGCCCGCACTTTGGGTTCGACTGGAGCAAAAGGAGCTGCACTTGCTAGGCACGGTCAAGATTTCACAGTCAGCGTTCGATCCAAGTCACTGGAAACAAATTGACCTAGATATTCTCAACCATTTGATACCAGTAGGACACTCGTGACGCACCTAACTACGCAATCAAGCGGGACCTCCGTGAAAATTCCAGTTTCAAATCTATCATCGGGCGCGTCGGCCCCTTATTTTGGTTGTTATGTAGCAAAGAGGCATTAGTGTTTTATTTAAAATGTACCAATGCTGTTTTGAGTCGTATTCAGCTCAAAAAGGAAGGCTTGCTGGTGCCGGCTGCTACAACTGCAATTTTAGGCAATTGGTACATCGGCATTTTCCAAGCAGAAGATAGAAACGCTTTTATTTATATGAGCGATAAGTCCTTGCTAACTTTTATACTGCTCGAAGGTCAACGCAACGATCCTGAGAAACTTTCAAGTGGGTTCTTAGCTGGACTCATACAATTACTTGGCTTAGTAGACGTTTCCAAGTCGGCTATTGACCGAGTAATTTCAGACTATGGTCGCGGGGCACTTACGGGCACCGATAGCCAGTCATTTCTGGGCTCACTAACAAACTATATTCAAGATTATCGTTTTCTCATTGATCACAAAGGTGGTTTGAAGCGATGCAGCATCGGCGACATAATCCTTCAAATAAACGCCACCCCTAATAAGCGCATCGATTTTTCTACTCCAATAGAAGCTACTCGGCATATACTTCAAGGTGTTGCAACATAACTACGCAATCAAGGGGACTGCCGTGCAAATACTAGTTTCAAGTTTCACATCCGGCGCGTCAGCCCCTTATTTTGGTTGTTAGCCATTAATGAAGAATGCGCTTATCCCTTTTGTTTGTTTTTCGGCCCTTTTGGTAGCGTGCGACACTGGCCAAAAGACGACTCGCAGCATTCCTGCCGCGTTCTCAAAAAACACATCAGGCGAAGAGCACTGCTACACAGGCTTCGTTTCTGGAATGTCCAGCCTGGTTCCAGCGGAGGCCTACTATTGCGGCATTTTTGGCAACCCAAATGGCAATTCTTCTGTCCGTTGTGCTAAACAGGCATTAGAAAGTGGCAAGCCTTTTATTATTGGCTACCAACACTTCGGTATCGACTCACAGTATTGCCGCGGTGTTGCAAAACAGGCCGACGGGCAATTGCTAAGCCTCTACTACGACAGCGGAACGATACGTATTCCTGTTGACCCAAATAATAGTGGAGCCTATTGGCAAATATCTCGCTGCAAAAAGATTAAACTGAAACCCGACAGAAGAGGCAATCCATACTTTGAGACCAACGAGTGTGTTCTCGACGAGAATTTAATCATGCAAGTCATTAAGACAGGCAATAACTAGCAAATGTCTAACTACGCAATCAAGGTGACCTCCGTGAAAATATTGGTTTCAAGTTTTGCATCCGGCGCGTCGGCCCCTTATTTTGGTTGTTAGAACCCAAAATGCAAAAACAGGGCCGGGGTGGCATTCTTTTCTGCTCTTCTGCTCTGACAGTTCTCACTT
>JAYUUM010000071.1:0-14149 GCA_043754555.1 Arenimonas sp. | reverse complement strand
CCGTGCATTACCTGCTGCTTATGTCGAATCGGTGCCGCCGGTTATTGCAGCTGAAGATATTGAGCAAGCCGACTACCTGGAGAATGAGGATCAGCTGCGGCTAAATCTTTATCGTTCACCTGATGACAATGGTCTGCGGTTCAAATTGATTCGACTTAGTAAAGAAATTGCATTGTCGGATGCTCTGCCCATGTTAGAAAATTTAGGCCTACGTATCAACAGTGAGCATCCTTATGAAATAAATCTTGATGAAGGGCGTATTGTCATTCAGGATTTTGAGGTTGAACCCACCGCGGGCATCATTGAAGTCGAGAATTCGCGTGCTCGTTTCGAGCAGGCATTTGGCGCCGTATGGGCCGGCGAAGCAGAAAGCGATGGCTTTAATCGTTTGGTGTTGGCAGCAGGTTTGAGTTGGCGTGAAGTGGCCGTGCTGCGTGGCTACTGCAAATACCAATTACAAACGGGCGTGCCATTTTCGCAAATTTACATGGAAGAAACCTTAGTTCGGTACCCATTGATTGCCCGTCTGCTGGTCGAATTATTTGCAGCACGTTTTGAACCTTGCCGTGATAGCAAAACCGATGCGGCCACCTGCAATCTGTTGCATAAAAATTTAATTGATATCGTGACTGAAGCCGAACGCGAAAAAATAGCGACCATTTTGGAAGAAGTCGCCGCCGATCGTGCGCTGGACCGGGAATCACAATTTGATGCTTGCGACGATGCTTTGGCAATTCTGTTGGAAAAAGTGGCAAGCCTCGATGAAGACCGTATCTTGCGCAGCTTTATCACGGTAATCAAAGCGACATTGCGTACCAGCTTCTATCAAATCAAGAATGGTAGTCATCGCGATTACATTAGTTTCAAGTTCGATGCTTCCAAGTTGCCGGATTTGCCAAAGCCAAGACCTTATCGCGAAATTTTTGTTTATTCACCTTGGGTAGAAGGTGTGCATTTGCGCTTTGGCCCAGTAGCCCGCGGCGGCTTGCGTTGGTCAGATCGCCGGGAGGATTTCCGTACCGAAGTTTTGGGTCTGGTCAAAGCACAGATGGTAAAAAATACGGTGATAGTGCCAGTCGGATCCAAGGGCGGATTCTTCGTAAAACGCTCGCCGGTCGGAGGTGATCGCGATGCCGTTTTAGCCGAAGGTATCGCCTGCTACAAACGCTTCATTAATGCGTTGCTAGACATTACCGACAATATCGTCGATGGTAAAATCGTGCCGCCGATTGATGTAGTTCGCCATGATAAAGACGATCCATATTTAGTCGTTGCAGCCGATAAAGGCACCGCTACATTCTCCGATATTGCCAATGGTATTTCGGCCGAGCATGGCTTCTGGCTTGACGATGCGTTTGCATCGGGCGGTTCGGTCGGTTACGACCATAAAGGTATGGGCATTACCGCCAAAGGCGGCTGGGAGTCGGTTAAACGACATTTTCGTGCGCTTGGGCGCGATTGCCAAACGCAGGACTTCACCTGTGTCGGCGTCGGCGATATGTCGGGCGATGTATTTGGTAACGGCATGCTGCTGTCTGAGAAAATTCGTTTACTAGCCGCATTCGATCACCGTCATATTTTTCTTGATCCAAATCCGGATTCCGCGATTTCTTTCAAGGAACGCGACCGCTTGTTCAAACTACCGCGCTCGAGTTGGGACGACTACGACAAGAGTTTGATTACCGCCGGTGGCGGTGTTTATGCGCGTAACGCCAAAACAATCCCGTTAACGCCTGAAATCAAATCCGCACTGAATATTGGAACTGACCTGGAGTCAATGACGCCGGCCGATCTAATGAATGCAATTTTGAAAGCGTCAGTGGATTTGTTGTGGAATGGCGGTATTGGTACCTATGTCAAAGCGACATCGGAAACTCATGCCGATTGTGGTGATCGTGCCAATAACGGTTTGCGAGTAAATGGCAGCGAACTGCGATGCAAAATGGTGGGTGAGGGCGGTAATCTCGGCATGACTCAACGTGGCCGCATTGAAGCCGCGCTTGCTGGCGTTCTGCTCAATACCGACTTTATTGATAATTCGGCGGGTGTCGATACTTCCGATCATGAAGTGAATATCAAAATTCTGCTAGGTGCCGTTGTGCAGCGCGGCGATATGACTACGCCGCAACGCAATACTTTGTTGGCCAGCATGACCGATGAGGTCGGTGATTTGGTCTTGATGGATAATTATCGTCAAAATCAGGCGATCAGCGTGATGGAAGCGATGAGTACATCGCGTCTGGGATCATTTGGCCATTTTATTCGTACGCTGGAGTCGCAAGGTCTGCTAGATCGCGGTATTGAATTTTTACCGACAGACGCAGAACTCAGTGAACGCAAATCACGCGGCCAAGGTTTAACCAGGCCAGAATTATCGGTGCTACTGAGCTACGACAAGATAGTTATCTTCAACGAATTGCTCGACTCCGATGTGCCGGAAGATCCTTACTTGTCGAAAGAACTCCAGCGTTATTTCCCCAAACCACTGCAAGAAAAATACGCCGCCGACATGCAAAATCACCGTTTGCGCCGTGAAATTATTGCCACCATGGTCACCAATTCCATGGTAAATCGCATGGGTTCAACTTTCCTTCTACGCATGCAGGAAGATACCGGTGAAACCCCGGCACAAATTGCCAAGGCTTACACCATTTGCCGTGAAGTATTGGAAGCACGGCATTGGTGGCTAGGCATCGATAATATGGACTTGAAGGCGTCTGAAACAGCGCAAATCTCTGCACTGACCGGTATTTGGCATTTGCAACGCAATATGACACGCTGGCTCCTGAACAAGCCCGGCGAGACTTTAAATATTGCTGCGCAAGTTGAGCGTTATTCTGCACCCATGCAAGCCTTGAAGGCAGCCCTGCCAACTATATTGCCGGCTGAAAGTCGGGCCAGTGTTGAAGCCGACAAACAAGCCTGGATGAAACAAGGTTTCTCATCCGATATGGCAGATGATTTTGCCAAGTTGCCTTATCTAACCTATGCGATGGACATTATTGAAGTCGCGCTCGAACGTAAAACTGATGTTGCACAAGTGGGTCAGGCTTATTTTGCATTGTCCGATGCTCTGCATACTAAATGGTTAATGGATAACGTAGAAACGCTGCCAGTCGAAGGTCGCTGGCATGCACAGGCACGTGGAGTGCTGCGTGACGAATTGCAGGCACAACAACGTGCTTTGGTGGGTATCGTGCTTTCGCAAGGTGCCGCCAACAAGTCAGCCGAAGCATCAGTCGCCGATTGGCTGTCGCGCGACGACGCGACATTGAAATACACGCTGAACATGTTTGCCGATATGCGTAATTTACGCAGCATGGATTTTGCAACGCTATCGGTAGCGGTACGCAGACTGGCTCAAATTGCATCGGCAAGTTCACGAGCGGCGTAACAGCTTTCCCTTATCAAGAGGCAATAAAAAAACCCCGCATTGCGGGGTTTTTCTTGACAAACTCAGCGACGTTTTTTCTTGTCTTTATCTTTTGGCAGGTTGCCGAATTTGCGCATTTCTTTTGCTAATTCCAAATCCTGTTCTGCGAAATATTCGCCTTCCCATTTAGCGAGGTTGCCGTTTTCAAAATACAGGGTCATGGTTTTTACTTCCATGTCACTGTAACGATGACGTTGGGTAGCGGTGTAGTCCCAACGGCTTTGATGAAAAGGATCGGCAATCGGTGGCGTTCCTACTAATTGGTAAACTTCCTGCTGGCTCATGCCCAATTTGAGCTGATCAACATTCTTTTTCTCGAACAGAGTGCCTTGATAAACGGGCTGTCGGTAGAGCAGGTTGCAACCCGATGTAAACACGAGGGTCAGACCGATTATTACTAGCTTTGGAAGTAGCTTACGCATTGCTGGATTCGTCATTTGGGAAACCGTGTGATGATACACTAAGCCCAGACCAACAAGCGCTAAAAAAGTTGCATAGGAACCGAAAAATCATGGAAACACAGGATTTACGCAAGGTCGGCCTAAAGGTCACCCACCCTCGAATCCGCATTCTTGAGTTGCTGGAAACCTCGGGCGCAAAGCATATGAGCGCCGAAGATATCTACAAATACCTGATCGGTGTTGGTGAAGATATTGGCTTGGCAACGGTTTATCGCGTGCTTACCCAATTTGAAGCCGCCGGTCTAGTACTGAAGCATAATTTTGAAGGCGGCACCGCCGTTTATGAAATGGACCGCGGTCAGCATCATGACCATATGGTTGATTTAGATACCGGCAAAGTGGTTGAATTTACCAGCCCGGAAATTGAAGACTTGCAAAAACAAATCGCCGACAAATACGGTTACGTGATTGAAGAACATAGTTTGGTTTTGTATGTTAGGGCGAAGAAAAAAAAGTAGTCTCGTGACTTGGAAAACCAAGACGATGGGAGGGTAAAGACGAAACATCGCTTAAACCTATTTTGCCATGTCGATTTACTTGGCTAGTCACTCGCACGCTGCCAATCAGGGAATTAAACTTGAATATAAAAACCATCTGGCTAGGCTTGCTGGTTGCGGTCTCATTGCCATCCTGTGCAAATCAAAGCGATATTGCAAAGCAACCGCCCGTTGCAGCATCACCGGCTAAGTCACGGGCAGTTGCTGGTGAAACTGATTTATCGGCGTTTCTACCTATCGGCGCAGCGCTTCGCCTTAGTGCCTTCGGAGACGTTGATGCCGATGGAGACGATGATGTACTTGTTGTTTACACCCCTAGGGCGGCGACTGTTGATGCGCCGAGAGCCTTGCTAGTTTTGTTGCGCGATGTTGACGGCATTTTGCGGCAGTCGGTGACAAGCTCTAATGCGGTCCTGTGCCGAAACTGCGGTGGCATGATGGGCGACCCATTGCAACAGATCCGGATTGGTCGCGGCGAATTCACACTGCATTTTGAGGGGGGCTCTCGCGAAATCTGGTCAAGTGAATTCAGATTTGAATATGTCCCAGATCGAGGCACGTGGGCGCTGGCCGAAGTGATCTTCAGCGGCCTCGATCGCATAGATGGGAAAGCTGCCGAAAGACGAGAAGGGCCAAGTGATTTCAGCTATATCTCATTGGAGCAATTCGACGCCGCGTCTTTTCCGGCCGATGTTTTACCTTGAGTGTTCTCACATAAAAAATTTCAGGACTTCTTGTTATGCCGACCGAAAACGAAATCAACATGCTAGCGGCTGCTCGGGCTGCTGGCATCACCTCTCGCGAGGAAATGGCGAATTTCATGGGGCAAATGGGTCATGAGTCCGGAGGCTTCACCCGTCTAGAAGAGGGGTTTCGTTATACCCGGGGCATACATCAAATTCCGGTGGCTTCCGCCAGACGCGAAGGCGATCAGGTATTGGAGGCTGCGCGGGTGGAGGCTCTTGCAGGGCGTCCGCAAGAGCTCGCTCGACTAATGTATGGTGCCCGGATGGGTAACGATGACGCGGGCGATGGATATCTTTACCGCGGCAGAGGCTATACCCAGCTAACTGGCGAGGGGAATTACCGCGACGCTGGAGTTGGAGTAAATCTGGAATTAGTCGCCCATCCCGGTCTTGCAGCTGATCGCGAGAATGCACAGCGAATTGCGTTGTGGTACTGGGAAAGCCGAGTACCGCAAGCAGACCGTGATGACGTGTCGCGCACCACATTCGCTATCAACGGCGGCAATAATGGGCTGGCTGATCGCTTAGATCGCTATGACGCATGGCATGCAACGCTCACTCCGGAATTTGTCGCAGATCTCGATGCCGGGCGCGTTCGAGCTGGTGCCGGAATACAACCTGCAGTGGGACGTCCGGCGATGGAAGATAACGCGTTGCGTCGCCTGGAAACCGGCGACGAGGCACGCCAACTCAACGATAACTTGCGTGCCTTAAATATCCGAGACGATCGAAATCGCTTGGTACCTGCTGGGGACACTTTTGGTCGCGAAACCGAGCAAGCAATCCGGCGTTTTCAGGAACAGCAAGCCTTGCCTGTGACCGGTCGTGCTGACCCTGCCACCTTGCAAGCAGTGACTCACGCAATTGAGCGTCAAACTGTTCTACAGCCGGCGACCGATGACATTCGTGCTCCGCAACAACCTGCGCGAGACACTCCAAACCAAGCGCCTGGGGGGCCGGCCACCAACGCTTCTAGGCGTGTCGATTTCAATCCGCGTGACCGCGATCACCCGGACTTCGCAATGCATCAACAAGCCTTGAATCTTGTCCATGCGCATGATGGAAAATTAAGTCGCTCGCCTGATGAAAAAAGTGAGCAGTTGGCCGCAAGCTTGACGCAATTGGCAAAAGAAAATGGGATGACGCGTATTGATCATATAGTTTTTAGTGTCGATAACGGGCGCGGCATCAAGGTTGGTGAAAATGTAGTCATCGTGCAAGGAGAGTTGAATAACCCTGGTCACGATCGCGCGTATATGAAAGCCGATGTTGCGGTCAATACGCCAGTGCAAGAGTCTTTTCAAAAGCTTGATGAAACCAATCGACGTCAAATGCAAGAGCTGTTTGTGCAGCAGCAAAAGACCCCACATGACTTGCATAACAGCCCGCAATCTCGTGGGCTTTCCCTGTCGTGAGAACAATAAAAAGACTGCTTAATTAAAGACTGCTGAGACGTACAGCAATTATAAAATTATTGCCAGCTTATACCTGAGCCTGTTTCAGCATCTGTCTTGCGTTAGCAAGTGTTTCCTTGCTGATTTCCAGTCCTCCCAGCATACGAGCAAGTTCCTCGACACGCGTTTTTGCATCCAGTGCAGTGACCACGCTATGCGTGTTGCCATTGCTGACTGATTTCGATACTTGAAAATGGTTGTGCCCTTGCGCGGCAACTTGCGGCAAATGTGTGACACACATAACTTGCCTTTCGGCTCCGAGTGCACGTAGCTTTTTGCCGACGACTTCGGCAACAGCCCCGCCGATTCCACTATCGACTTCATCAAAGATCATGGTGGGCACGGAATCCAGTCCGAGTGCGGCCACTTCAATCGCTAAACTGATGCGAGCCAACTCGCCGCCAGAAGCAACTTTGCGCAGTGGCCTTGCTGGCTGGCCGATATTTGCCGAGACCAAAAATTCAATACGTTCTGCGCCAGAAGCAACTGGCCTGTCGGCTTCCATTGGTTCAAGCAGAAGTGAAAATACACCGCCGGGCATGCCGAGTTCGTGCATCAGGTTTGTCACACTCTTGCTCAGTGTTTTTGCCGATTTTTCGCGCGATTTTGAAAGTTTTTCAGCCGCTTTCTGCCAGGATTCTAGGACCAAAATCTGGCTTTTCAATAAATCTTGTAGCGCGACATCTTTGCCGCGCAGACTTTCACATTCGGTTTGCAATTCCTGGTAACGCTTACCGAGTTCAAGCAGTGGTACGCGGTGTTTGCGCGATAGCTCGTGTATGCGACTCAAACTATTTTCCAGTTCCTGAAAGCGTGCAGGATCAAGTTCCAAATCATCACGCAGTTTTTCGAGCGATCCGGAAGCTTCGTCGAGTTGAATTTCTGCGGTATCGAGTAATTGGGTGATTTCCAATAAGCGCGGTTCGTGTTCTGCCAGTTTTTGCAGATGGGTTGAAAGTTGCCTTACCGTATTGGAAAGTGCAAAGCTTTCATCGCCCTGTAAACGGGATAACGCCATATCAAAGCCTTGCAGCAGACTGGCAGAATGTGCCTGACGACGATGTGCGGTTAATAATTCTTCAATAGCTTCCGACGATAAGGCTTCGTTTTTTAATTCCTGGATTTGATGTTCAAGATAATTGATGCGATCACTAACATCGCCGGTTTTGCTGAGTTCCTGAATCTTTTTATTGAGCTCATTCCATTCTTTTGCGAGCGTAGACACCGGCTCTAGCAAATTGGCATGCGAAGCATATGCGTCCAGCAAAGCCAGTTGCTGTGTACGTTCGAGCAAGGCTTGATGTTCATGCTGGCCATGGATTTCAACTAATAAACTGCCGAGTTCGGATAATTGCGACATCGTTGCGGCGCGGCCATTGATCCAAGCCTTCGAACCACCGTCGGCGCGAATAACGCGACGAAGTTGGCAAGCATTATCGTCATCGAGTTCCGTATCGCGTAACCATACTTGGGCAAAAGGTGCGTCGTCGAGTGAAAACTCGGCCGACAATTCGGCGCGTTCTGCACCATGTCGAACAATACCGGCCTCGGCACGAGCGCCGGTAAGCCACATCAAGGCATCGACCAATAAGGATTTACCGGCACCGGTTTCTCCCGAAACCACAGTCATGCCCGCGCCAAAACTTAATTCGGCGGTAGAAACCACGGCGAAATCTTTTAAAACCAATTGAATTAGCATTTGTCTATTTTGCCCAATCAATGCGCTTTTAGGTGAGGATTTTTCTGAAAAATCAGTCAGTAAATCAATTAACGCAAATTAATCGTAGGTAATCGCATATATTGAGACTTGAAAAAACAGTGGCCGTCACCCCCAGGAAGGTGTGGGCGAGGGAAACTTCAATCTTCGCCACAAACTTTATCGCCACCAAACGGACTCGGGGCTCGAGTCACTCCTACAAAAGGCCTTGAAAAAACTCGCTATGGGCAGTATCTCTAGACTATGACTGAACTACTCGACCCCCGTGCGCGTCACTTATTACGAAGCCTGATCGCCCAGCATATTCATGATGGTGCGCCGGTTGGTAGCCGCATGTTGGCGAAAAGTTCGGGGCTAGATATTAGCGCAGCGACTATTCGAAATATCATGGCCGATCTCGAGGAATTAGGTTTGCTGGCAGCACCGCATACCTCGGCAGGGAGGGTACCCACGGCTCAGGGTTATCGAGTTTTTGTTGATTCATTGATTCAAGTTGAGCCGATGGCGGCCATTCAAATGAATCAGTTGCGCGAAACCATGAATCCTTCGGCCGGTACCCAAAGTCTGTTGGCCAATGCCGGTGAAATGTTGTCGGCGATGAGCCAGTTTGTCGGCATAGTGTCGGTGCCGCAACGAGGACAATTCGCGTTCAGGCATATTGATTTCGTGGCGCTGGACGGTAATCGGGTTTTGGTGATTTTAGTATTTACCGATAATGAAGTACAAAACCGCATTATCCATACACGCCGGTTTTTCTCGCCCAGCGAGTTGGAGCAAACCGCTCAATATCTGAATCAACAATTTGCCGGGCGCCCTTTGCGCGATATTCGCGCCGCACTCGTGCGTGAATTGCGCGATACCAAAGACGAAATGCAGAAAGTTTTAGCCGCTGCGGTTGAATTGTCCGAGCATGCTTTTGAAAGCTCGGCCGAAGATGTTTTACTGACCGGTCAAACCCGGCTGATGGGGGCGCCCGAGATGTCGGATGTTGAACGATTGCGGGATTTATTCGATGCCTTTTCCCGCAAACGTGAGATTTTGGGCCTGTTGGAACGCTGTATGAAAGCGCCCGGAGTTCGCGTGTTTATTGGCGAAGAGAGCGGACTGGCACCGCTGGATGCCTGCACTGTGATCACTGCACCCTATGGCACGCAGGGTAAAGTGTTGGGCGTACTTGGGGTTATCGGCCCGACCCGTATGGCTTATGAGCGTGTTATTCCAATGGTACAGGCGACTGCCGATTTACTCGGGCAGGCCTTGAATCCGGACGGTCCGACCCCATAAACCGTTCAGACCTCGCGTGACGAGGCAATCAAGATAGGACAACACATGCACACCGAACCTAATAATACGGGCGTTGACGCGCCCGAAGCGACAGATTTGTCGGGCGATGCCCAGTTACAGCTAGAGTTGGAGCAATTGCGTATTGCCATGAGCAATATACGCGACGAAGCCTTGCGTGAACGTGCCGAGCTCGATAATCAACGCAAGCGTTTGGCTCGCGATGTAGATCAAGCCCGTAAATTTGCCAACGAGCGTTTGCTTTCAGAATTATTGCCAGTGCTCGACAGTCTTGAAGCGGGTTTGCAAGTGAGTAGCGACGAAACTGGCAAATTGCGCGAAGGTATGGAGCTTACTCTGCGTCAATTAATGAAAGTGGCTAGCGACAATGGTATGACACCGATTCATCCAATGGGTGAAGCATTTAATCCCGAATGGCATCAGGCGATCAGCCAGATTGATAGCCCCGGTGTTGCAGCAAACACCATCGTGCAGGTTTTTCAAAAAGGCTATTTGCTCAATGAACGCCTGTTACGTCCGGCATTAGTCGTTGTCGCAAAAAGTACTGACTAAAACATAAATCCAAGACTTGAAAAAAAAATAATCAGCACTATTAAACAAACAAGTTCACGCGCACTACTGGCGCAAAAGATTAAGGAGATTTGAAATGGGTAAAATTATCGGTATTGACTTAGGCACCACCAATAGCTGCGTGTCCGTAATGGAAGGTGGCGTTGCCAAAGTCATCGAAAATTCGGAAGGTGATCGTACAACACCTTCTATTGTCGCTTTCACCAAAGATGGCGAAGTGATTGTCGGCGCATCGGCGAAACGCCAAGGTGTGACCAATCCAAAAAATACTTTCTACGCAGTAAAGCGCCTGATCGGCCGCAAATTTACTGACGCCGAAGTCAAAAAAGATTTGGACCTGGTGCCGTACGCTATTGTTGCTCACGAGAACGGTGATGCGTGGGTAGCGACATCCGATGGTAAGAAAATGGCCGCGCAGGAAATCTCTGCCCGCGTGCTCGAAAAAATGAAGAAAACTGCCGAAGCCTATCTGGGTGAAGCCGTGACAGAAGCTGTTATCACGGTTCCGGCCTATTTTAATGACTCGCAACGCCAGGCGACGAAAGACGCTGGTCGTATTGCCGGTTTGGACGTCAAACGCATCATTAATGAGCCGACAGCGGCTGCACTGGCCTATGGTTTGGATAAAGCCGGTGGCGATCGAAAAATTGCGGTTTATGATCTTGGCGGCGGTACGTTCGACGTTTCCATTATCGAAATCGCCAATATCGACGACGAGAAACAATTCGAAGTATTGGCAACCAATGGCGACACCTTCCTTGGCGGCGAAGACTTTGATAATCGCGTTATCGATTTTCTGGTTGAAGAATTCAAGAAAGAGCAGGGCATTGATTTACGCAAAGACCCATTGGCATTGCAGCGTTTAAAAGATGCCGCCGAGCGTGCAAAAATCGAATTGAGCTCCTCGCAGCAAACCGATGTGAACTTGCCCTACGTTACTGCTGATGCTTCGGGTCCGAAACATTTGAACATCAAGCTCACTCGCGCAAAATTGGAATCACTGGTTGAAGATTTAATTAAGAAAACCATTGAGCCAATCCGTATTGCATTTAAAGATGCCGGTTTAAGCCCTTCGGATATTTCGGACGTGATTTTGGTCGGTGGTATGACCCGTATGCCGCGTGTTCAAGCGGCGGTTACCGAATTCTTCGGCAAAGAACCTCGTAAAGACGTCAACCCTGATGAAGCGGTTGCCATTGGTGCTGCGATCCAAGGCGGCGTGTTGGCCGGTACTGTGAAAGACGTGTTGTTGCTAGACGTGACCCCTTTGAGCTTGGGTATTGAAACCAAGGATGGCGTGTTCACCAAGATTATCGAAAAGAACACCACCATTCCGACCAAGTCATCGCAAACTTTCTCGACTGCTGATGACAATCAGCCGGCCGTGACCGTGCATGTGCTACAAGGTGAACGCGAACAAGCCCGTTTCAATAAATCCCTGGGCAAGTTTGACCTTTCGGGTATTGATCCTGCGCCACGCGGCATGCCGCAAATTGAAGTGACTTTTGACATCGATGCCAACGGTATTTTGCATGTGTCAGCGAAAGACAAGAAAAATGGTAAAGAACAGCGTATCGAAATCAAGGCCGGTTCCGGTTTGAGCGATGAAGAAATTAAACGCATGGTGGAAGACGCCGAAGCGAATCGTGAAGAAGACAAAAAATTCCACGAACTAGTCACTGCACGTAACGCTGCCGATGGTTTGATCCACACCACACGTACTGCGATGAAAGATCACGGCGCGAAAGTACCGGGCGACCAGTTGGGTGGAATCGAAACTGCATTGGCAGATTTGGAAACTGCGATGAAAGGCGACGACAAAACTCAAATTGAAGCGAAAACCTCTTCACTGCAACAAGCTGCTCAAGCTTTGTATTCAGCTGCCGCAGCGGCTGAACAAGGCGGCGCTGAAGCCCCACAAGGTGAAGCCGCTGCCAAAGCAGAAGATGTAGTCGATGCGGAATTCACCGAAGTGAAAGACGACACGAAGTAAGTCGTTCTGTTCCCCTCTCCCGCGGGAGAGGGGCTAGGGGAGAGGGTAAAATAACGCTCGTTTTTTAACTCTAAATGATTACCCCCACCCTGGCCCTCCCCCGTTGAAAAATACGGGGGAGGGAATTGTTTTCCAGCCTCAAGCCCCGAGTCCCAAGCCACATGTCAAAACGTGATTACTACGAAGTTCTAGGTGTCAGTAAAACCGCCAACGAAGACGAGCTGAAAAAAGCTTATCGTCGTGCGGCACAAAAACATCACCCAGACAGAAATCCTGATAACAAAGCGGCCGAAGAATCTTTCAAGGAAGCCAAGCAAGCCTATGAAATATTGAGCGATGCAAGTAAGCGTCGTGCTTATGATCAACATGGTCATGCGGCCTTTGAACATGGCACGGGGGGTGGAGGTGGCGGTCATGGTGGCGCAGACTTCGGCGATATTTTCGGCGATATTTTCGGTGACATCTTTGGCGGTGCGCGACAACAACGTGGCCCACGCCGTGGAGCGGATCTTCGTTACATGATGGATCTCGATCTGGAAGAAGCAGTTTTTGGTGTCGAGAGAAAAATAGATATTCCTTCCCTGGTCGCATGCAAACCATGTAGTGGTAGTGGTTCGGAAGACGGCAAAGTGGAAACCTGTAAAACCTGTAAAGGACAGGGTCAAGTTCGTATGCAGCGCGGTATCTTCTCGGTACAACAGCCTTGTCACACGTGTGGTGGTCGAGGGCAAACGATTGCCAAGCCTTGCAAAATTTGTCGTGGCAATGGTCGCGTACAAGAAGAAAAAACCTTGCAAGTTAAAATTCCTGCTGGTGTCGATAATGGCGATCGCATTCGTTTAGCCGGTGAAGGCGAGGCAGGACCTGCCGGTGCTCAGGCCGGTGATTTGTATGTAGAAGTCAGTGTGCGCGAACACAAGATATTCCAGCGCGATGGCGACGATTTGTATTGCGAAGTACCGATTCGTTTTTCGCAAGCGGCGCTTGGTGCCTCTATCGAAGTACCTACTCTGGGCGGCGAAGTCGAGATCAAGGTGCCGGCTGAAACTCAAACCGGAAAGCTGTTTCGTTTGCGCGGTAAAGGTGTGAAATCGGTTCGTAGCAGCTCAACCGGCGATATCCTCGCACGCGTGGTGGTCGAAACACCGGTAAATCTCACAAGCAAACAACGTGAACTGTTGAAAGAATTTGAAGGCACGTTTGAAGGCGAAGACGGCGCCAAACATTCACCGCGTTCAAGCTCGTTTCTCGACGGTGTTAAATCGTTTTGGGACAAGATGACGTCGTAGGTCGGGCCTTGGCCCGACGCTTTGGACAGATTACGATGTTGTTTGTGTCGTGCCAAGGCCCGACTTATTAAAATTCTTTGCTAAAGCCGAATTCAAACTGGCTTTCATCCATAAATTCATGTACTAGCAGTATCTGATAGCGGGCGTACCCTTGCCAGCCGCGAATGAGCGCCGCGTTTACCCCGACGCTGAGTTCGCCGAACGAACGGTCGGGTTCGGCGGTGGCAAATTGTAATCGGAAAATATTATCGCCGGCGCGAAAGCGGGCGCGAATCAAGCGTGGATCGTCGGCGCTTTCGTGCACCCAGCGCAAAGATGCAAACGGCTGCCACACGCCAGCATTGCTAGAGATAGTTTTGGCTAACTGTACATTGCCCGACCATTGCCGACTCTCGATATTTTGTTCGGCGATACTAAAATCCAGGCCGCGCGGGTTGTTTTCGAAAATTGCATCAATGGTGCTATTTTGCAGAGAATAGCCTGCGCCGTAACGCCATGTCCAAGCGCCCGCTGCAGTTTCCCAACCAGCATCTAGCGAATAGGCCTGCATGGAGCCGCTCGAATCACTGTCGGCTGTAGTGTCGACACTCACGCCGTCAAAGTTGTATCGGATTCTGCGAGTTAGCGTTGACTCAAGTTGTCCGTGACTGGCTGAGAAATTCAAACCGAAATTGGCAGTTGGCCAGT
>JAYUUM010000070.1:0-4664 GCA_043754555.1 Arenimonas sp. | reverse complement strand
ATTAGCCGTTTTACTCGGTGGTGCCACGGTGCATTTTACGAAAATCGAATCGACGCCATATTCACTGGGTCTGGATTGGTTCGTGATCTCGCTGTTTTTCTCGACCATTATTTTCGTGCCGATCGAGCGCATGCTGCATGTTCGCAATCAATCGCCGTTGCGTCCGGAATGGCGCACCGATCTGGCCTATTATTTTGTCAGTCATTTGTTGGTCCAATTTATCCTGATTGCAGTGACCGCATCGACAACCACGATGGATGCACTGGTGGCCAGCCAAAGTTTGAAGGCCACGATTCAATCATTACCCGTCTGGCTACAATTTATTCTTGCCGTGTTTTTTGCCGATGTATTCCAGGCCGGTTTGCATCGTATTTATCATAAAATTCCAATGCTCTGGCGTTTTCATGCCGTGCATCATTCCAGCCGCCATATGGATTGGCTCGCGGGTTCGCGCGTGCATCTGGTTGAAATCATTCTTACTCGTTCATCGGTCCTGTTGCCGTTAGTGATACTGGGCTTCTCGACGCCAGCGGTAAATTCCTACGTGATTCTGGTCGGCATTCAAGCCGTGTTGGCGCATGCCAATCTGAGGATCAATTTCGGTTGGCTGGAATATATTCTGGTGACGCCGCGTTACCACCATTGGCATCATGCTCGCCACGTCGATTACATGGACGTGAATTACGCGATCCATCTGCCCCTGGTCGATATGTTGATGGGTACTTTCAAGCGCCCACCTGCAAACACTTGGCCAGAAGAGTATGGCGTGATGAAACTTGAAACCGTGCCGACCGGCATCGTGGCGCAAACTTTGATGCCACTCGGGCCGAAAAAAATCTTTGCCGAATTTGTCGGCAAGCCGGAGTAAGAATCGTAGGTCGGGCACTGGCGACCGCCATGGATGGCGGAAGTGTCGGCTTTTAACAGACGAATGTCTGGTCAAATGCAGGAGCATTTTTCGACACCGACGCTGTTACACATTGCGATGATGCCTAAGTCGGGCCAGGGCCCGACCTACGTTTAATCCGCCAAACTGACTTTCTTGCGGTTATCGACCGACACCCGATCAATCAATTTATTATTCGGATCAAAACCAGCCTGGGTCGGTAACTGATCAACCACCAGCTTTAGCTTCGGATTTTTGTCGGTAATGTGGTGGCGTTTTAAATACAGGACTTTCTGGTTTTTGTCGTCATCTCCCGAATAAACGCCGATTTCAATCCAGTCATCGAGCTTGCCGGCAGTTTCCTTGCCTTTGCCATCCGAATAAATTTTGTCGGCGTGCAATGACAAGGTCACATCGTACTTGCCGTCGCTACGTTTTTTCGCCGTGGCTTCTTCTACCCGATTGTCATAGAAACTGATTTTTTCGAACAGGTCGGTGATCAACACTTGTTGCTCGGGTTTGGCTTCGGCACGGATATACGTGATTAGTTCTTTCGATGTGGTGAAAGGCGCTTTTTGATAGGCCTTGTCGGCAATGAATTTGCTGAGCGCCCGGTTCAATGCCGTTTCGCCCATTTCTTCACGCAGGCGATAGAACGCCATCGAACCTTTGCGGTAATGGATGTATTGTTGGTTTTCCACCCGATACAAGGGTTGTTCTTCGATGATTTCGCCACCGCGCTCCGACAGATAACGATCCAGTTCGTATTTCAGGAAGCGACGCATTTTTTCGCGTCCGTATTCCTTTTCCATCACCATCAGGGCCGAGTATTGCGACAGCGATTCCGACAGCACCGTGGCGCCTTGCACGTTGGCGCCAATGACCTGGTGCGCCCACCATTGATGCGCGATCTCATGCGCGGTGACGTAGAACACAGAATCTATATTATCCGGATCACGAAGATCCGCAACGAAGCCAATATCTTCGGAGTAAGGAATGGTGTTGGCAAAGGCCTGGGCAAATTGTTGGTAGCCCGGGAATTCGATGATACGAACCTGTTTGTGCTGGTAGGGCGAGAAGTTGGCTTCGTAATAGGCCAGCGATTTCTGTACCGATTCAATCATCCGGTTGGCGTTGTAGGGATGTTTCGGGTCATGGTAAATCTCGATCGGAATGTTCTTGTACATTCCCTTCTTGATTTCCCAGCGAGCCGATAAATAGGCGTAGAAATTCAGCATCGGGCGATCCATCGCATAACTGAAACAACGGCGACCGTCACGGGTAAATTCCTTTTGCAAGTAACCCGGTGCCAAGGCGGTTTGGTCGGGCGCAGTACAAATTGTGGTTTTGAAATCTATCCAGTCGGCATCGTTACCGATATAGGTGTTGGCACGTGCGGCTTCATCTTCCAGTTTCGGCATGCGCTGCGGTTCGCCGAGCTTGCGCTTGCGCCGTTCATTACGATCTTGAAGCTGCGCATTGTCGTCATAGCCAAAGCTTGGCAACATCCTGTTATTGAAGAAGCTGCCGTTTTCCACCACGGCACTCTGGTTTCCCGAATTGCTGAAGCCGTTTTCAGCCACCTCCACTACGAAGTTCATGTTGCGTTCTTCGCCAGGCTGCATCGGGCTTGCGAGTGTGTAGATGCGATAGCCGACATCCTTGTCGTGGAATGACAGGGTTGCCTTGCCGAATTCAATTGAAGTCAGCCACTTGTCATCTGTCATTTGAATATGAATTTCCTTCAAAGGCTGCTGATGATTATTGCGGATGCGATAGCTGCCCTTGAAACTCACGCTTTGGTTCTCGGGCCGCAAATCGACTTCGAGATCGGTCGCGATGATGCGTGGCTGTGGAATATTTTCGTATTTCTTGAATTCCTTTTCGTAACGCGCCTGCAGATCCATTTGCTGGTCCGGCGTCATATAGGTGTTCAGGATATTGGTGTTGTAGAAAATAAAAATGCCCATGCCGACAAAGGCAGCCGTCAGGCCGGCCAGCGCCAGGCCCGTGCCGCCGCGCATTTTTTGAAACGCCAGTACGATGCGTTCACGACCACTCGGTGCTACGCCGCGAACCCAGAACGCAGAAGCCAGTATCAGCAACATCCCGAGAAACAGAGCCCAGTAAGTGCTAAACCAGAGTTGCGCGGTCAGAAAGTGTCCATAGCCATTCATGTCCGAATACGAGGCATTCGGTGCGCTGGCGTAGGAATAGAGATTGTGCGTGAAATCCAGCATGCCGAGCACGGCCTGTGCAATCAGTACGACGATCAATAGCCCGTAGCCGATGAATTTATTATTGGTAAATACCTGCAATACCAGTGACAGCCCGCCCAGCAAAAGAAAGGCCATACTATTGATGGCCAATATTTTTACGTACACCATTGGCTCGATTTGCGTGTAACCCTTGCCAAGCTGGATCAGTATTGATGTGATTCCTCCCAGCGCCTGAAAACACAGCACGATAAAAATCAACGCGATAAATTTGGCTGATAGCGGCAACCAGTTCGTGATCGGCATGGCGTCTGTCACTTCGCCCAGTTTGGCACCGCGCTCTTTCCAGACCAGTTCACCGGCGTAAAACAGGGCGATGATTATTAGCAGCCAGCTATACGTTCCGTTCAAGGTTTCCAGCATTTGCGAGGTGACCGGATAAATCGGCGTATCAAATAGCACCTGGGCATTGAGGGCGGACGTAATGAAGTTCACCATGCCGAAAGCCAGCATCACCAGAAATGGGATGCTTTTGAAAACGCCTGTCGCATCAAATCTGACTTGATGGATAAATTGGGCAAAGCGGGTCGATGTGTTGAAGGTAGGATTTACACGTGCTGGCGCGGCATGGCTGATCACCGTGCTTGCTGGCGTATATGAAACCGTGGCAGTTCTATTCTTTTTCGCAAACCAGCGCTTGCCGGTACCGGCGTGTTCGGTTTTAAACAACTTGAAGGCCGCCGAGATGATCAAGAACGACATCGCCACCCAGAAGGCACGATTGGCGAGGATATAGCCTGTAATCGCAGGCAGCTCGGTGTTCCTTTCCGCGGTGGACCAGTAGCGGACGGTGCGCCCCCAGGCACGCAGACCGAAGGGGTCCAGCATTGAGGCAATCCAGACATTATCGAGCTTCGACAGCATGCTGCCGCTGACGAAATAAAGCACCATGAAGCCGAGTATGCCGATATAGACCCACAAGATACTGCGCGTCGTGACGGCCATAAATGCCAGCACGGCGCCAGTGAATAAAACATTCGGCACAATGAAAACGAAGAATGCCCAGACAAAGGGCTTTATGCTGACGGGGCCTAGACGTTCCGGATCAATCCATGGCATGAACTGCGCGATGAAAATGAAGGTCGCGATAACCACATATACCAGCATGCTGGCAAAAATCGCTGCGCCAAAGCGCCCTATTAAAAAATCGCGTTTTTTGATGGGGTTGGAAAAAATAAGATCGGCAGTGCCGAGTTCAAAATCACGCAGTAAGGCATTGCTGATAAACACGCCGATGATCAGCATTCCGAGCAAGGTGAAAATAGCCATGAATTGCACAATCACGGTAGGCGCGTTGCGATAAACATTGCCGATGGCGCCGCCGACTTGCACGGCATCGCTGGACGATGCGCCAAATGCCATCAATCCGAATAAGCCTGCGAGCAGCCATAAAAGTGGCGAACGTATTTGTTCGCGAAGTTCGAACTTGAAAAATTCCCTGATCATGATGTCGCTCCTTATGCCGCTTTGGCTTTGTGGGCGTTCAGATGTTGGAAATAGAC
>JAYUUM010000069.1:0-14319 GCA_043754555.1 Arenimonas sp. | reverse complement strand
CCATTGAATAATACGCAGGTGTCGTCGACACCCAGACGTAGAACGCGGATTAAGTGATTGCTGGCGGCTTCAGATAATATAAATTCCTGGCCAACATGTATTGCATCGGGAACATAGCTGCGAATAATGCGCATTAGCGGGTGGCCTCGTCTAAAGCAGAGGCAGTGACGGATGCTAAATGGTGTAGCGCTTCGTCATCAATACAATACGGCGGCATCCAGTACAGAATATCGCCTAATGGCCGCAGCACAACACCATTGGCAATCGCATGTTGATAAGCGCGCAAGCCGCGACGTTCACTGGCAGCAAAGGCGGTTTTATTTTTCTTGTCTTGCACCATTTCAATCGCAAGAATCATTCCAGACTGTCGCACTTCGGCCACATGCGGATGTTCCTTAAATTTTTCGGCAAGCAAAGTCATTTTATTTGCGGTAATTTTATTTTTTTCTAGAATATCGTCGCTGCTGAAAATTGCCAGTGACGCCAAGGCTGCAGCGCAGGCCAATGGATTTCCGGTGTAACTATGCGAATGCAAAAAAGCACGTTCACGCGACGCATCCAAAAAGCTTTCGTAAACATGCTGCGTGGTCAGCACGGCCGACAGCGGCATAAAGCCCCCGGTCAGTCCTTTGGATAAGCACATAAAATCCGGACTGATATTGGCTTGTTCACAGGCAAATAGGGTGCCGGTGCGACCAAAGCCAACCGCAATTTCATCGGCAATAAGATGCGCACCGTATTGCGTGCAGATTTCACGTGCACGTTTCAAATAGCTTGGGTGATGCATGCGCATGCCACCGGCGCATTGCACCAAAGGTTCGAGAATCAAAGCACAGATTTCGCCACTATGTAGCTCGAAAATTGCTTGCAACTTTTCTGCGCAACGCAGTGCATGGGTTTCGGTACTCTCTCCGGCTTCTGCTTCATAGGCATCAGGCGAGGGTGCAAACAACGGCTCCAGCAACAAAGGCGCGTACACTTTTCGATACAGCGGAATATCGCCCATCGACAAAGCGCCCAGAGTTTCACCATGATAGCCATTGCTGAGCGAAATGAATTTGACGCGTTTGAAGTCGCCACGATTATAGAAATGATGGAAACTCATCTTCAATGCGATCTCGACGGCTGCCGAGCCGTTATCTCCATAAAAAACGCGCGATAAACCTTCGGGTGTCGCTGCCACCAAAGCCTCGGCCAATTTCAGACCGGGTTCATGCGAAAACCCGGCATACATTACATGCTCAAGCGTCCGTGCCTGTTCAGCGATGGCCGCAGCAATGCGTGGCTCTGCGTGACCAAATAAGTTTGTCCACCAACTACTGACGGCATCAAGATATTGTTTGCCATCGACACCTTCCAACCAGACACCACGACCGCGCCGAATCGGTACCAGTGGCAGCGTATCGGGATGCTCCGCCATTTGTGTGCATGGATGCCATAACACGGCCAAGTCCCGCTGCCGCCAAGCCGCTGCCTCTGTTAGCATGTGCATATCAGAGTTTTGCCCAGATAAATTTTTCATGGCGCAATGATGTCGGCTCGTGGGCCTTGTGTCTATGTTTGTCATGGCCCGTCATTGGTCATCAGTTTAGGACCGTGATGCCAAAATTACCCATCATTCATAGTGTCGAGGAGCAAGATCTCGGGCCTTATCGCATGGAGCGACTAGACCTGGAGTTTTCCAATGGCGAACACCGTCGTTATGAACGCCTGAAAAGTCGCGGTCATGGCGCTGTGATGATTGCAGCCATTCCGCAGCCCGATACTATATTGCTGATTCGTGAATACGCCGCCGGAAAACATGCTTACGAGATCGGTCTGCCAAAAGGCCGAATGGATGCTGGTGAAAGTATTCTGGATGCCGCCAATCGCGAATTGAAAGAAGAAGTCGGCTTCGGCGCTAGAAAATTAACCCATCTACGTTCGATTAGTCTGGCACCGACTTACATGAGCCACGAAATTCATCTGGTGGTCGCAGAAGATTTATACGAAGAACGATTGCCCGGCGATGAGCCCGAACCTTTAGAAGTATTGCCTTGGAAATTCGATAATTTCAACGAATTAATGTTGCGCGAAGATTGTTCGGAAGGGCGTTCTTTAGCGGCCATGTATATCGTGCGTGATTGGTTGAAAACCAGAAAATAAAGACATGAAACTAAATACCGAGTTGGAAAAAGCCATTCTGCAAATCGCCCGTGATGCTGGCGAAGCCATCATGCAGGTGTATCAACATGATTTTGCGGTCGAATTCAAAGGCGACAATTCACCTTTAACCGCTGCTGATACTGCCGCGCATCACATCATCGAACAAGGCTTGAATATTTTGACGCCGAGCATGCCGGTGTTGTCGGAAGAGTCGGCCGATATCGATTGGCAGACCAGAAAGATCTGGCCGCGTTATTGGCTGGTCGATCCACTCGATGGCACTCGCGAATTTGTAAAAAAGAATGGTGAGTTCACTGTCAATATTGCGCTGATTGAAGACGGTCGTGCGACTTTCGGTGTGATCTACGCGCCGGCCTTAAAGATATTGTGGTGGGGCGATGATGTGCAAGGCGCGTTTGTGCAGCAAGATGGCGTGACAAAGAAAATTGCCGTCGATAAAACCCGGCGGAATAGTTTGCGCGTAGCCGCTTCGCGTTCGCATCTGGATGAAACGACTGCGGCAGCGCTTGCTCGCATGGGTGAAGTGGAACCGCTGAGCATGGGCTCATCACTGAAATTTTGCCGTATTGCCGAAGGCGCAATGGATGTATATCCACGTTTTGCACCGACTTCAGAATGGGACACGGCAGCGGGGCAGGCGATTCTGGAAGCCGCTGGCGGTGTTGTCTTCAATCTCGATGGCAGCCCATTTCGTTACAACACCAAAGACAGTTTGTTGAATCCTCATTTTATTGCGTTGGCGAATGCCGATTTGCCATGGCGAAGCTGGTTGCATGACTGACATACAAAACTCCGACGTTCAAAAGCTTGTCGAAATCATGGCGAAACTGCGTGATCTCGTTCATGGCTGTCCTTGGGATGTGAAACAGAATTTTGCCACGGTAGCGCCTTACACGATTGAAGAAGCCTACGAAGTCGCCGATGCCATCGACCGTAACGATATGCCCGATCTGAAAGACGAGCTAGGTGATTTATTACTACAGGTGGTATTTCATTCGCGTATGGCCGAAGAAGCGGGGCATTTCAGATTTAGCGATGTAGTGGAAAGTGTTTGCGACAAAATGACACGCCGGCATCCGCATGTATTTGGCGACGCAACGGTTGAAGACGCCGATGAGCAAACCCGTTTGTGGGAACTACAGAAAAAACGCGAGCGAGAAGAGAAAAATGGCGTAAACGACGACAGTGTATTGTCCGGTATCTCGCGCGGTTTGCCTGAATGGCAACGCGCCGTGAAATTGCAGAAGCGTGCAGCGACTGTCGGCTTTGACTGGCCGGATCCGAATCCGGTTTTCGATAAATTGCATGAGGAAATTGAAGAGCTACGCGAAGAATTTGCCAAGGGTATTGGCCATGCCGAACTCGAAGACGAGCTTGGCGATGTGCTGTTTGTTGCCGCGAATTTAACCCGGCATGGCAAGGTTGATTTTGGTGCAGCCTTGCGGCGCGCCAACCAGAAATTTGAACGGCGTTTTCGGCGAATGGAAGCCATGATTCATGAACAGGGCAAGCAACTTGCCGATTTGAATCTGCAGCAGCAAGATACACTCTGGAATGCTGCAAAAGCGGAAGATAAACGAGGTGAGTTATGAGCCACTACAGCAGCTTCCGTGATTTTTATCCATTTTATCTCGGTGAGCATGCCAACCTAATATGCCGTCGCCTGCACTTCATCGGCACCACCGGCATCGTGATTATTGCCGCGCTTGTCATCGCGCAAGTATTGCCACTGGTCTGGCTGTGGGCGATACCGATACTGGGCTACGGCTTTGCTTGGGTCGGGCATTTTTTCTTCGAGAAAAATCGCCCCGCAACTTTTAAATATCCGTTCTATTCATTGCTCGGTGATTGGGTGATGTACAAGGACATGCTGACGGGCAAGATCAAGATTTGATTTGCAGGAGGGCCCTTGGGCCCGAATGTTTGAAAAAAAGGTCGCCCGGCCGGAAAATGCTCCTGCATTTCCGGCACTCCCGCCATCCGTGGCGGTCGCAAGCGGCCTCCTACCTATAACGATTTATCTCGTCACGCAAGACAAGTGTTGCATCGCGTGCCGCTTCGGCAAAATCTTCGCCGGAACTCGCGTACAAGATGGCACGTGATGAACTAATCACCAAACCATCGCCCATTGTAGTTTTGCCATTCTTGACCATCGCTTCAACATCGCCGCCTTGGGCGCCAACGCCTGGTACGAGAAAAGGCATATCGCCGACGAGCGCACGCACATCGGCGAGCTGTCTTGGCCAGGTTGCGCCAACGACCAGCATGCAATTGCCGTGTTCATCCCATTGTTCGGCAACGGTTCTGGCGACATGTTGATACAAAGGTTTGCCGTCACTGATCAGATCCTGAAAATCACCCGCGCCTTTATTGGAAGTACGGCATAGCAGAATTACGCCTTTGTCTTTGCGATCAAGAAACGGCTGAATCGAATCGCGGCCCAGATAGGGGTTTAAAGTAACCGCATCGGCTTGATAGCGATCAAAAGCTTCGATCGCATAACGCTCGGCCGTGCTGCCGATATCGCCGCGTTTGGCATCCAGAATGACCGGAATGCCGGGATAGTTTTTGTGAATATAGGCAATGGTTCGCAGCAGGGATTCTTCGGCACTCAGTGCTGCAAAGTGAGCGATCTGCGGTTTGTAACAACACACCAGATCGGCGGTCGCATCGACAATAGCTTTATGAAATTCAAACAGCGCATCTGGATCATTTTGCAGATGCATCGGAAATTTTGACAGCTCGGGGTCAAAGCCGACACAAACCAGAGATTGGTTTTTTTTCTGTGCTTCGCGGAGAGTTTTTATAAAGCTCATTTGAACCTCGAACCATCAATAGTCATCTAAAAAATCTCGTCATCCCGGCGGAAGCCGGGACCCAGAAGCTTAATCGTGCCCAGAAGCTTGATAATGCAAATTTTTATAATCATTGTTCAGAAACCATAAGAGTAGATTCATCTTAGTGCTCTGATGATATTTCTGGACCCCGGCTTTCGCCGGGGCGACGGTTGACTTTTTTCAGCTCGCTTACTTCAATGCCTTGTAACGCAAGCGATGCGGCTTAGCGCCCTCATCACCCAGACGACGGCGTTTGTCTTCTTCGTATTCCTTGTAATTGCCGGGAAAGAATTCAACATGCGAGTCGCCTTCGAAAGCCAGAATGTGCGTGGCAATTCGATCCAGGAACCAACGATCATGCGAAATAACCATCACGCAGCCGGGGAATTCCAGCAAGGCATCTTCGAGTGCGCGCAGGGTTTCGACGTCAAGATCATTCGAGGGTTCATCGAGCAGCAATACATTGCCGCCTTGCAATAAGGTTTTGGCCAGATGCAAACGTCCGCGTTCACCGCCGGATAAAGTGCCGACCAGTTTTTGTTGATCGGCACCTTTGAAATTGAAGCGTCCAATATAAGCCCGCGATTGAATTTCAACCTTGCCAATGGTGATGATGTCGGAACCGCCGGACACTTCCTGCCAGACGTTTTTATCGCCCGCCAAGGCATCGCGATTTTGGTCAACGTGCGCTACTTTTACCGTATGACCAATCAGCACTTCGCCCTTGTCGGGTTTTTCCTGATCGGTAATCATTTTGAAGAAGGTCGATTTACCGGCACCGTTCGGACCAATAATGCCGACGATGGCGCCTGGCGGCACAGTGAAACTTAAATCATCGATCAATAAACGATCACCAAAAGATTTCGTAACATTTTTAAATTCAATGACTTTATCGCCCAGGCGTTCGCCCGGTGGAATAAAAATTTCATTGGTTTCATTGCGCTTCTGGTATTCCTGCGCATTCAATTCTTCAAAACGCGCCAAGCGGGCTTTGCCTTTGCTACGACCGCCACGGGCATTGCTGCGAACCCATTCCAATTCTTTCGCAAGTGCTTTTTGACGAGCGCTTTCAGACGATTCTTCGCGTTTCAAGCGATCGCCTTTTTGTTCCAGCCACGCGGTGTAATTACCTTTCCATGGAATACCTTTGCCGCGATCGAGTTCCAAAATCCATTCGGCGGCATTTTCCAAAAAGTAGCGATCATGGGTAACGGCGACCACGGTGCCCGGAAAGCGCGTCAGGAATTGTTCTAGCCATTCCACTGATTCGGCGTCCAAATGGTTGGTCGGTTCATCGAGTAAAAGCATGTCGGGTTTCGATAACAGTAAACGACACAGAGCTACACGACGTTTTTCACCGCCGGAAAGCTTTCCGCAAATCGCATCCCAAGGTGGAATACGCAGCGCATCGGCAGCGATTTCCAGTTGCAACTCCAGCGTATCGGCATCGGCAGTCGCAAGAATGGCTTCGAGACGCTGTTGTTTGGCAGCCAACTTGTCGAAATCGGCGTCCGGTTCTGCATACGCGGCATAGACTTCGTCGAGCATGGCTTGGGCATGCAGCAATTCACCGACGCCTTCTTCAACGGCTTGGCGAACAGTGTGCTCGGGATTCAAACGCGGCTCTTGCTCCAGATAACCCACCTTGATGCCGGGCTGTGGACGTGATTCGCCTTGGAAATCGGTATCCACACCGGCCATGATACGCAGCACTGTGGATTTACCAGAACCGTTTAAACCCAGCAGGCCAATTTTTGCGCCGGGGAAAAAACTCAGCGAAATATCTTTGATAATTTCGCGTTTCGGCGGCACGGTTTTGCTGACGCCGATCATGGTGTAGATATATTGCATAAGAAACTCCGGTTCAATCTGCTGACGCGCCGACGCAGGCGCTGCTGAAGCAGCGCTTGCCTTGACGGTCGTTTGACGGTTTGTTAATCGGCGATTATCCCGTAAAGCATGACCCAACGCTATATTTTGTGGCTCTAAACAGGCTTGAGCGCTACAATTTGCGCTTGCTCATTGCTCCTGAGGTGTTCATGTTCCCCCGCGAAATGCGTATTGAAGGCTACGATCCCGAATTGGCGCGCTCTATTGCGCAAGAACGCCAGCGTCAGGAAGACCATGTCGAGCTCATTGCTTCGGAAAACTACGCGAGCCCGCGCGTTCTGGAAGCGCAGGGTTCGGTGCTGACCAACAAATACGCTGAAGGTTATCCGGGCAAACGCTATTACGGTGGCTGCGAATATGTCGATGTTGCCGAAACCCTGGCTATCGAGCGGGTGAAAAAATTATTTGGAGCTGATTACGCTAATGTGCAACCGCATTCGGGTTCATCAGCGAATATTGCGGTGTATCTAGCCTTGCTAACGCCAGGCGATACCGTGCTCGGCATGAGCTTGGCGCATGGCGGCCATTTGACCCATGGCGCTAAAGTGAATTTCAGCGGCAAGATTTTCAATGCAGTGCAATACGGTATCAATCCCGACACCGGCATGATCGATTACGACGAAATCCAGGCTCTGGCGAACCAACACAAACCGAAAATGATCGTCGGTGGTTTCTCCGCCTATTCGCAAATCATCGATTGGGAACGCATGGCGGCGATTGCAAAATCGGTTGGCGCTTATTTTTTTGTTGATATGGCACATGTTGCCGGTCTGGTGGCTGCGGGTATTTATCCAAACCCAATTCCACACGCCGATGTCGTGACTTCCACCACGCACAAAACTCTGCGCGGCCCGCGCGGCGGCATCATTCTGGCAAAATCCAATGAAGCACTCGAAAAGAAATTCCAATCGCTGGTCTTTCCGGGTACGCAAGGCGGCCCCCTGATGCATGTGATCGCTGCTAAAGCAGTCGCCTTTAAGGAAGCATTGGAGCCGGAGTTCATCGATTATCAAAAACAAGTCGTGAAGAACGCACAGGCGATGGCCAAAACCATGATTTCGCGCGGTTACAAAATTGTTTCAGGCGGCACTGAAAACCATTTGATGCTAATTGATTTGATTGGTCGCGAAAGCACCGGCAAGGATGCCGAAGCCGCACTCGGCGCTGCCCATATCACGGTCAATAAAAATGCAGTGCCGAACGATCCTCGCTCGCCATTTGTGACTTCCGGGTTGCGGATCGGAACGCCTGCCGTGACCACTCGCGGTTACAAAGAGCCAGAGTGTGTTGCATTGGCAAACTGGATTTGCGACGTACTGGATAATCCGAAAGATGAAAACGTGATTGCCGGTGTGCGTGAAAACGTGACGCTGCAGTGTCGTCAATTTCCGGTATACGGATGAATAGCTACGGGGCTAGAGGCTGGGGACTTGGGGCTAAAGACAAAAGCCTAAATCCCAGCTTTTGCCAGCCCCCAGTCCCAAATTCCGAGTCCCAATAAAAATGCATTGCCCTTTCTGCCAACATGACGACACCCGCGTGATCGACTCACGTGTTTCCGAAGATGGAACCACCATCCGGCGTCGTCGTGAGTGCCCGTCTTGCACGGAGCGCTTCAATACCTTTGAAACCGCAGAATTAAAACTGCCGAGCATTATTAAAAGTGATGGCCGTCGCGAAGCTTTCGACGAAAAAAAATTGCGTACCAGTTTTGATCGCCCTTTGCAAAAGCGTCCGGTGTCGGCAGAACAAGTCGATCAAGCAGTGCGCAATGTCATGCATGCCTTGCGTTTGTCGGGTGAGCGCGAGTTGCCGTCCATGCGAGTCGGCGAATTCGTGATGAACGAATTGAAGTCACTCGATCATGTCGCCTACGTGCGTTTTGCATCGGTCTATCGCAGCTTTGAAGACGTGCAGGAATTCCGCGAAGAAATTGAAAAGCTGGAGCGTGATTTTACCGGTCTCGATAAAGCGCAGCTTAGTTTGCTGGAAGCCAATGTGAGCAAGGCAAAAGGTAAACCTTAAGTGGTTGAGATCAAGTTTCTCGCCGATGCGCCATCCCATGTCGAGCAACTTGCCGATTGGCATTATGCGCAATGGCATCATCTCTATGTTGATTGGACGTATGAGATCACACGGAAAGAACTGCTGGCCCACACACAATGTAAAATTTTACCGACAACCTTGGTTCTGGTTGAAAATAGTCTTTTGCTGGGTTCGGTTAGCTTGCTGGAGGACGATGCTGTTGAGCTATCTGCTATCGGCAATGCTTGGCTGGCGAGTCTGTATGTAAAACCAAGCGAGCGCGGTCGCGGTTTCGGGGCACAACTAGTCAATGCAGTCATGCAGCATGCGAAAAATATTTCATTGAAAGAAATATTCCTGTTTACGCCGGAGCACAAGGCGTTCTATCAGACTCTGGGTTGGACTGTGCTTCAGCAAGCCCATGTTAACCGCCAGCAAGTGGACGTAATGAGTTATCAAATCGCCGGGACTGCACAATGACTTTTTCCACGCGGGATAGCCAGATGATGGCGCGTGCTTTATTGCTCGCGGAATGTGGTGCCTACACCACCAAACCCAATCCGATGGTCGGTTGCGTGATTGCACGTGGCGATAAAATTGTTGGCGAAGGGTTTCATCATCGTGCCGGCGAGCCGCATGCCGAAGTGTTTGCATTACGCGAGGCCGGTGAGTTATCCCAAGGCGCAACGGCTTATGTAACACTCGAGCCCTGTTCGCATTTTGGTAAAACACCGCCTTGCGCTGACGCCCTGGTTGGCGCAGGAATTACCCGCGTGGTTGCTGCAATTGCCGATCCTTTTCATGCTGTTTCTGGTCGTGGTTTTGAAAAGCTGCAAGCGGTCGGTATACAAGTGGAAGTGGGTTTGCTTGAAAAAGAAGCACGAGAACTTAATCGTGGATTTTTATCGCGTGTGCAGCGCGGTCGTCCCTGGACGCGAATCAAAATGGCCATGAGTCTAGATGGTCGTACTGCATTGGCCGGTGGCGATTCCAAATGGATTAGTTCGGAAGATTCGCGTTTTGATGTTGCGCAATGGCGTGCTCGCAGTGGCGCCATCCTGACCAGCGATGTCACAGTAAAGCAAGACGATCCACAATTGACAGTGCGTATGCGTCAACCCGAAAATTTCAAGCCACCGCTGCGTGTTGTGCTCGATAGCCAAGGTTATTTAAGTGATAACTACAAAATATTTGATGACAGTGCCGAAAGCATTACCGTACATGCCATGGACGTAGTGCCTGATTACGGCGCGCATCGTGACGCGATAGCGGTGCCTAGCAAACATGGTCACGTAGACTTGCCAGCGGTGCTCACACAATTGGCGCAACGCGGCATCAACGAATTGCAAATTGAGGCGGGCCCGGGCCTAAGTGGGGCGTTCCTGAAGCAAGGTCTGGTCGATGAAATTCTTCTTTATATCGCGCCGGTTATTTTAGGCGATACCGCAAAGCCTTTGTTTGCAGGCATTAATATCCAACAAATGAGCCAGCGTTATAATTTTTCGATAATGCACAGCACCAGCATTGGCGGTGATATGCGATTGCTTCTGCGTCAGAGAATGTAGGGTGGGCATCGCCCACCTTGTTGGCAGTTTCGCGAAATCGGTGGGCAGTGCCCACCCTACATGGTAAGAACCAAATGTTCACAGGCATAATTCAAACCGTCGGCCATATTCAATCACTGCAAAAAATCGGCGGTGATATTCGCTTGTCTATCGAAGTCAACGGACTGCCAATGCATGACGTCGAGCTTGGCGAAAGCATCGCCGTTTCGGGGGTATGCCTGACGGTTGTCGCATTTGATCAAGATTATTTTTCCGCCGATGTTTCCAACGCAACCTTGTCGCGAACAAGTCTGGGAAGTTTAGACGTTGGCGACAAAGTAAATCTTGAGCGTGCGCTGCAAGCGAGCTCACGCATTGGTGGCCATTGGGTATCGGGCCATGTCGATGGTCTTGCATTAGTGCACAGTGTTGTTGAAGACGCGCGCTCGCAACGCTGGCGTTTTACGACTGATAAGTCCTTGCTCCGCTATATTGCCGAAAAAGGATCTATTACCGTCAATGGCGTTAGCCTGACGGTTAATCAGGCCGACTTTGAGGGTTTTGAGGTTAATCTTGTGCCGCACACCATTGAGCACACCAACTTTTCGGTGCTGGCAAAAGACAGCGTGGTGAATATTGAAGTTGATTTAATGGCACGTTACGTCGAGCGTTTAATGCAATTTAATGTGGAAAACAAAAAATGAGTTTCGCAACAATCCCCGAAATACTAGAAGCCATTCGCCAAGGCAAAATGGTGGTCGTTGTTGATGATGAAGATCGTGAGAATGAAGGCGACCTGATTATGGCGGCCGAACTTGTGCGACCCTCGGACATCAACTTCATGGTGACGCATGCGCGCGGGCTTGTCTGTTTATCATTGACCAAGCAACGCTGCGAACAATTGCAATTACCATTGATGGTGACCGACAACCGCTCGCCCTATCAAACCAATTTTACGGTCAGTATTGAAGCTTCAGAAGGCGTGACTACCGGTATTTCTGCTTACGACCGTGCCCACACGATTCGCACGGCAGTTAAGCCCGATGCCAAGCCACAAAACATCACGCAGCCGGGTCATATTTTTCCGCTTATGGCGCAAGCCGGCGGCGTGCTGACCCGCAGTGGTCATACCGAAGCTGCTGCTGATTTATCCTTGCTCGCAGGATTAGAACCCGCTGGCGTACTGGTCGAGATTTTAAACAGTGATGGCAGCATGGCGCGGCGTCCGGAACTGGAAGTATTTGCCCGAGAGCACGGCTTGTTAATTTGCAGTATCGAAGAATTGATTCGTTACCGCTTGAATACCGAACATACCGTGGAGCGCGTTGATGCGCGGGTGATTAACACCGAGCACGGCGAATTTAATCTAGTAACGTATCGCGATAAGATCAGCCGTGATATTCATTTCGCTTTGGTGCGTGGCGACGTTAGCACCGATGCATCAACGCTGGTGCGCGTGCATGTCAAGAATCCATTGAGTGATGTTCTGCATTGGCAACGTGACGATTTGTCGATGAGTGCACATCAGGCAATGGCTACGATTGCTAAAGAAAACGCTGGCGTTCTGGTCGTGCTGTCCGAGCCGATTAGCTCCGAACAATTATTGGCGCAAATTACCGAACAAGACGGCCACGCTGCTACCAAGATCAAACAATGGCGACAGAACGGCGCAGGCGCGCAAATTCTTGCTGACCTCGGGCTTTCCAGGCTGCGTGTGCTCGGCACACCGAGGCGGCAAGTGGCTCTGGCAGGCTTCGGACTTGAAGTTATCGAGTATGTCAGCCCGCGCGGTTAAACTACGAACCTGTTAAATAAAAATCTGTCATTCCCGCCTGCGCGGAATGACGTTTGTTTTTGTGCAGTCAACATAGAAGTATGGAGTTACGTAATTCATGTCCCTGATTGAAGCCGATCTACGCATTAATACGGAGCACAAAATTGCGGTGCTCGCGAGTCGCTGGAATCCGAGCATCACCGATACTTTGGTGGTCGGGGCACGCGCCTGTTTGAAGCAGCATGGTTTAAGCGATGAGCAGGTCGATGTGGTGCGAGTGCCCGGTGCCTGGGAGATCCCGATCGCGGCGAATGCCTTGGCAATGACAAAAAAATATCACGCCATTATTGCGCTCGGTTGCGTGGTACGTGGCGACACCCGCCATTATGAACACGTGGCCGACCAATGCGCACGTGGCTTGATGGATGTGGCATTGAAATTCAATATTCCGGTCTGCAATGGCGTACTGGCGGTCGAAGATTACGCCCACGCGCAGGCACGTGCGGGTGGCTCGTCGGGTAATAAAGGCGAAGAAGTCGCACTTGCGGCGCTGGAGATGGCAAACTTGTTAAACAAGATTATTGAGAAAGCATAATGAAACACGCTCGCACTGATGGTATTGATCCCGCCGCACGTTCGCGTTCGCGTCGTCGCGCCTTGCAAGCAGTCTATGCCTGGCAGATGTCTAACTCGCCGATTAACAAGGTCATTGAGCAATTCGAGAATGAACAGGACATGGAAATTGCCGATCTTCAATACTTTGAAGATTTGGTGCGTGGCGTTGCCGAGCATCATGATGAGCTTGATCTTGAATTAGTAAAATATCTTGATCGTACTTTGGTGCAAGTGGACCCAATTGAACGCGCAGTATTGTTGATTGCCGCATACGAATTGCGTCATCGCCCGGACGTGCCTTATCGCGTGGTGATTAATGAGGCGATTGAAACTTCAAAACGATTTGGTGCCGATCAAGGCCACACTTATGTCAACGGCGTGCTGGATAAAGCCGCTGCCGATTGGCGTGCCACGGAAATGCAGCAGAAGCGGTAAGCGCAAGGATGTCTGGCGAATTCGCCCTTATTGATCGCATCAAACAACGCGTTAAATCGCGTAACGATGTAGTGCTTGGTATAGGTGATGATGCGGCTTTGTTGAACGTGCCGACTGATCAATATTTGGTCGTTACTACGGACACTTTAAATAGTGGCGTGCATTTTCCGGAAGATACCGCGCCCGAAGATATTGGCTACAAAGCATTGGCCGTGAATTTAAGTGATCTTGCCGCCATGGGTGCAACACCAGCTTGGGCGAGTCTCGCTATTAGTTTGCCGACGACGGATACCGATTGGTTGGAAAAATTTCTTGATGGTTTTTTTGAATTGGCCGATGAACATGGCGTTCAATTGATTGGTGGCGATACTACACAGGGACCCCTTTCAGTCACGATTACAGTGCAGGGATTTGTTCCGAAGGATCAAGCGCTACGTCGCGATGCAGCAAAAACAGGTGACGAAATCTGGGTTACGGGTTCGATTGGCGATGCCGCAGGTGGCCTTGCGCAATGGAGAGCACAGGGCCTGCAATCGGCAAAATTACGTCATCGACTTGACCGGCCAACGCCACGGGTAAATGTCGGCATTGCCTTGCGCGGCATTGCCAATGCCGCCATAGATATTAGCGACGGCCTGATGGCCGACCTTTCGCATATTCTGCATGCCAGCAAGCAGGGCGCTGAAATCGAAATTTGTCGAGTCCCGATGTCGAAACCCTTACTCGATCACTTTCCAGATGATCAACAACGCTATCGATTGCAACTGGGCGGTGGCGACGATTATGAATTATGTTTTACAGCGCCCGCGTATCAAAGTCTGGCAATTGAACAAGCTCTTGTCGAATGCGATGTGGTGGGCACCGTGATAGGTCACGTCGTCAATGGCTCAGAGTTGAAGTGCTTCGACGAAAATGGCGCTTTGTTCGAACTTGAGAAAAAAGGTTTTGAACATTTTAGTCCGACAATAAATTAGTCTGGATTTTCAGTGCAACATAAAATAGAACCGTGGGAGCGTCCGTCAGGCGCGAAAAA
>JAYUUM010000068.1:0-4703 GCA_043754555.1 Arenimonas sp. | reverse complement strand
TCAAGCTTGTTGTCTGACTTCTGTTTTGCTGACTTCACGGCCCGTGACCTGATGAAGCCGAAGTTCAGGTCCTAATTCGAGCGCGGTTAATCGGCCGCCCCAGACGGCGCCGGTATCAATACCGTAAACGCCAAGACCCATGAATAATCCCAGCGTTGACCAGTGTCCGAATATCAGTGGCAGTTCGCGTGCGGTATGTCCGGGGACTTCAAACCAGGGGTAGCTACCGGGTTTTTGAGTGCCCGGTCGGCCTTTATCTTCAAAAACGATTCGGCCAGAGGGTGTGCAGTAACGCAGACGGGTAAACACATTGATAATGGCGCGGTCACGATCAGGGCCGGTTAATTTAGGCGACCAAACCGGTTTGTCACCATACATATTTTTGAAAATTTTACGGTAACCGTCGCTATGCAGGCGTGACTCAACTTCTTGCGCTCTGGCTTCGGCAATTTTTAATGTCCATTTGGGTGCGATACCGGCATGGACCATCGCAAAACCAAGCGAGCGATCAACATGCAAAAGTTTTTGCATTCTTAACCAGTCAATCAAGATGTCTTTGTCATCGGCAAATAAAACCCGTTGTAAATCTGGGTTGACCTTGCGTTGATCTTCTTCGCGCCGTTGCGCTATCGATAACAGGGACAAATCATGATTGCCCAGAACAATGGTGCTATGGATTTTCAGCGAATAAATTAGTCGCAGGGTTTCCAGCGATTGACCGCCGCGATTGACCAAGTCACCACAAAACCAGAGTCGGTCGCTTGCAGGGTCGAATTTAATGCGTTCTAAAAGACGCTGTAACGCGTCGTAGCAACCTTGCACGTCACCGATGGCGTAGGTAGCCATTAATGCAAAGTCCTGGGTATGCAAAGCGTGAACGGTGCGATGGTGGCATCGAATTGCAAACCATCATCAGCCTGCATTTGATAACTGCCCTGCATGGTGCCTACAGCCGTTTCCAACACAGCTCCGGAGGTGTATTCAAACGATTCGCCCGGATGCAAATGCGGTTGTTCGCCGACAACGCCTTCGCCATGCACTTCCTGCACTTTGCCCAGCTCGTCGGTAATGACCCAATGCCGACTCATTAATTGTGCCGGTACTTGGCCCTGATTCTCGATACGAATGGTGTAGGAAAAAACAAAGCGCGCACGCTCAGGTTCGGATTGTTCATCCAGAAAACGGGTTTTTACGGTAATGGCGATTTGATGCTTAACTGTCATGGCTTTAGTTTACGTGGTCGCCGGTGATTTTGATGCCAAAAAGTTAGCTAATTTAATAAAATCAGTAACAGGTAGTTGTTCCGCGCGCGCGTCTGGTCGCAGACCAACGGCTTCGATGTCGTCACTTGTCGCCAATGCCTGCATGGCATTGCGAATGGTTTTACGGCGTTGCCCGAAGGCGTCGCGCACGAGATTTTCAAATAAAGCCGTATCTTTAATATGGATCTTGTCGGCTGCCAACGGGACTAGACGCACGACAGCCGAATCCACTTTCGGCGGCGGACGGAACGCATGCGGCGGCACCATAAATAGCGGTGTGACTTCGCAGCGAGCTTGCAACATGACCGTGAGGCGACCATACACTTTGCTGCCAGGCTCTGCGGCCATACGGTCGATTACTTCTTTTTGCAGCATGAAATGCATGTCGCGTACGACCGGAGCATGTTCCAGCACATGAAATAAAATCGGTGTCGATATGTTGTACGGCAAATTGCCGACCAGACGCAGGGCGGGGCGATCAGCCGCCAATTTTGTGAAATCCACTTTCAATACGTCTTTGTGAATGATGGTCAGATCGCCCATGCCTTCGGCCGATTCCATCAAGGGCGTTATCAAATCGCGGTCAAATTCAATGACTGTCAGCGACCAGTGTTTTTTTAATAGTGGAAAAGTAATTGCGCCCTGGCCGGGACCAATTTCCACCAGAAAATCATCGGCGGCCGGTTTTACGGCGAGCACAATTTTACTGATGATGTCTTGGTCGGTAAGGAAATGCTGGCCGAGATTTTTTTTAGGCGGATCTTTAAACATTTTCCGAGTGCCTTTATTTTGCAGTCCGTGAATTGGCCAGCCAAGTGCATTGTGTCACGGCAGCCAATAGGCTGCTGGCATCGGCCATGCCTTTGCCAGCTAATTCCAAGGCGGTGCCGTGATCAACCGCAACGCGCGGATAGGGCAGGCCCAAGGTTATATTGACGGCATGCTCGAAGCCCGCATGTTTAAGCACGGGCAGACCCTGGTCGTGATACATCGCCAATACGGCATCGAAGTGAGCCAGTTTTTGCGGCAGAAAAGCGGTGTCGGCTGGAAGTGGTCCAACTAAGTCCATACCCAGTTCACGAAGTTGCTGCAAGCATGGTTCAATAATTTCGATTTCTTCGTGACCCAGAATTCCGTTTTCACCGGCGTGTGGATTTAAACCCAATACGGCGATGCGCGGATTTTCGATTGCAAATTGTTTTTGCAAACTTAGATGCAAAATTTCCAAAGTTTTCTTCAGACTTTGTAGCGTGATCGCATCGGGAACATGCCGTAAAGCCAAATGTGTAGTCGCCAAAGCCACTCGCATTTGCGGATTAGCCAGCATCATTACGACGTCGCACTGTGCATGTTCGGCCAGTAATTCGGTCGTGCCGGTATAGACAATACCGCCAGCATTTATCACTGCCTTATTCACCGGGCCGGTGACCATGCCATGGAATTGGCCGTCAATGCAGCCTTTCGCAGCTCGCAATAAACTTGCGATTACAAACTCGGCATTGCGTGGATCAGCCTCGCCAAAAACCGTCGCAGTTTTTTGCGGCATCGGCAGAATGGCTAATTCACCGGGATTGGCTTTTTGGTCTGCGTCCACCAAGCGCAAGGGAAGCCTTAAGGCTTCCGCTGCGAGGTAAAGTGTTGTGGGGTCGGCAATGGCAATTAAATTCGCCGAATGCGGCGATTGCGCAATGCGAACGCAGCATTCTGGACCAATACCAGCCGGTTCGCCTGCCACTAGCGCCAGGCGAGTATTCATGACTGGCTTAGCTGCCGCCGATGCGTGACTCGATGTAAGCATCGTTACGCAATTGGCGAAGGAAGCGTTCGTATTCGTCTTCAGACTTACGTTGCGCAATCATCTGGCGCGCTTGATTGCGGCGGTTTTCATCCGTCATATCTTGATTACGGGTGCCCAAGCGTTTAATAAAATGCCAGCCCACGTCACTCATAAATACTTCGGAAATTTCGCCGTCTTTTAGTGCTTCTAATTTGGTCGCGATGCCTTGACCCCATTGAGACAATGCAAACCAACCCATGTCGCCACCTTTGCTGGCGTTCATTTCTTCGGTCGAGTTTTCGCGGGCCAATTTGGCAAAATCTTCGCCAGCAATAATACGTGCTCGCAAGTCTTCTGCTTTTTGACGTGCGGCTTCATTATTTTGGCCGGGTTTAGTGGCAATCATGATGCCCAGTGAATGATATTGCGTCGCCATTTGTTTTTCTTGGGCGCGGGTTTCAATTAATTTAATTAACTGAAAACCACTTGGACCTCGTACCGGATTGGTGACATCGCCTGCTTTCATTTCGCGAATCATGTTCACGAAAGCCGGCGGAATGGAATCCACCGTACGCCAGCCAATTTCACCGCCTTCCAAAGCATTTTGTGAGTCCGAGTAACGAATGGCGGCAGAACTAAAATCCATTTCGCCTTTATCAAGTAAAGCTTTAATGCGAGTGATTTTTTCCTGTGCTTTTGCTAACTGTTCTGGCGTCGCACCATCGGGTAGAGCAACCAGAATATTGGCAAGCCGGACTTCCGGACCGCCGACTTCGCGTACCGATAACAGTTGGTCAATTTCGGTGTCGGACACTTGCACGCGGCTTTGTACATAGCTTTGACGCATGCGCTGAACGGTAATTTCATCTTTCAAATTGTTACGGAATTCTTCATAACTCAAACCTTCGCTACTAATCTGTGAACGAAGCTGGTCGAGCGTAATTTTATTTTGATTGGCAATATTTTGTACGGCTTGATTGACTTCATTGTCTGAAACTCGGATGCCGCTGCTATTGGCGCGTTCAACTTGCAGGCGCAACAAAATAAGGCGTTCAAGCACTTGTTTGCGAAGAATGTCTTCGGGTGGCAATTGCCCAGGCTGTTTTGCATATTGCGTCTTGACGTTATTGACCGCTCGCTGTACTTCGGTGTTCAAAATAACGTCTTCATCGACAATGGCAGCGATGCCATCAACGCTGGTGACCGCTTGATCCTGGGCCAGGAGGGCGTTGCTCGTTAAGCCCAGTGACAGGGCCAATAACAAACCGGAAAGCTTATGTTTCATGTGTTTCAAACTCCGTCAGCGTTTATGCACAGGTAAAAACCGGCCATAAACAGGTAATTCATGATTAATTTTATTGGGAATAACCTAGAATAGCATTATCCAGCAGGGCTTCCGTGTTGCGACCAAAGCTGCCTAGGCCGTTCAATTCGAGTTCGACATAGAGCCCAAAGTTCGATTGGTCGGCAAAACTTCTCACATATTCGCGGCCAACCACTCGCAGGGCGACACAGCAGCTTTTCCACTCGACACCCAGCAGGGTTTCTAGATTGCGGCCTTCGCCTTGCAGCGAGTAATTCCAGCGGCCAATCAGGTTCCAAGATTGCTTAACCGGAATTCTGAAACTGATATCACTTTGTTCGAGTGAATTACGACGGTAACG
>JAYUUM010000067.1:0-46633 GCA_043754555.1 Arenimonas sp. | reverse complement strand
GGTCGACCGGGTCGTGGCCCTGCTGCAGCAGGCATCCGTGCGGGAGTCAATTTTTCAGCGCGTGCCGTTGAACTTCAACAACAGCTAACTGATTTCATGGCAGCGCAGGTCTATCCGGCTGAAAAAGAAGTCGCGGCCTGGGATGCCGATACGGCGAAGCGCTGGACCACAGCACCCGTCATTGAAAGCCTGAAAAAAGAAGCAAAAAAAGCCGGGCTCTGGAATTTATTTCTTCCCCCACAAAAACATGAGCCCAATCTTGGCGCAGGTTTATCCAATCTTGATTACGCGCCATTGGCAGAACAAATGGGCCGTGTGTTGTGGGCATCGGAAGTATTCAATTGCAATGCACCCGATACCGGCAATATGGAACTGCTGGCGCATTTTGCCAGCGCCGAGCAAAAAGCGATGTGGTTGACGCCACTACTCAGTGGCGACATTCGATCAGGCTTTGCGATGACCGAACCCGATGTTGCTTCCTCCGATGCCACCAATATTGCTTTACGTATTCACCCTGATGGTGAGCACTATGTGTTGAATGGTCGCAAATGGTGGATTACAGGCGCCGGCGATCCACGTTGCAAAATTTTGATCGTGATGGGCGTCGCCAATCCCGAAGCCGACAAACATTCCCAACATTCCATGATATTAGTGCCGATGGACACCGCCGGTTTGCATGTCGTACGTGCGCTGGAAGCTTTCGGTTTTGATGATGCGCCTAGTGGCCATGTCGAATTAAATTTCGATAACGTCCGCGTGCCGAAAGAAAATTTAGTCCAGACCGAAGGCAGCGGTTTTGCACTTGCGCAAGCAAGGCTGGGACCGGGCCGAATTCACCACTGCATGCGATTGATTGGACTGGCGCAACGTGCTTTGGAAATGATGATTCATCGCGCGCAAACACGTGTGGCATTTGGCAAACCACTCGGCGCGCAAGGCATGGCACAAGAGGCCATTGCGTTGTCACGCTGCGAAATCGAGCAAGCGCGCTTATTAACCTTGAATGCCGCCGCCATGCTTGATCAAGGCAATAACAAGACCGCGAAAGACGAAATTGGCATGATTAAAATCATCGCGCCGCGCATGGCCTGCAATGTAATTGACCGCGCGATTCAGATGCATGGTGCCGGTGGACTGCAAGACCCTTTCCTCGCTCACGCCTTTGTTGGCGCGCGCTGCCTGCGATTGGCAGATGGTCCGGACGAGGTACATATCGCCGCACTTGCACGTTCGATGCTAAAGCCCTAAAACTCTTGTGTGAAGCGATTTTGTGGGAGCGGCTTCAGCCGTGATTGATTTACAGAAATACGATAGCTTCAGAAAATAACACTTAGAGATCCCCAATGACTACTCTCGACCTCGACGATGAAATACTTGCCATCTATCTCGAAAAACATCTCGATGGTTTTCGAGGGCCGCTGACATCAACAAAATTCAAGGGCGGTCAAAGTAACCCGACGTATTTATTGCAAGCACAAAGCGGCAATTATGTGCTGCGCCGTAAACCACCAGGAAAATTATTAGCCTCCGCGCATGCCGTGGATCGCGAGTTTCGGGTGATAATGGCATTGCACGGTAGCAAGGTGCCGGTCGCCCAGCCCTACCACCTATGTAAAGACGACACAATTATCGGGTCCATGTTCTATCTGATGGAGTTTATTGAGGGCGATATTTTCTGGGACCCCTCATTTGCCGATTTTAGTACCGCCCAACGTGGTAGCTACTATGACGCGATTTTAGAAACAATGGCCGCATTGCATTCCATCAATATCGAATCGGCCGGCTTGAGTGATTACGGAAAACCCGGCAATTATTTTTCCAGGCAAATAGCGCGTTGGTCAGAACAATATCGGGCCGCAGAAACCGATGATATCGACGCCATGAACACCCTGATTGAACAACTGCCACTTCGCTGCCCCGATGATGATGGCAGTATTGCTTTAGTGCATGGCGATTTTCGAATCGACAATTTGATGTTCATCAAGAACAAGACAGAAATAGCTGCCGTCGTTGATTGGGAGTTATCAACACTCGGCCATCCGCTTTCGGACTTGGGTTATTTTTGTATGGCCTTGCGTTTGCCGCGCAACCCTGCCCTGCCCGGATTGGCCGGATTGAATCGCAAAGACCTCGGTATCCCTAGCGAGGAAAAAATATTGCAGCGTTATGCCGAACTTAGCGGGCGTGATATTCCCGAAGATTGGCCGTTCGTTTTGGCCTTCAGTTTTTTTCGCCTTGCCGCCATTGCGCAAGGCGTCGCCAAACGCGCAGAACAAGGCAATGCCTCAAGCGAACAAGCCATACAAGCCGGACAAATGACCTCCCTACTCGCACAAATGGGGTTGAAAGTTTTAGAGTGATTTAGCTCAACATCAGTATGTAGCGAGTTGCCGGATACTAATTATCATTGGCGTTGAGATAATGAGTCGGCTAGCATTGCACTGCGATTTCCATTTTTTCTGGCCCCCCACGTAAATCCATCATGAGGTTGTAATGCGAAAAACTATTCTCGCTTCTTTGCTGCTGGCATTATCCAGTCCAATCTTTGCCGGTCAATGCGAAGACAACTACACCAAATCGGGCAATATGTTCAAGGGCAATGTCTATAACAGCTCGGTGTCGGTACCCAATCTTTCCATGAAAGATGGCATGGGCCAAATACGCGGCATCATGATTAGTGAAAAAATGGATGTGATTACTGAAGATGCAGAATCAGGCATCATGCTGGTTGAACAACGCGGCGCCAGTACCACACGGCCTATTCCTGTCATCATTACATTTAGTACAGAAGGCACTACTGCCAATGTGGATATGACGGTAAAACCCGAGAAAGGTGTGTTCGCAAAAGGCGATGAAATTAAAACCTTTCTCTGCAAATTATTGGTACAAGTGAAAGGCGGCAAAGAAGGCAAACTAGCTGGCAACAAAGGTTCCAAGACGCAAAATGTGGCCGACACCACCAATCGCGATGTCTATGTCTTTTCGCGCGAAATTGCCAACGAAGCCAAGAAGAATGCCGTTGCCGTCAATGCCCGCCATAAAGGTCGCTCGTACTCGTTGAAAGGCAAAATTGATTACATCCAGGAAGATGGTGAAGACTACAATGTTTCGTTTGCCATTCCCGAGCAGTACGGCCCAGGAATGATAACGATACCCGGCGATGCACCATTCCGTGTTGGGGTCGCCTGCCTGTTTCGGCCAAATCAATTGGCATGGGTGCTAACCATGAGACAAGGCCAATCAGTGAAATTCATTGGTACCTTCTATCGCTACGACAATATCAAGAAAATGGTCTGGCTCGAGAATTGCAAACAGGTCAACAAGAAATAATCTTGTCGCGATATTTAATTTGTAATAACAATTGTAGGGGCCTGCTAGCTAAGCCCCTACAGCATTACTGTTTGGCAATTATTCGCTCTTGCTCACCTACCTCGGCAATTTTTCGCAACACCGGTAACGCCGCCATTAACTTAGTTCTCTCGGGTAAATCTAGCGAATCTAGTAGCTTGATCAACGGCTGCAAACGGCGTTTTTGACCCGCCGTAAATAACTTGCGACCCATCGAAGTGACGCCGAGTCGAAATATGCGTGCGTCTTTCTCGTCTTTAATTCGTTTGATGACGCCACGCTGTTCCAGGTTCTGTACCAAGCGCGTCATAGTCGGCGCTTTCACCCCTTCATAGCCCGCCAATTCACCCATAGTAATTTCACCGGCAAAAACCAGCACCGCCAAAGCCGATGATTCCGCAGGCGAAAGTGCCGGCGTCGGGTCGAGCCCGCGCAGTCGTCGGACCAGTTTGATCGAGATCAGTACCAGTTCTTCCGATAAGACATCTAGTGATGGGGTTGTCATGCTTGCATTATATAACACATAACAATATAGTTAGCCTAACTAACTAATTTGAGATGCTGTATGCGAAACGAAAACCGCCAACACTGGGTATGGGCAGGCTTAATCGCCTTGGCTGGTTTTCATTGCTGGTCATCGGTCTGGCGGCACTCCGGCCGGAATATCAGCATGCACATAAAGCCATTAGTGAACTGGGCGCCATTGGTGCACCTTATATGCTGGTAATGAATTCCTTCGGTTTTATCGGCACCGGATTATTGATGGCCATGTTTGCCGTGGGCTATCGCTCTATCGTCGGTGAACAGGCTGCAGGTTACAAAGCTCTGCTTATTACTGCTTTATTTTTTGCCTTGACCGCCTTACCCATCGCGATGCGCGCAGACGGCGATCCAGATCGGGAATCAAGCTACACGATGGTACACCTCGTCTTCGTCATGCTGGTCCCAATACCCTGGCTTTGGGCCATGATCAGTATTTTTCAGCGCTATCGAAAAGGTCCCTTCCGTGCACTCGCAATAATCAGCATTTTTGCATTTATCGGTCTAACTGCACTTACGGTTTACCGAATGCTAGGGCCCGACTCCAGTCTACCCGGCCTGTGGCAGCGTATAAGTTTTGCCGTTTTTCTCGGCTGGTACGCAATCGCAGCATTCGTGCTACGAAGTGCTAGGCAAAGTGATTGGCAACCAGTTACACCATGACGCGTTTAAGCATTAGCAAAGTTCTGATATCCATTGCCGCCGCGCTTGCTTTGGCGGTCACTCTGTTGGCAGGTGCGTTAGTACCGAACTATTCCCATACAAAAAGTTATATCAGCGAACTCGGTGCTTTCGGTATGCCTCACGGCGAGATAGTGAGCTTTGCGGGCTTCCTGCCAATCGGTTTACTGATACTTATCTTCCTATTTCTAGTGTCGCCTTTTGTAACAATGAAAGGCAGTGCACGCGCTGGTTATTGGCTACTGCTTGGAATTGCCGTGTCCTATATCGGTGCTGCCTTTTTTCGTTGCGATCTTGCTTGCCCCGCTTCCGGCTCGGAGCGCCAAGCAATACGCAATCTGCTAGGACTTATGGGATATGGCGCTGGTGGTATCGGCTTGTTAATGTTCGCCAGCACTATTCATAACATCTCGCTACGCAGGTTTTTTCGGGTGGCGGGTGCAATGAGCATTTTTGCACTTTTTCTGATGGGCACTCCGCAGCTAGAAATGTGGCGTGGAGCCGTTCAGCGTGTAGCGAAGATCGTATTATTTTCGTCGCTATTGCTTATCGGATTTCGTGTTGCATCGACCAAGAAAACTAATCCAGATTAAGTGTTTCGGGTCGTTGCAGATAAAAGTATAGAGCGGCTCATTAGAGCCATCGATATCGTGCAAGCAAGTCCCCTTACTATTTAAGGCCATCTTTAGACATAACGGTGACCGGAGCAAATCAAATGACTTATGCGTTGCAAACCGATCAGCTTACACGTCGCTTCCAGGGCGTCACGGCTGTTGATGCCATCGACCTTGCAGTTCCACAGGGCGCCGTGTTCGGTTTCCTGGGCCCCAACGGCGCCGGGAAGACGACCACTATCCGAATGCTACTCGGGTTGATTAAGCCGACATCAGGAAACATCGTGGTCAATGGTCACGACATGCGTAGAGATCGCGAACAAGCACTGACTGGCGTCGGTGCCATTGTCGAAAGCCCGGCGCTTTATCCTCATCTTACCGGTACAGAAACTATGGCCATCACGGCAAAGTTATTGCGCAGGCCTTTGTCAGCCGTTGCATATCTTATCGAACTAGTCGGACTGACAAATGCTGCCGATCGCACCGTAAAAACCTATTCTCTGGGAATGCGGCAACGCCTGGCTCTCGCCCGTGCGCTTGTCGGCGAGCCACGACTATTGATTCTCGATGAGCCAACGAACGGACTAGACCCCGCCGGCATTGCTCAAATGCGAAATCTAATTCGCGAATTACCGAGCCGTTTTGGAACCAGCGTATTGCTATCCAGCCATTTGCTTTCCGAGATCGAGCAGATGGCCGACCATTGCGCACTCATTGCAAACGGAAAACTGGTTTTTCAAGATCGGCTAGCGGTGTTGCAAGCACGTGCCCGGCCCCAAATCATTATTGAGACCAGTCAACCTAAAGACATTCAGCGCCATCTCGCGGAACACAATGTCGATGTTGATATTGATTTCGAAATGAACAAACAAGACGTTCGCGTGCATCGCGACCTTAATATCAACGACCGAACATTGCTTCTAACAGGCCTAGTTAACGCAGGTATTCCCATAAGCGGGTTTCGGGTTGAACGCCCTAATCTGGAATCGCTATTTCTCCAGCTTACAGGTTCATCGGAGGTCATTTCATGAAGATCACTCGCCTGCTAATTACCGAAACGATAAAACTTAAACGCTCGCTAATTTTACTGCTTGTGTTGGGCATTCCCAGCATGATGTTCGTGATGCAATTGGTCTTATTGCTCAACGCCAAGAACGCTCCCGAATGGCCCATGTTCGTCATGGGGGGCGGCGCCATTTGGGCTTATTTTTTGCTTCCGATGACTGCGACAGCACTCACTGCATTACTCGCACAGATCGAGCACGGGCCCGCCGGCTGGTCTCATGTGCTGGCGCTGCCTTATCCCAAATGGATGGTGTTCGCGGCCAAAGCCATTCTCGCCATCGCACTCATGGCGCTGATATCGGTGCTGCTATGGTTCGCCTTGCTTGGCAGTGGGCTGTTGTTTGGTGCAATGGTTCCGGAGAAGCAATTGATCGGCGAAGTGCCAGCCCTGCTTCTGGCTAACCTGCTGACAAAAATGTGGTTTGCAGGGATATTGGTAATAGCCATTCAATTTACTGTCGCCATGGCATTCCGCAGTTTCGCAGTGCCGGTAGTAGTGGGCATTGGCGGCACATTTGTGGCGCTAGTTGCGACAAGTGCAAAAGCAGGCATTTATTTTCCCTGGTTATTGCCGACAAATATTCTGGCCTCGGACCCGTCGCGAGCACTGCAGGCGACCAGCACTGGATTGGTGGGCGGATTAATTGTCTTTACTATTTCATGTATCTGGTTGAGTCGCCGAGACTGGAATTAATTTTGCATACGGCCAAGTTGGGCTGAAGTCTGTTCGACTAGTGCTTGGATAAGATCCGCAGCTTTTCTATGTCGGAGTAACGGCGCTGATTGACCTGACCATAAGGGAACAAGGTCACTGCGATTCTCTTTCGTGGCTGCAGCCTTGAGCTGCGCTATGAACCAGGCTTGCACCGGGTATTGTGAAAACTGGTGCTCGTGTAGTTTCATTTCATCGATAAACCGATTACGAATACCTCTCGCCAAACGACCGGTGAAGGCACGCGTCAGTGCCGTGTTGGAGGCGCTCGTACTGAAAAGTTTTTCACGATGCATTGGCGAAGCAGAAGATTCCTCGCAAGCAAGAAATGCCGTGCCTATCTGCACGGCCTGCGCTCCAAGCAATAGCGCGGCCGCAATCCCGCGCCCATCGGCAATGCCGCCGGCGGCAATTACCGGCAGCTTGACCGCATCCACCACTTGCGGAATCAATGCCAAGGTACCGGTAAGGCACTCTTCGGCCGGTTTTAGAAAAGAAACTCGATGGCCACCGGCTTCAAATCCGGTCGCCACAATCATGTCTACGCCCGATTGCTCTAGCAGTATGGCCTCTGCCGGAGTGGTGGCTGTAGCAATAGTCACAATTTCGCGTTCACGACATTCCCTAAGCACTTCAGACGATGGCACGCCAAAGACAAAACTGAAAACCGCGGGCCGTACTTCAAGCACGGCTTGCACTTGTTCTTCGTAGCTCGGCCCAAAGCGCTCCGGCCGCGTTGGCAAAGGGATATTCAGTTGCTCGAAATAAGGTCGCATTATTTCGCGAGTTTCATTGAACTGAGCATCACTCAGTTGCGGTTCCTCGCTGTCGTGCAGTGGAATCCACAAGTTCAATGCGAAGGGCTTGTCGGTCCGAGCACGAATCTGTTGGGCGACCTCACGAATACCATTGCCATCGAGATGATGGACTCCAAAGGAGCCCAACATTCCCGATTCGCATACAGCAACGACGAGCTCAACCGAAGACAAGCCACTGCCAAATGGCCCCTGGATTATCGGTGCTGCCAAGCCAAATTGTCGGGTAATGCTCGTATTCTTCCACATGTTCGATGTCCTTCTATTTGCGATTTACTCACTGGAAAACTATTGGTTAACTCACACCAGACCTTCGGCATGCATCGCAGCTTTAACCGTCTCGCGCGTCGCAATGAGCTGCAAGTACTGCTGCAAGTTATCCAGTTTTGTCAGATCGAGTTTTACGTACTTCGCCCAACCTGCCACCGTAAACAAATAAGCATCAGCCGCTGTAAAGGTATTACCGGTCAGATATTTTTTTCCGGCGAGCTCGCTCGATACCCATTCGAATTTTTTGTACAACGCAGCGGCATGAATGTCTTTTGCGTTAGCGTCGAAAGCCGGATTGAAAAGTGGCGTAAACGACTTATGCAACTCCGACGTGATGTAGTTCTGCCATTCGAGCACGCGGTAACGTGCAATCGTGCCTGCGGCAGGCATCAGCTCTTCCTTGCCAGCTAGGTCGCTTAAGTACTGCGCAATAATCGGACCTTCAGTTAAACGTTCTCCATTGTCGAGCTCGAGTACCGGCACATAGCCTTTCGGGTTGATACTGTAAAAATCCACGCCGTCGGCGGTTTTGTGGGTACTGTTATCGACACGTTTTAACTCGAAAGGCAGACCGGTTTCACGCAGTACGATGTGGGGTGCAAGCGAACAGGCGCCGGGGGAATAATAAAGTTTCATGGATAGTTCCTTCTCTGGTTTGTAAGTCCCGCAGCGATAACAGACACGCCGAGTGAGGTGAAAGGGATTGAAAAATGTACTGCCGCAAGCCAGAACCCACTAACGAATCCAAATGCTGACTTGCAACGCCGCAAAGACTAAACTGATACTATCAATAAGTTAAGTACGCACCTTTTGGTACCTGTGAGGCGAAAATGGCAACAAAAAAAGCAAATCTATATAACGCGAGCTGCCCTTCGCGTGACATTCTCGATTTAATTGGCAGCAAATGGGCAATGCTGGTTCTGTGTTTACTGCGCGAAGGACCCATTCGCACCGGGGTTCTCAAGCGAAAAATTGATGGGATTTCCCAGAAGATGCTGACAAAGACCCTGCGCGACCTGGAGCGTCATGGCATTGTGCAGCGAATAGACTTTGCCGAGGTGCCACCGCGAGTGGAATACAAACTTACCCGCCTTGGACTATCACTGAGTACGCTCGTACTCCAGATTGAAGTGTGGGTGACCAGCAACTATCGTCAGATGGCTAACGTAGCGCAATCTTTTGAAACCGAAGAGCTATCCATGCACAATTAACACTGCGCTTGTTTATAATTTCAAAACAACTACCGAAGTATCCAAGAAAGACACGACATGAAAAGCCCGCTAACGGAAGGCCATTTATGGTGGTTCACGCAGCGCATACGCGGATAGCAAAAGACTGTCGGTATCACGATTTGTAGTAGGGGGCCTTCTAGGCCCGACCTTCGGACCAACGCTGAATATGCGCGGCAATCTCCCGCACGCCATCGGTCAATGCTGCCGGTCCGGGCTGCAAAATAATCGGTGATTTGATTTCGTAAAGTTGATCGTTTTTCACTGCATTGATAGCCGACCAGCCTTCGCGCTGTGCCACTTTTTCCGGACGAAATTTCTTGCCGCACCAGGAGCCAAAGATAATATCCGGATTACGCGCAATTACTTCATCGCCATCGGCCATGATGCGGTCTTTGGCCAGACTTTTTTCGGCGCGCTCGGGAAGAATATCGTCGCCGCCGGCGATTCGGATTAACTCGCACACCCATTGGATGCCACTTAGATGCCCCTACGGGCAATGTGGCCTGAGCAACTATTCCAACCCATTTTTGCCAAGATTCTAAGTGCTAGGGTTGAATTTATATCCCCAAGTGGTATTGTTCCCTCGTCTGCATTTGTTTGCAGATTGTTCCGAGTCGATTTTTTTGGCTTGGTTGTTAAATTCAACACTGCAATTCCAGTAAGTCAGTAATTTGACTTACTTATTTCCATTAGATACGCCTCAATAAATGAGGCTGCTTACTACGAGTCCGAAGTGCAATGCTCGTTCTCCAATAAGTAGCTTCGTTACGACTTAGGCTACGGATCAGAAATGATCTAAATGGATGGAATTGTGGAACGAAGAATGCTTTTTGATGATTTAGCAACAGCAACACTACCTGACGGCGTAACTGTCGCGGAAGTTACGCGTGCAGATGGAGCGGTCGCTCCAGCAATCTGGATTGAAAGCCAAGGCGTCATCGACGTATTGCCTGAAGCACTTTCTTTTGCATTCAGCCAAGTCGATTTAGAAAGACCCTACCAGCGAATTAAGCAGCAGGTGACAAGCATTGCTCACCTATTGCGGTACTTCGTAATTAAGGGCCAGCCATCACTTGATGAGCGAGGGTTTCGTAAATTTCTGGTCGAGTATTTCAATAAACGTTGGAAAGGCGATCCCGATTTGTGTTGGGCTCCTCTGTCGCGGCCAGCCATGGAAGCTGAGCTGAGAAATATTGCTTTTTTTAGCGACTATTGTGAATTGGCGTTTGGCTATTTACCGCTGTTAGGTAGTCGCAAACTTTCGCTCCCGGCTCGCACCAACACACAGCGAAGTTTCTGGAAACTGATGGCCTTGAACGAATCAGATTTTTTCAGCCATCTGGCAATACAAAGATCTGAGAAACCAGAATTAATAGCTTTGCCAGGCAGAAAAGTAAAAGGTGGCGGTTCTAGTGGTTTCTGTGGAATGAATAAGGACTTTGTGTGGGAGCTGATAAAGGCAGAGAAAAACCCAACTTTTAGAGCGATTTGGCTACTCGGTTTTTTCGGCGGACCCCGTACTTCAGAAATGATGAACTTGTGGGTATGCGACGTGCTTCCTGGAACTTGGAGAGAACACATGTTCCAGGGTGACATCTTTACAGATCTTCCTCTCGTCGTCATTGCAAACCCTTGGGCGTCTAAGTGGTGCGGCAAGATTGGTGATCTAACGTCCAACAGGAAAGACTACTTGATGAAACATTACGGGCTAAATCCACGCCCGGTGATGGCAGAAACAGAAGCTGGTGAATATCGAGGTAAAGCGGCAGGGTACAAAGGTACTCGACCGACAAATAACGAAGGCGCCATGCGACAAATATTCTGGACTGACATCGATGCTGCTCTTCATTTTGAACAAACTATCATCGAGGTAATGCAGATCCGCTCGCGAATGCCAAAATCTAAGCTACACCCATTCCTTTTCGTCAACACTGATCCTCGTCAGCCAGACATCCAGGGTGAAATGTTGTCGCTTTCAAATGTTCGCAAAGCCTTTGAACGGGCGGTTCGTCGCGTGGGAGGAACACCATATCGTTTCAAGCAGAATCCACATGGCATGCGACATTTCTATACTGATTTGGCAAGGGTTCTGTGCGGAAAAGACGAGTCCGCAGTTCAAATTTGCCTCGGTCATTATGCTCGTGCGAGTCAGGACGATTATGGCTCATTCGACATGAAAGCAATGCAGCATGCGCTGGCTTCGGCCCATGATCGCCGGAGGATAGGTCAATGAATGAAAACATATCGATAGAGTTAAGAAACGAGACGAATACACGATCATTTACCGCTGTGGACGGGGGGCCGGAGCTCCTGTGTTCGCTAACTAATCACTTCGTGCAATTGCGAAATATCCCCTGGAAACAAATGCAGAGTATGGTTTATGAATTTGCAAATACTCTCGACCAGGAGCTTACCAAGCTGCTTTTGCAACCAGCAACTGAGGTAAGAAAAGGGAGTGGGTCCAACAACGCAACAAAGCCTATCAAAATCATCAATCAGAACTCGCCAGAGGCACTATCAATTAATCTTGTTAATGTAGGTACTAAAAAAGTCAAGCATCATCAAATAGCAGGAAAGTACTGCAGTACAGCTGCACTCGCATTAGCGGTTGAGTCATGCGGACTTACAGCAAAGCTCAAGAATGAAAATGGCGGGAATATTACTCCTGCATGGAAAATCGTATATGAGCCATTTGAAACACAAAGAATGGTAGCCAATGCAATGTTGTCTTCCGGTATTAGGAATATGGATTGGACCGTTCCATCCAGTGAGCTTCGTATGGCTGCAAGTGAGCGCGTAGTAGAGCTCATGAAAAATTGTGAAAACAGTGAAGACTTCCTATCGGAGATTTGTTCGCCATTGCTACATTGGTTTCGTGATCCTATTCGCAAAGGAGCAAACGGAGCCATCACCGGAGGGATCCGAAGGCCATTGGCAATCGCATGGTTTGCAATATGGATGTCTGAGCGAGGCCTATTGCTTTTCCCCCTAAATGAAATTGTAGGCAGAGGCTCTGATTTACTCCCTCTGCGCTATAGGCACTTTCTTAATGGGTGGATCCGTCCGGTTGAGCATCAAGGACAAAGCGATGCTCAAGCTAACTTGCTGTATCCGTTGTTAAGCAAGAGCATAAGACTTCGTGACAGGGCCTCGCTATTACTTCTGGCTATAAATTTAGCCGCACCCGGCATTGCTTTTGGCCGAGTATCTGCCGAATGTCTGAAACATATTCGAGGGTCATTGGATGTATATGCCGATGAAACCAGCATTATTACTTCTGTTTGGAAAGTGGAAGAAGCGCGCCTAAAAGCTCTGAAATTTGACCCTGCAAAATTACAATCGCTCAGTGACTTAGTGATTCAAAATAGAAGCCATGTAATCGATTCAAGATCTGAATTATGGTCTTGGGTCGATAATAGTGACCCAAAATCCGTGCCGAAAGGTAAATATCGAAAACAGGGATGCACTCCAGGTCCAAACCTTAAAAGTCACGTTTTTCAACTTAGAAGCTATTTTCCAGCGTATGCGGGAAAAAGTGCACGAAGAGTAAGTGCAACACTTTCAATTTGGCTTTACTTCTTGTCGTCGCTAAAAGATGAGGACGTGCCTAAGAATGTTATTGATATCACCCCGAGGATAATTTCGACAATAAATAAGGATGACAGCAAGACCTTACGCGCCTTTATGGAGCTTGAGAAGATTAACGAAGATACACAAAGGAAAGTTTTCTCGCAGCTTAAAAAAGTATGGAGCATCGCTAACGCGCAATCTGGCAATGAAGGATTGCTCTGCCCTGTTAGTGACCAGATGTTATCGCTTGCAAAACGAGGCTCAGAGAAGCGTCCGAGCAATAGCACACGACGTGCCATTGATATGGAGATACTGGATCTACTGATTGACGAAAATCGGGCCAATGACTTTCAATTTAGTCGTGATAGGTGCAATCCTCATTCAAAAGAATTTTTAGATTACAGGTTCGTAACCGATGCTGAGACAGGACTTGGAAATAAAGAGTGGTGGCCTGGGCCGGCAGTACTGATGGATCTGCTCCTTCAAATCCCGATTCGGCACAAGCAGGGCCGCTTTCTGGACAGTGGAGAAGGTGACGAGTTTTCGCTTGACATTGCCTCGCTGCGCATAACACCCAACTCACTCTCTTCGGCAGTAAGTGGATGCAATCAGGCATTTATCCAGCGGATTTCGCTCTCCCCATTAAGGGATGAACCAGGGCTCGGAATGTTTATCAACACGAATAAAACAGGCCGCGACTATACGTTCCCATGGCTTCCACTTGATATTGCAGAAAATGTGCAAAGAGTTATCGACTGGCAGCGGAAATATAACCCTATTTATGCACCTGTGTCTGATCGTGAAGATACCAGAGAGGAACGTGCCGCAGCTATCGAACCAATTTGGGTGTTTCCGATTTTTCGAGACCCTGGCAGGAGTGACCATACTCCATTGAGTTCTGGAATCGTGCTTGACTATTTTCGCGCACTACTCAAGCACGTAGAAAAAAAATATAACCTTCAGAATAAGACAACTATAAGTTTCTTTCGACCCAATGGCGAACCCGTCTACGACATCCACTCCTTGCGAGTGACTGGAGTTACCAGGCTGTTGAGCATGGGTGTAGATCCGAGAATTGTTCGCCTATTAGTGGGCCACTCTAGTCTTACTATGACGTGGTACTACGAGCACATCACAAATCAGCGGGTAGCAGCAGCAATGCAGCAGGCATTCGAGTTGCGACGGCCTACTAGAGAGATGCTTATGAATTTTTCCCATGAGGAAAAAGAACAATTTTTAGAGCGCCTATTCAATCGATCTGATCTGCCAAAGCTATCAATCACGTTATTACGGGGAATGATAGATGAAAGGAGCCCGCTACTTGATGTGATGGTGGATGGATTCTGTCCTGGAATGAGATGTGCAGACGCTGGGGTTTGGCGGGACAGAGCCTGCAGCTTGTGTAAGTTCTTTGCCACGGGACCAGCGTTTCTAGCCGGGCTTGAGCTGAAGCTAAACAATTTGATGGCAGAGCTAATTTTACAACAAACAGTTCTAACTGACCAAAGGCAACAGCTCTTCATTAAGCGAAAAAAAGGCGATTCGATTAGATCACTCCAGGCAGAAATCACATCTCGAGAACAAAGCATTGATCATGTGCTCTCAGAATGGGAGGCGCAATTTCAGTATGTCAAGAAAGCAGAAGGGGATCTTTTTTCCTGGCTGAAAGACAACCCTGGCAGGGAAGGTATAGAGGCCCCAGGAAACTCTAACCTAATGTCGCCTACCGCCAACAAGATCAGTCTGGTGTTGCAAGAAACGCATCATCTTCACCTATTCACCGGACTCGTTGAAGGTGCTAAGCATGTCGAAGGGTTTGTCCCTATGTTTGGGGCCAGAGAGTCTAGGGATGCAATGCTCCTCGAAATTGCGCGGCATGAGAACAAGACAGATCTCTTCTTTCGCCTCAAGCCAGCGATAAGAAAGAGAGCCCTCGATCAGTTTGCATTGCTGCTTCTTGACCAAGAACTGCCGAATGATGAAATTGAAGCCTTGATTAGTGGCACCTCCTCATTAAGTGCAATTTCAAGCGCTAAGGAGTGGCTTGAGAAGTTGGCAGTTGCCGACATCACCAATTTGCATGCTATCGGGGTCGATGCCAATGAGTGATGCACTTTCTTCTAGAATTCTGGAAAGGTTGCGCAGTGAGGCCGATGCATCTGTTCGACCAAAACAACGGAACGCAACACTTGATCGATTAGTTGAGGCGTGCAATGACATTACATCCGGGAAAGCATTGGCCATCATTAAGCGCGGACTGCCTGACGTTGAAGTAAATTTTCGGCGACAGCCAGTAAAACTAATTCCCATCAGAATCCAAGAGTATGTTGAAGCACGGTTAGCGATTGATGTAACTGCGAGAATTGCGCGATCGGAGTGGACAGGCCCGAGAGACCTAACAATACGTAAGGATCCTGGCCTATATGAATATGTTCAAATTAGGGCGCAAGAACAACTCGCCGCAAACCCAGGCAAGCTGGTTGAAAAAGTCGATAGAACCTTAGATCAGGTAGAAGACTTGGCACTTCGTTCCAAGTTGCGCTTTGTATTGGCCCATGCGAGACAAGAATCGAATGACCTTAGGAGGCTTAAAGCGGCAATGCGAAAGATGCGGCCGACCATTGACGTTGATGCAATTATCAAAGGGATTATTCCTGTGGATTCATCCCCGAGCGCATCGAACAGCGGTGCCGTACCAGCATTGCCGAGTCCGGCCGATGATCAGAATAGTGTCCACGCCGTTACTGCAGTTCTGAAGCTCCAGAACTCGAAGTTTCTCTCAAAGTGCGGTCTCGAATACAGTCCTGAGTTTGGAAACGTGTTCGAGTCTAAAACGCGGTTTGAGTTGATTACGAACGAAGAACTTGTTGCACTTCGCAAACTAACAGGGGTCAACGCGGAAGATTAGTTCCATTGCCATCAACTGTCAGATTTCTGACTGTGTTCGAACTTCGGTATACCTACTCCAACTCGCGCTTCCCAAAAGCAAGTTCTGGAACGCCATCAACTTCCCGTACTAATAGACGCGCTCCAACAGCATCCAAATGGCTCCGGATATGGCGCTGCATCCGTTTTACGGTTTCAACATTGTCCAGCGCCGGAGCGAGGTCACCATGAGCCAACGCATAGACTGCACTTCCTAGTTTTGGTGGCAAATCCGTTGTTATTTCGCGGGCATCCGCAACACCAAGCAATGATCGAATGCTCCGACGTGAAAGTGTGAGCCGGTAAGACGTTCCTCTCCGTTCGTCTAGAATTTCTATCGACAGCTGGGAGGGAGAAAAGTACGGCGACACCACATTTAATCGCACAGCCCTCTCATGAAAATCTAAGAGTGGCAGCCCATGGCTTTGTAACTTGGCCGCGAGAACTTTTAGTCGGGCGAGTGAGGGAGCGTGTTCAACAATTACCCAGCCGCAGCCTTGTGCGATGGATACCCCTGCTGCCAAGTTGCTCACGTTCTCACCACGTCTTACGGATGCGAGCCAATTCAGCGTACTGATGTCTTCGGCATCTAGTTCAATGTGAATCTGTTTCTCGCGTCCATTGATTCCTATCGAGAAAGGTTCTTTAAGTCTGCCGGGAATATCAATAGCCCCGCTTATAGGTGCCAAGTTACCGACTGCAATGTTGAAAGTGGAGGAATCCAGCACTGAAATATTCGGCCGGATTGCATCCACGAAGGCTTCGGCTCCAGTCGCATTGATGCCTTTGGCAAGTTCCTCCAAGGTAAACCATTCGAATCGATCCGGATGCGACGCCAAGCACCGCAGCATGGCTGTCTTTCCAGAACTAGTCAGCGAAATCTTGAATGGTTGAATGCGATATTCAGTCGCCGAAAACGCGCTCTTGCCACCTTCAAGTGCGTTGTAATGGATGAGCTCAAGCGCCGGCTCCAGAACTTCCAAATCGCTGCTGGAGATATCAAGTTCTTCATGCAGCTCGCGACGCAGAGTAGCGATGAATGCTTGCTTCGCGCTATTTGAATCTATCTCTCGATTAGGATCGAAGTAGTCAAGCCGCTTAGTCAGCGACACATAAGCCAGGTCCTGTGCTGAAACCCGGCCACCTGGAAAAACGAATTGGCCGCGGCTACCATCACGTTGTGAAGCAGAATCTTCTCTGCGGACGAGCAAGAAGCGATCATCCAAAGCCAGCCACGCCCAAGACACCCAAACGCGTCGAATTGGCACCAGACCTGCAGGCAATGCGGCACGAAGTTCCTCGGAAAGCTTGATCAATGCTCGTTGTCTGTCGACGCGGTAGTCGCCAACGTCCCAGAAGCCCGGTTCCAGCAATCGAAACTCATTCGCGTCGAGTCCCTTTAGTACGCTACGAGCCATCAACGAGGCTGGAAAGGAGACAAAGGCCCATTGACCAAATGCCAGACTTCGTTCGTCGAATAACGACAGTGCTTGGAATAGGCTTCTTGCGACTGCCACGGTGGCTTCGGCAACTTCCAAACTTATATCTGAGCGGTCGGCTAGGACTTGGATCAGCTCGGCCTCGCTAACCTCCTCTCTATCACCACCTTCCTCTGCTATCCGAGGCAAATGATGGTAAAGCGAAGCCAGCAAGTTAGGAGTTGAATGCATTTACCTATTGTGGACGCGTCTTCAGACGGACATCAAGCCTGAAGTTCCGCCTCAACTCCTCATTGCCGGTTACGTCGAGTCGTTACTATGACCAATCGATGAAGTTGGCACGTTATAGTATTGGGGTTCAGCCTTAGCGTTGGGCTCCGAGCCAACTTCCCACTCCAATCATTAGAATTGAGCCCTGTGACCCTGCCATCCTCCGAAGCCGACGCACGCATTCTTATCGACGACCTGCTCCGGGCCTCTGGCTGGGCGCCGGCGGACAAGTCTCAGGTGCGTACCGAAGTGCCAGCGACGGAACTCTTTCGTGTAGCCGAAACAGATACGGCCAATGGGGGCGTGCGAACCGCCGACCCAGGTTCGTTTGGCTTCGCCGACTACGTCCTGCTCGACCAGCGTGGACGACCTCTGGCGGTAATCGAGGCCAAGAAGCAGGCAATCAACCCTTATAGCGCCAAGCAGCAGGCATTGCCCTATGCGAAAAGGATCGGCGCGCCTTTCATTTTTTTAACCAATGGCGAACTGATCTATTTCTGGGATTACCAGAATGACGATGCCCGCCCGATCGGCACCTTTTATTCTCGTCGCGACTTGGAGCGGCTAGTCCACTTACGAGCCGAGCGCCAGCCAATGGCTGCTATAGAAATTCCAGACATGTATGTGCGTCAGGGCGAAACTCGTAATCTGCGCCCATACCAGAAAGAAGCCATGCAGGCCCTCGACCGGACAGTCGAACTAGGTAAGCGCCGCTTTCTGATCGAACTGCCCACTGGCTGCGGCAAGACCGACCTTATCGCGTTGTACCTGAAACGCCTGATTCAGGCCGGCCATGCTGAGCGTGTGCTGTTCCTGGTTGACCGCGAACAGTTGGCCAAGCAAGCCATCGAGACCATCCAGGATCTGCTCCCCAACCATTCCAGCTACTGGCTAAAACCAGGAATGGCAAAGCAGGAGAAGCAAATTACCGTCTGCCTACTGCAGACCATGATGGGCCGCCAAAAAGAGTTTTCCAGCGGCTACTTCGACGTAGTGGTGATGGATGAGTGCCACCGTTCTATCTACGGTGCTTGGCAGACTGCGCTGTCGCATTTCGATGCGCTACATATTGGCCTGACTGCCACCCCTGCGATGTACATCGAGCGCAATACCTTTCAGTTCTACCAATGCAAGGACAATGCGCCCGACTACTCCTATGCCATCCAGGATGCCTTCAAGGAAGGTCATCTCGTGCCGTACAAGTTTGCAACCGGCATCACTACATTGATGTCCGAAGGTGCGACAGTCGAAGGGCAGCAGTACGACCCGGCCGAGTTCGAGCGGAAGTGGACGAACGAAGCCAGCAACCGCCTAATGATGCAGGAATTCGACAAGTTGGCATGGGCCAACTACGAGCAACTCGCACCAGGTCAGAAGGATGGTCCCGGCAAGACGGTAGTGTTCGCCATTACCAAGCACCACGCCGCACGTCTGGCCCTGTACCTCAATGAACTGCACCCGGAATATAAAGGCCGCTACGCCGAGGTCATTACCTCCGACGTAGCCGATGCCGACGACATGATCCGTCGCTTTAAGCGGGAGCCGCTACCTATGATCGCCGTTAGTGTCGGCATGCTCGACACCGGCTTCGACTGTCGTGAAGTATTGCACCTGGTTATGTGCAGGCGCGTGCGTAGCCCCATCCTGTACCAACAAATGCGTGGTCGAGGCACTCGCACCGCACCGCACATCGGCAAGCAGAAGTTTGTGATTTACGACTTCTTCGGTAACCACGAGTATTTCAACGATTCCGATACCGACATTTTCACAGGCGCGGCAGGCGGCAGTGGCGGTTCTCGTTCTCGTCCGCCTGGTCCTGGCGGACGTGAACTGATCGAACTAGGTTTGGACGACGAATGGTTGCATGCAGTCAATTACGTCGAAGTAGGCCCTGATGGCGAGCGCGTGGACAAACGTGAATACGTCACCGAGTGGGAAAAGACCATACAACAGGGTGCCGAGTCTGACCCGGTCATAGCGAAGATCAAAACCGGCGCTGAGCTGAGCGAGCAGGAAGAGGAGCAACTTGCTAATCGTCTCAATCAGCCACAACGCTACTTCAATGAGGACAACCTGCGTCGTGCCTACCGGAAACCGGGTGGCAATCTCGTAGACTTCATTCGTGAAGCGTTGGGTCTGATCAAGACCAAGTCGCGCCCCGAGATTGTCGAGGAGAACTTCCGCGCATGGCTGGTCAGTAAGAACCTGACACCCGATCAAGCCCAATATCTGTCCCTGCTCAAAAATCGTGGCCTGGTGCGAGGCAAGGTCACGCTCGATGATCTGTTCTCTCCACCACTTTCTCTGCTCAATGCCGCAGGCATTGGAATCGAGCTGTTTGGTGAAACAGGCCTCAATACAGTGCTGGACGAAATCAACGAGACTGTTCTCGCTGCGTAACCGCCTGCAACCGTTAACTACAAGAAGACAAAATGAACCAAGAACTACGCCGTAAGCTCGACCATATCACCAATGTCCTTTGGGCTGGTGGCGTGACCAATCCGGTCACCTACATCGAGCAGATTTCCTATCTGATCTTCCTCAAATTGCTGGACGAAGAAGAGAACCAACGCGAGCAACGCATCCGTATGGGATCCAGCGGTGGTAACGCCAAGCTGCTGTTCCCAGCACAATCCGAGCGTTACCGCTGGAACAAATGGCGTTTCAAGAGCGGCAATGAACTTCGTGATTTTATCCGCGACGAAGTTTTTCCGTACATGGCATCGTTGGCGAAAGACGAGCCAGAAGTGGCGGACTATTTCCGCGACGCTGTGCTGGAGATTGTCGATCCGAATGTATTGAAAGAAGTTATCGACGGACTGGACGGATTCGAGTTCAATCGCCTTGGCCCAGACGTGAAGGGCGACATCTTCGAGTACCTGCTCACCCATCTTGGCTCCAGCTCGCTCAACGGCCAGTTCCGTACCCCGCGCCAGATTCGTTCATTCATGGTCGAGATGGTGGACCCTGATATTGGCGACACAATGTTCGATCCAGCGTGCGGCACTGCAGGTTTTCTAATCGACGCGGTAGACCATCTGCTTGCCAAATACTCCGACCATGTGAGCGAGTACCCCATCTATGGCGAAGACTGGCTGGAAAAGAAGGGCAAATCGCTGGCCGAACTGAAGGCAGAAATGCCCAAATTGCAGACCTATCGCAAGGGCGCTGGCGAAAAAATTCCTGATTGGAATGTGCTGGAGGCTTCGGTTTTCGGCACCGACGTGTCCCGACAGATGATTCGTATCGCCATGATGAACCTGGTGTTGCACGGCATCCGTCATGCGCGGCTAAAGCGCGCCAATTCCTTATCTGACATGGGCGGTTTAAGCGAAGACGATCTACGCCGAAAATACAAAATCATTCTCGCTAATCCACCGTTTGCTGGCCAGCTACCCAAGGATTCTATCCGCGCCGACCTTCCGACCAACAGCAAGAAAAGTGAATTGCTGTTCCTGTCGTTGATGATGCAGCATCTCGCCCCCGGTGGCCGCTGCGCTGTGGTCGTACCTGAAGGCTTGATGTTTGGTTCCACCGACGCACATGTGGAGCTGCGCAAAAAACTAGTACACGACTTTGACCTGCTAGCGGTAGTCAGCCTGCCAGCGGGTGTGTTCAAGCCGTATGCGGGTGTAAAGACTGCGGTGATTGTTTTCCGCAAGCCCGTCTCTGAAGCTTCCAAGAGATTAGACAAAATTTGGTTTTATGAGGTGCGAAACGACGGCTACGATCCGGACAAGGTTTCCAGTGGGGGTCGTGTGGAAACTCCAGAAAAGAACGATATCCCTGATTTGCTTGTCCAGTGGAATGCATATAAAAGCAGCGGCTTTACCGCGGCACCGGGCCTTAAAGCAAATACGCTACTACCGCATAGCAGTGAGGAAGCTACCTGCTGGTGGACAAGCCGCGCAGAGCTAGCTGAGGCCGAGTACAACCTAGGTGCAAGGCAGTGGAAGCCCCGCGTTGCAGAAATAATCAGCGACGAAAATCCACGCGAGTTGTTTGCAGAAGTGTTGAGTGATTATCGCAATGTCGTGCAGGGCCTGGAAAAGATGATGACGGAGCTCGAAGAATGAAGTTTGGTTCGCCAGTCCCTTTCTCTAGTTCGGTTGTTGACGCTACTGGCGGCAACATCAAAATCCAGCAGAAAGACTATTTGTTGTCGGGCGCGCTGTCTGTTATTGACCAAGGGCAAGACGAGGTAGCTGGGTACACGAATGACACAGATGCTGCGTTTAAAGGTGAGTTGCCAGTCATTTTGTTTGGCGATCACACCCGTGCCTTTAAATATGTTGACACGCCGTTTGCGTTGGGTGCTGATGGTGTGAAGGTATTGGCGCCAAAGCCGGGGTTCAATGCCAAGTTTCTCTATTACTATTTTCTGTCCTGTGACTTTCCTAGTCGAGGCTACAGCAGGCACTTTAAGTATCTGAAACAACTTGATGTCCCTTATTTTGCGCCGCTTGAGCAAGCCCACATTGTAGAAATTCTCGACGACGCCAACCGCCTATGCCGCCTTCGTCGCGAAGCCGATGCCAAGACAGCACGCATCTTGCCTGCGCTTTTCGTCAAGATGTTTGGCGACCCCGTGACGAATCCCATGGGCTGGCAGATGCTGCCATTGTCATCCGTTATTGATTCGGTTAATTCTGGCTGGAGCGCACCAAGCGGTGGTCGCCCAAGTAAGGACGGAGAATTTGGCGTACTCAAAGTCAGTGCAGTGACAAGTGGCCGCTTTCGACCAGAAGAAAACAAAGTAGTCTCAGAAATTGAAGAAGCGCGCACACTGTTAACACCGAAGCGAGGCGACCTTCTATTCAGTCGTGCCAATACACGTGAACTAATTGCTGCCAGTTGCATAGTTGAGCAAGACTATCCAACGCTCTTTCTATCGGACAAGCTCTGGCGGATTACGCCTAAGCAGGAAATAGCATCGGCGGTATTCTTGAAAGAACTATTTTGGCAAGGTGGGCTGCGCGACAAGTTCCGCGCATCTTCATCCGGCAGCAGTGCCTCTATGCTAAATATCAGCAAGGATGCAATGCTCAAGACCATGGCACCAATTCCTCCTATCGACAGACAAATGAAATTCGAGGAAATTGCTTGGTCGTTGATTAAAGTGGTCCACGATGCTGCAAGCGCTTCTTATGGAATAGAGAAAATGAGGGCACAGTTGATGCAACTCGCGTTCTCTGGCCAACTCACAGCTAAGTGGAGACAGGCGCATATGCAGGAACTCCTTGCGGAAATGCAGCAGCAACACAAAGTATTGAATTTGCCTATGACCACTGAGGGAGCCGAATGACCCGTCGCCTTAATGCCCTGCGCGTTGGCAACTTCAAAGCCTTCGCCGACACCCAGCGAATCCCGATCAAACCCATAACTCTGGTCTTCGGCCCAAACAGCGCCGGCAAATCCAGTTTCATTCATAGCCTTGCGCTAGCTCACGAAGCTCAATTCGGTCGGGAGAAGAAAGGCCGTGCGCGGCTGGATATTCATCATACTGCCATCGGTGGCAGTGCGATTGACCTTGGTGGTTTCCGCCAGTTTGTACACCGCGGGCAGTTCCGAAACCGCGTCGAGTGGGGTGCGGAGCTAAATGTCGCGACCTTGGGGCTAGACGAGAAGTTCAAGCAGGTGGCTCAGATTCTGGCACCCGTGGGAACCATCCGTTTGTCTTTGGAACTCGGCATCGAACTGGACAAGTACGACAAGCCTGTCGTTGGATCGGAACCTCGTGTTGAGGCCGTCCAAATTTACGGCGACGGTGAAGAACTACTGCACATGTTCAGGAGCGACAAGGCAGGCACCACCCTGCGAATCGATCGCCTGAAGACCGACCATCCGGTTTTTCGTCAGATACTGCAGGCAATAGTTGAAACCATGACCACTTCTTCGGAGGTGCTGGTAGAGGATTTTGTCGTAGTAGACGAAGCTATCAGTCAATTGCTGTCAGACCTTGTGGTTCGTATCGAGCGTTTTCTCCCATCCACTGTTGAGTTGGCAAGGAATGAGCTTGCCGAACTTTCTCCCGCGAGCATGCTTTTCCCGATCAGCAAGGGAAACCGCGGTGAGGATATTGCACAGGCGGCCCGTTTTTTACTGCCGCGCCGCTTGAACGATCTCGTGAAGGGAATGGCGGACGTGCTGAGTGATGAGCTCGCACGCCTTCAGTACCTGGGTCCCATCCGTACCTTGCCGCCTCGCCATGTTGTGTTCCAACAGCATCAGGATGAGAACTGGGGTTCGGGTGGCAACTTCGCTTGGGAACTGTTGCGCCGTGACGATGTACTGAGAGAGAGAGTGAACCAGTGGTTGGGAGGCCACCCCGGTATCTCGGCAACGGACATAGCAATGGATCAGATGTTGGAGGCGCCACAACATCGCACTTGGATGAAAACGCCCTATCGCCTTGAAGTCGCCCACTTCTACAGTGCAAGTGATCTGCGTGACCCATTGATTAAAGCATTTCTGGATCGTCCGCTGACCTTGATCGAACGCAGGCAACTGTTGACCAAGGAACTCGTGGAGGTGATGTCCGAGCTTCAAAATCAATACGAGATGAATCAATCGCGAATCGAAGAGGAAATGAGCCTGCTTGGGCCTTGGATCGAGCAAATCCAAGAAGCACGATCAGGTGAAGAGCGCGAACGGTTGCTGGCGCTGGCTTGGATGGAGCTATCCGGGACGAATGAGTCCGCCGAAACTTTGGACGACTTGCGGGTCGAGCAACAAATCGAACAACTGCCATACGACGATGCGGCAAACAAGGCTGCAGATTTCTTACAGTCACTAGAAGAGCAAGGTGTCAGTGATATTGCTGAGCTTCGCCTTATGGATGTACGAAAGCGGACTCCAGTTTCGCTGCGGGACGTGGGTGTAGGTATTTCCCAAGTGTTGCCAGTTCTTGCACTGGCATACGGGTCTCGAGAGCAGTTGGTGGCCATTGAGCAACCAGAGATCCATTTGCACCCAGCATTGCAGGCTGAACTGGCCGATGTATTTATCGAGTCTGCGCTAGGTGAGCAACAGAATACTTTCATTCTGGAAACGCATAGCGAGCATCTGATCCTGCGACTGATGAAGCGCATGCGCGAGACCCATCTGTGCAAACAAACGCACCTGCCGTCGATCAAGCCGGAGGATATTGCAGTGTTGTACATCGAACCAGATGGCACTCGCAGCATCGTTCGTGAAATGCCTTTGAATGAAATGGGCGAACTAGTGAAATCATGGCCGGGCGGCTTCTTCGAGGAAGGCCTACGGGAGCAGTTCGGCGATGCTTGACGAATACGTCATCATTCCCGACGTGTTCGATCCGGGGGCCTACTCGAATGCAGCCTTCATCGAGATGTTACTGCCCCACTTGAAGGAACCGTTGCTTTGCGAGGCGCTTGTGCGCGACTTGTGCGACGGAGGTTGGGCCAAGTTTTGTGAGCAGAACTCCGGCAACCTGCACCGCTTGTGCAAGGAGATGATTCGAAAGCTCGCACAGAATAATCGGTTGCGCCGCTACCCTTCCCAAGGCAGTGACCAACCAATGTCGCCTTCAGAATGGTGTCGAGAAGGAATTGCTGGACATGGCTTAAGTCCGGTTACTGGAATCATTGCGGCCCACACCACAAAGCAAACTTTTTCGGATCATGCTGGGGTTGCGTCGATCGAGAAGTTGGCGGGTACGCCTTGGTGGCAACGCAGAAGCTCGTCGGTCACGCTGGATCGGAAGACAGGTGCTTACTCTCACGTCCTACAACCAGTGCTTGCTCAAGCCCGGTCGCTAATGTTCATTGATCCAAATTTGGATCCTTCGAGCAGAAATTACCGTGAATTTTCCAGATTGCTCGACACGTCATTGCAACGAGATCCCGCGCCGAGGATTGAATTCCACCGCAGTTTTTGCCGTGGGGACGGCGCAGGCCGAACATTCCCGACTCGTGACGACTGGATTGCCGCATTCCAATCTTTGGACCAGGCTTTGCGAGCTCTTGGACTAACGGCCGAAGTTTTCGGCTGGGATGATTTCCATGATCGTTATCTCATTAGCGACGTCATCGGTCTGAGTGTTCCGGCTGGATTTGATATAACGTATCCCCCCGACGACCTGACCACATGGACTCGACTAGGCCGTGCCGACAAAGATTTTTGGCAAGGTCGGTTTGATCGAGGCCCGAGGGAGGCCGCATTGAAATGGCACTTCACAATCGGTAATTAGCCTGTACTTAAAAAAACCTGATTGTCGTTTGGTCAAGCCCGGGAGCGTCATTCGCTCCAGTCGCTTAAAGTTGGCGCCTTGAGAGTCTGCGGCATTCCACAGAAAGTTACTCGACGATGGTGTGCTTGGAAATATTGTGGTTCCACCGTTGCTCCTCCCTGGCTTATGCGTACTGCAGCCAACACGATTCGCATCTCCGGGCTGTCGGCAACCTTGTTGAAATAACTATCAATCAACCGCGGCTGGAGCCTTATTAGGTCAGTGTGGAATTCGATACTTGATGTAAGTGCTTGGTAATTTTGTTAGGACATCGAGGCTTGCTTTCAAAAGGTCTGCACTCTCGCAGTCATACATGGATCGAAAGCTGACTTTCTGCGCAGGGAGCGTTCGACAAACCAACCATCCGCGACCCTGTTCGTCTTCGACGAAATATACCTCACCGAAGGACGATGAAACGCCAATGCCTATGACTGGGTGTTCAACTGAACCGTTAGCTGCGCCGACGAAATACCTGATTTCAAAACCAACTTCCTCATGTTGCGAATACTCGAGAAGAGCTTCGGCCAGTTCATCCATAAGCTCAGATAGAGTTTGATCAGAGTTAGTAAACTCCGGGATTATTGTTGCCCACCACGAGCTGGCTAGCAAGGGAGTTGCGTCACTCATCTGAGTAGTACCAACCAGTATCGCCAGAGCGCTCCCAGTCATTCTGATCGCCCTGGATTTCGTCCATTAGCTCCCGTTGCACTTCATCCCGATAGGCATCTTCAGCTTGAAGGTCATAGTTCTCTGCATCCTCAGACTCGAAGATGTTCGACTCGTCCAGCAATTCACTGAGTGTCGCTACTGCCAATACCTCCCACTTATCGCTGCAACGAACCACGCGAGTCGTTTGTTTTCGCTGCATCGCTCGATCGCGAGCAATTTTGGCCGCTTCGCGAAATGTGGAAAGCCGCGCAACTACTGAAGTGTCTTCCTTCATTTCTTCTGCTCCGACACGTTCAATTCCGATGCCCTTCAATGCATGCAATACCAAAAGCATAGGTCTCCCGGTAAGCGAGGGCGCCCGCAAGCACCGCACCGACTACTGGTACGACTTTCCCTGCATAGCCACCAAGGAAGCGCAACCCACCTCGGCGCACCAGCATTTCGGTCATTTCCCTACCAATCTTTTTTGCAGTCGAATGTGACTTTCTATGACGAACCTCCAATAGCGAGTACCTGCCGTGTTCGATGCGGACTCCATAAAGTCGTTTCAATTCCTCAAACATTCGACGCTGCAAGGCCTGCACTGGATCCAGGCCTATGCTGGCCATCAATATGCCCGCAGGGCCAGGCAGCACTACCGTCATGGATGCTGCGAGTAACGATGCACGCACGGCATAGGAGCGTACAAAGCGTTGAATAGCGAGCTTTGGCGCTGATTTAAGACCGTTAGCACGGGCCATACTTTCTCTCTAACGTTGAGTAGTCCTGCCATTATTAGATGGGGGAAATGCAATGCAGGAGGAAGTGAGGGGGAGCGATCGCTAACACTACACACCGTATAGAGTTCTGGATGGCATGACTGTTTCGCTGAACGCGATCATCCTATTCGCTCTACGTCGGGTATAGCGAAACAGGTCTAATTGTTCACGTCTCTTTGCTCAGTTTTTTGAGGAGGTCACCGATGAAGGACTGCGAACAAGGAGTGGCTCAATCACAAACTGGATTTACGCCAAAATTTCGGCAGCCTAGTGCCTTATCAAGTAAAGCTAGTTATTTCAAATGCAACCAGAGCAATTCAGGGATTACGATTCGCCCATTGATGGATTATTTGCACCATCGCATCAAGTCCGTCAGTTAAAGCAGCTGGACCGGGTTGCAAGATAATTGGAGACTTAATTTCAAATAAATCTCCATTCCGAACTGCTGGAATCACTTCCCAACCTTCGCGACCTTCAACTTGCTTTCGTTGAAACTTCTTTCCACACCAACTTCCAATAATAATGTCGGGCGCTCGCCTGATCACTTCAGTTGGGTCTTCCAGAATTCGATCACGAGCTAACGACATTTCGGCGCGCTCCGGGAAAATATCATCGCCCCCGGCAATGCGTACTATCTCAGCTACCCACTTAATTCCAGATATTTGAGGTGAGTCCCACTCCTCAAAGTAGACCTTTGGTCGCTTGGGCAGTAATGCTGACAGATTGTTGACCCTGTCGACGTTACACTCAAGTTTTGACGCTAGTTCATTCGCTCGGTCACCGGCCCCAACCAAAGCTCCAAGTCTTCGTATGTAGTCGAGAATACCTTCGACACTTCGGTGATTGCTTATCCAGACTTCCACACCAGCACGGATTAGTGCAGCTGCGATATCCGCCTGAATGTCGGAGAAGCCAATCGCGATATCGGGCTTCAGTGCCAGTATCTTGTCGACCTTCGCCGACGTGAAGGCACTGACCTTTGGTTTATCCCGGCGAGCCTCTGAAGGACGCACTGTGAAACCGCTAATGCCGACAATGCGATCCTGCTCGCCCAGTAGATAGAGTGTTTCAGTCGGCTCTTCTGTGAGGCAGACAATGCGTTGTGGTCCCATTTTTTTGGTTCAATCCGTGATGAGGCAGTTACATTATCCCAGTCTAGGCAGGATTTGGACGAATCGCTTTGAACGTTTTATTGCTTCCTAAAAACCTCAATACTCTGCCCTTTGACGGTTTCCGGACTCTAGTTTAGCTATTTTCAAAACGGTTGTTGACACACCAAAATAGTAGGAGTACAAATGTACTCCATGAAAAAACTATCTGATCGTCGACTCGCCATCCTGAGCTTCATTCAAGGTCAAGTGGCTGTTAAAGGCCAACCACCAACACTGGCGGAAATCGCCGATGCTTGCGGGTTGGCATCGCGTGGTGCTGCTCGGAAACACGTACTTGCCCTTGAAGCGGATGGCCTAATCGAAAACGTTCCTGGCCAAGCAAGGGGAGCGCGGCCAAAAGGCCCAAAAGCCCGGGCAGTGCTTCTCGCGAACGCACTATTTGAGGTTTCTCCACGAGACATTGCTGAATTGGATGATAGTGATTTACGCGAGCTTATTGCTCGGCTATGCATCGCACGATTGTCGGCCAAGGGACATGCTCCACAATACGTGACTTGGGGTGGTGATCAACGTGCTGCAGATGGGGGAATTGATGTACGGATTGATGCCCCGCAGGCCGTAGCTGCCGAAGCAGGTTTCCCCCGTCGCCTGATTGGCTTCCAAGTCAAGGCCATGAAAATGCCGCGGTCGGAGATCCAGAATGAAATGTGCCCGAACGGCGTACTGCGACCATCGATACGCGCAATTATCCAATCTAAGGGTGCATACATCATCGCCAGCTCGCAAAGCACAACCGATGTTAGCTACCAGGATCGTAAAGCCGCCATGCGGGAGGCAGCATCTTCTGAAATGGGCGCAAGCGAAGCAGAGTTCGATTTCTACGACTCGCGCCGAATTGCTGACTTAACTAACGACCAGCCTGGTGTTGTTGCATGGGTACGTACCCGGTTAGGCAGGCCATTGCAGGGATGGAGACCTTACGAGCAGTGGGCAGTAAGTCACTCGGGGGGGGGGCATTCATTTATCAACGACACGAAGCCTAGGCTTAGAGATCCTGCGGATCCGAATTCTGATACTGGCTACCCATTGGCAGAAGGATTGCAGGAAGTGCGTTCGCTACTACGCCAGGGCGGCACATCTGTTCGCATTGCAGGACTGTCCGGTGTTGGAAAGACACGATTTGCTCAGGCATTGTTCGAGGCAGCCTCGGCGGAAAACCCTCTTGATCCCGTGCTTGCGGTGTATACAGACATTTCAGCCGGACCCTCGCCGACGCCCCAAGCATTACTAGACGAACTACTCACGAATAAACGCCGTGCTGTGCTTATAGTCGATAACTGTTCATCGGAATTACATGGTCAATTGACCGCAAAGTGCAAGACATCGAACTGCGTCAGCCTTCTAACTATCGAGTACGACATTCGCGATGACATCCCGGATGAAACAAATGTCTTTCGATTAGAGCCAGCATCGCCAGATCTAATTACAAAAGTGATTGAGCAACAGTTTCCCAATATATCGCGAGTAGATGCGTCGACGATCACGAGTTTTGCGGAAGGGAATTCGCGGGTGGCTATCGCATTGGCAAATACATTAGGCAAAAGGGATTCGCTGGCGGGCATCAGCAATGACGATCTCTTTCGAAGATTATTCTGGCAAAAGAACGATGAGAACGAATCGTTATTACGTGCTGCCCAGGCATGTGCGCTGGTCTATTCGTTTGAAGAAAATGAAAGCACTGAGCTCCCACGCATTGCTGCTTTAGCAGGAATGGGGGTGCTTGAACTGTATCGTGAGCTCAACACGCTACTTAAGCGCGGCCTTGCACAAAAACGCGGCGTTTGGCGTGCTGTACTGCCCCATGCGATCGCGAATATGCTCGCCAAACAGGCGCTATCTGCCACTCCGTATTCATTCATAGCCACGCAACTGGTTGATGGAAGGGGGCGACTGCTCCGCTCTTTCTCGCGACGGCTGGGGTATTTGCACGACAACGCCGAAGCTGAAGCTATAACTTGTGATTGGCTTTCAGAAAGCGGCCTCCTTGGCAATGTCGCCGAATTGGACGAATTGCTGAGTGAGGTTCTTCGCAATGTCGCACCAGTAAATCCTGAAGCCGCCCTCCAAGCAGTCGAGCGGGCGACAACCAGCAACCATGCTGATCAGTTCCTATCGGTGAAAAACTATTCAAGAAGGACAATTACTCACCTATTGCGATCTATCGCATGGGAGGCGAAATTCTTTGAACGCTGCATGTCGGTTCTGTTGAAGTTCGCAATGGCTGAGCCCCCGCATTACAACACGGATAATACGACGAGTATCATCAAATCAATGTTTCCGATTTACCTGTCTGGCACTCACGCCAGCGACGAGCAGCGTGTCGCTTGGATCAGAGCAGGATTGAACTCGGATAATGAACAAATGCAAAGTCTTGCTGCCGAGTGCCTTGACTCGGCATTGGAATCACATCACTTTACTTCGCACTATGGATTCGATTTTGGAGCTAGGTCACGTGATTACGGTTACATGCCGAAGCGAGGTCTGGAAACGAGAGCATGGTATGAGCTATTCGTAAGACTTGCCATCGATTTGGGATCGCAGCGGACGCCAGTCGGTGAGCGATTGCGTGGTGTGCTTGCTGCAAATTTCAGATCGTTATGGTCCGTGGTTGGTCTCTACGATTTGTTGGAAGAAGCAACTATAAAATTGACACCCTATGGTTGGGAGAAGGGCTGGCTCGCAATCAGAATGACGCTTGGACTTGACAAAAAGGGAATGCCAGAAGAAGCAGTACGTCGCCTTGTCGAATTGGAGAAGTCTGTTCACCCATCTACGCTGATTGAAAAAACCCGCGCAATCGTTCTGACATCTTATTCTTCTGGGCTAGACATCACTGATGGCGACGGCGAAGACGTTGGTGTTCATTCGTATGAACGGGCTGAACTTTTCGCTACAGAACTTGGTAGAAAGGTTGCGGTTGATCAAGAATCGTTTGAAACTTTACTGCCTAATCTGGTGGAGAATAAACAGGGAAGACACTGGAGGTTCGGTTTTGGATTGGCGCAAGGTGCCGTGGAACCTGCGAAGATTTGGCACGCTTTAGTTTCAGCGTTTGAATCGGCAGATTCTAAATCACGCAGCATACAAGTATTAAATGGATTTCTTGGTGGTCTATTTGAGCGTGACAGGTTAACTTTCGAACAACTACTTGATGATGCAATGGACAATACAGCACTTGCCGAATGGTTGCCTGTGCTGCAGACCACTGTAAAGCTCGATTCTCGTGGGTACGACCGGCTCATTAGATCGTTGGCTCGGGGCGATGCTTCAGCCGAGATGTATCAATATTTGGCGTATGGAAAAGTCGCAAGCGAATTGTCTGATGACGAAATCGCACATTTATTGCGAGAAATTGCGCATAAAAACGAAGGACTGCTTGTTGCTCTCGACATTCTCTCAATGAATCTCTACGGGAACGAAGAAGCGGTGGGCCCTGCTGTCTTGTTATTAGCTAGAGAGCTCCTTTCGAGCATTCCACTGACTAGAAATCATAATCGATTAGATTTCTCACTCAAATCAATTATTGAGAGGTGCATGGTCGGCCCCGAAGCAGAGGATTCTGCAAGGTCACTTCTCAAAAGTATTCGCAATGGTCTCGATGGGTATTCTATATATGCATATGATTTCGATGACGCCATCGAGGCGCTTTTCGCGACACAGCCTGTGGCCAGCCTTGATGAGCTTGTAAGCGATGACTCAGATGAGGGCGTTAATTACATCCGCCGGCGCGACTTCGACTCAGATTATGGGAAAAATGCTTTGGCCCGAGTACCCATCGAAACCCTGCTTTCTTGGTGTGGCGGAGGAAGTTCGGAGCGTTGGCCAAACATAGCAGCATCAATCCCCGCGTTCATAACCGATGTCAATGGGGATGAGCCCATGTCATGGTCGCAACAGGCTCTCTCATTGATTAAGAATGCACCCAATCCAGTTAAGGTCGTTGATGTTCTAGTAGATCGTATAGCACCGTCCAGCTGGAGCGGGTCTCGAGCCGAAATCATGACGAGTCGGTTGCCATTGTTTGACCAGCTTGCTTCTCTTCTTAGTGGCGAGGGCTTAGAAAAGCTAGCCGAATGCAAAGAAATTTTTCAACGGATGATTGCTCGAGAAAGAAAGAGGGAAAGCGAGGATGACCGCAGCCGCAATGAACGCTTCGAATGACGTTTTAGTACCCCAGTAATAGAAACTCAATATAGTTTGGCAACCCACAACGATTGCTTATTCCGGTTGATTTGACCAATGGTGTCGGTTGACCGTGACAACATTGCTGGTGTTGATAGACAGCTTCCGATTTTTCGCCAAATACAAGAGGAATACCATGTTCGGCAGCATCGACAAGAACAAAGGACTGCTGTTTGTAAGCTATGATCTCGCCACTTCATTGCAAAACGCAATCAATGGCATGCGACATGAGGTCCTAGAACTGGATGAGAATCGGCTACTCAACACAGTTCCTGAAGACCTCAAGAATTACCTCGTCGAGAAGTACAGCATCACACCCATTAAGCTGCTTCGCGATCAGTGGTACGCCGATCACCAGGACGCGCCTGTTGACGTCCGCTACGATCAAATGCGCTTGATTGACGACAGGAGCCGGCCGGCGATGGTCCCGGGGGAGCGCATCGAAGTGCGCATACCTTTCGAAGGGGAGTCGGAGCTGTTTTACTCAAAAGCCAACACGTTCAACATGAATCCGCCCCGCGCCGTCATTGATAAGAACGAAATAGTGTTGCGCTACGAATCGCCTTCGGACCAGCCGCAGAACGTCCGACCCCTGGTTGATCGCGCACTTGCCGATATCGAGCAGCACCTAGGATGGCAAAGAGGAATGATAGACGCCCACAACACCAGTCTGCTGAGTGCAGCAGAACACGCAATCCAACAGCGGCGTGAACGACTACTGGCGCAGTCAGAACGCGCCGCGACACTAGGTATACCAATTAGACGACGCGATGACGCGCCCAAGACTTACGCGGTACCAACTGTCCGTAAAAAGGTAGCAACGTCACTGCCGCCAGCTAGCTCGGCACAGTTCACCCCAGAGCCTGTCTGGGCAATGGAGCAGTATGAACAGGCGCTCAAAATAATGCAGGACATGACGCTCGTCATGGAGCGCAGCCCCGATGCCTTTAAGACAATGGATGAAGAAGCGCTACGTCAACATTTCCTCGTGCAGCTCAACGGCCAGTTTGAGGGCAAGGCGACAGGCGAGACGTTCAACATGGGAGGCAAGACCGATATCCTGCTGCGAGAGGGCGGGCGTAATGTCTTTATTGCCGAGTGCAAGTTCTGGAAAGGACCCAAGGGTTTCGTTGAAGCGATCAACCAGCTTCTCGGCTACACCACTTGGCGTGACAGCAAAACAGCGATTCTGGTGTTCAATCGCGGCACGGAGACTTCCACGGTGCTTGCCGGTATCGATGCCACAATTAAAGCACACGCCAATTTCAAGCGAGTGTTGACCTGGCCGCACGAAAGCGGTTTCCGGTATGTGTTGCACGTAAACGGAGACATGAATCGAGAGCTGATTGTGACGGTGCTCGTATTTCACGTCCCCGAATAGCTTCTGGGCCGTTCGAGAGGTTGGGGCGGTAGTTTGTCATCGGCAGTTTTCGCCAACGTTGATTGGCGGCGTGGGGTTGAAAGTCGTCTGTAGCAGGGTTAGTCGTTGGAGCGAATTCGTTGCTATTACGCTACGTGCACCAAGAAGTTAGACTGGATGTTGCAGCACCCCTAGCCGCTTCTTTAGACGAGCAAGACCTATGACAGACGGCCTTACCATTCTTCTAAGTTTCCTGGACAATGAATCGCTCTGCCTTGATAGCACGACAGTAGGCCTGCGTATTGACGCTTTTTCACGCGATCCTAAAGCCGTTGCTTCGCAAGCTCGTAAAGCAAGAAAAATATTTGCGGGATGGAATGGACACCATTATCGCTATCCAGCATTCCAGTTCGAACCAAACGGTGGACCCAGACTTAAAACAGATCAACTTATTGAGGTGCTTCCTAAAGAAAGGGATGGCACGATAGGAAATGACGCAGTCTTGTGGGTTTTCTCGCCTGATCGTGCATTTGATGGAAAAACACCAGCAGAGTTGTTTCCTCTGGAGCCTGACAGAGTTATCGGCGAGACCCGCATTCGTCGAGACGGGGCCCCTGGCCGAGACTAATGTATCAATAAGCTGTCACTGGACTCAAAGCTTTCACTAACGAAGCCACCTTGATCGATGGCTTACTAATTCGAGTAATAGCTAGTTAGATCACATATGGATTACCAGGGATGTAAGAGACGATAAACGAGCGTCCGAAATGGCTCGGGAGAGGTCGGTCAACACCTTTATGTGATTCATAGTAAATCGGTTTGCTGTTCAAAGCAGACCATCGCCTGAACTCTTTTGTCTGCTAGCTTTTTGAGAATCGACGAGGCGCCTGGATTAAATTAAATATCGTTGGCCTTTTTTCCTTGGTTGTTGAAACGAACGACCCATTGACGGTCGTGTTTTTCTTCATCCATAAGGGTAACAGCGGCATAGGTGGTACCGGATTTCTTATTGGTCCATTCAAATGGGTTGACCGTCAGTACGGTATTGCCGTCCTTCCAGAGATAATGTTCGGCATCGGTGTAGATACTCCTTTCACGATGACGAACACTGGTATGACCTTCCAGTGTCGTGATCTTCTTTGGGGAACCGAATTTTTGCGTCAATGCGGCTGCCGCTAACTTGGATTGAGAAATATCAATGTTGGCGATTGAAATAAACACTGCACGACCATCTAGAAACTTCACAGTCACAATGGCCTTTTTTTCCGCAAGGGTGTTGTTCCAGTCGTCACAGGATGCAAGCGCTTGATCGAAATGTTCCACCACGCATTTTGCATTCGGCAATGCGGTCTTGACCTCTTCAAGCGTAACCCCCAGATGCAATCCTTTCAATTCCCACTCAGAAGAATCGGATGCGTTTGTTGGTGAGGTTGTGGGATCTTCCGCAAATGCGAAGTTGGCAAATACAAATGATAGAAAATAAATGAAAATATTTTGTTTAGACTGCATTTTTATCTGTCCTTGAAAACTGCATAGAAAGCCTAAAGATCCTATTTGGATAATGTTTACGCTCATGAACCAAAAGCAATTAGCGGTGATATCGCTTTGTTGGTTTTTTTCTTCTAGGGATCGCGTCCAAACTCACAAACTTGATATTGTTTGACACAAGCGAGTCATGTAATGCACATATTTCTTTGCACAGCTTGTCAACAGATTCTAATGTTGCCAACGAATCATCAAATAGATATTCGGCCAAAACTGTTGAATTGGCTTCATCATCGCTTCCATCAATACATAATGTAGTTCCAGCAAGACCCCTGTGCATTCCAGTCGACTCCAGGTGTTTCCTTGCTAGTGTAGGGTTTGCAAACTCAAAGGCTTCAAAGGCTTCATTTTCGAGCCCGTTTAAAATCAATGTTCGTGTTAAGTGGTTAACTACTCGCCGAATTACCAAATCATCTTTATGAGTTCTCATGGCGGCCGTCCAAATATGGTGATCATTTTAAACAAATGATACACAAATAACCGGATATCGGGTATCCGAGTAATCGGGTTTGAATACTAGTGTAGAGCGCGTCCTATTATCGGAGGTGCTTTTTCATGGCCAAAAGCCTGTATCGAATGGAAAATATTAAGTTGGCCGAGCTTCTAAGGAGCCATCGTGAACAGGCCGGACTCGTCCAATCTGCTCTTGCTGAACGATTAGGACGAAATCAGACATTTGTCAGTACTGTCGAGCTGGCAATTCGCAGGCTCGATCTAGTTGAACTGCGAGACTATTGCTCAGGGCTTGGTGTAGAGCTCCAGCAAATCATTGCTCAATGGGAAGTGGCGATTTCCGAGATTCCTAAGCCAATACGAGGAAAGCGTAAAAAATAGCTCGGAGATGAGAGATTTCCACAAATGTGGTCTGTGAGTTCCAGACTACATTAAATGTATCGCTATACCCTATCTATCCTGTTGAATCTTAATAAATGGAACAGATCGTAGGGGTAACTAATAAGGAATCAGCGGCTCGTCCCATTCTTCGAAATACACTTTTGGGCGTAGCTGCAACAAACTAGCTCGCTCTGCAATTTTCGCCAGGTTTTTCTCCAAATCATCGGCGTAGGCATTGGCTTTTTCAGCGACGCCGACCAGAGCTCCTAGTCGTCTTACATAATCAATAATGCCAGCGACACTGCGATGATTGCTGATCCAGACTTCTACGCCATGTTTGATCAAGGCCGCTGCAATCTCGGATTGAATATCTGAAAACCCGACAACAAAATCCGGTTTCAGTTTTAGAATCTCGTCGATCTTTGCCGATGTAAAAGCGCTGACCTTTGGTTTTTCCTTGCGCGCTTTGGCAGGGCGAACGGTAAAACCGGAAATGCCGACAATACGATGATCCTCGCCTAGTGCGTACAACACTTCGGTCGGTTCTTCGGTAAGGCAAACGATGCGTCGGGGGCCAATGGTTTTTATCACGCATGCCTCATCAAAAAAAGAGCGCTGTCACCCCGACAAAAGTCGGGGCCCAGAAGTAAAAGTCGCAGCGTGTTTTCATCCTCACGCAATATTTAGAAAAACACAGCCGATAAGGTCTTAAGAATATCGCATTGATTATGCTTCTGGGTCCCGACTTTCGTCGGGAAGACATTTTCTTTTATATTAACGGCTACGGAAACAACATCCGCTTATTCCACTCACCATTCATGCGCTCATAGCATTGGCGTTCATGCAGACGGAATTCGGCGCCATACCAGAATTCGATCATTTCTGGCACAACGCGAAAGCCTGACCAGTACGAAGGCCGCGGCACGTCAATGCCTTCGAATTTTTTTTCATACAAATCAATCTGCGCTTCAAAAACTTCACGCGAGACAAGCGTTGCCGATTGTTCTGAGGCCCAAGCACCCACCTGGCTTGCACGCGGTCGTGATGCAAAATAGCTGTCGGCTTCTTCGGCACTGACCGGCTCAACAGTACCTTCAATGCGTGCCTGGATTTGATTGTCCAGATTTTTCCACAAAAACAATAACGCCGCCTGCGGATTACTGGCGAGCTGGCGACCTTTATGACTGTCGAAATTGGTATAAAACACAAAACCACGGGCATCAAAAGCTTTCAGTAACACGGTGCGAGCCGATGGCCGTGCATTCTTACCTAGAGTTGCCAACGTCATTGCGGTCGGCTCACGTTCGCCGCTTTGTTTGGCACGCTCCAGCAGATGGGCGAAGGTATCGAGCGCTTCCTGATACAAATCTAAATTTGAATCCAACCCTAAATCTTGCATCAATTATGTCCTCGGTAGCGCAGTATTTTACAACACAAAGTCTGCCCTGCTAATGCTGTAGCAGGAGGGATTTTTATCCCGAACATGCTCACCATTAAACAGGGCTAAAGTCCGTCTTACAAATTCACGCAATATGAAACGCTTATTCCTTACCCACCACAAAAGTCACTTTCATATCCACCCGCCATTCGGTAATGGTGCCATCGCCATCGGTCAGGACTTTAATATCGTTTAACCAGGCGCCTTTAATATTTTTTACACTTTTCGATACTTTCTTCAAACCGCCTTGCACGGCGTCTTCAATACCCTTGGTGGAAGAGGACGATATTTCGATAACTTTCGCGACAGAATTACTCATTGAAAATCCTTAAATAGTTCGCCAAGCTGGCTTTATGACTATACGCCTGCGATGTTAAGAAGTGGTCGATATCCGTCGCGGTAACTTGAATATTCTGGCTGCCAGCCAGTCGCTCGCAATGAACCATTGCTGACACGACGACCGGTGCTTTTTACCTCGTTTAACGCTGCTATTTCAGCGCCCGGGTCGCGCAGCCATGCCAACACTTCAGACTCGAGTGCCGGACAGTCATCATTAACGCAATACAACTTATCCGGCGATTCCAATCCCAGCACTTGCACGATGGCAGCCACACCGTCTTCAACGTGAATGCGATTGGTCCAATGGGCGCGACCACTATCACCGGCTTGCGCACGACGCAACATCCATTGTCTGCCGGGGCCATAGATACCGGTGAATCTTAAAACAACACCTTGATCATGTTGGCCGCATAAGTTTTCCGCTTCACGCAGAATTTTCCCGTTAAAAGTTTCGGCTAGTGCGAGGCTCTGTTCATCTATCCATTCACCGGCGTCCTGCGCATACACGGCAGTCGAACTCACAAAAACCACGCGCTTGAACTGACATTGCATTAACAAGCGTTGCAAGCCGTCAACATATAAATGGCGATAGGCTTCGGCACTACGTTCATCAGGTGCCACACAAAACACCAAGGCATCGGCTTGTTGTGGCAGTTTTGTTAAACCCTCGCCACTAATTAAATCAGCAGCGAGCGAACGAATACCAACAGGCAACTCGCGAACAGTGCGGCTAATACTAGTGACGTCATCGGCTACATGGCACAAAGCAGCGGCCACTCGACCACCCACGTCTCCGGCGCCTGCAACCACTATACTTCTGCTCACTTATCACCCATGTGGTAATCAATGTTTTTGCTCATGGCATAGTCCTTGGTTTGCCAGCGATGTTAGCATTAGGGTCATGAATCCCGCGTCTAACATTATTTTGATTGGTCCGATGGGGGCCGGTAAAACCTCAATCGGCAAACGCCTCGCCGGTTTGTTAGGCCTGCATTTTGTCGATGCCGACCATCGTCTGGAAGAAGTCACCGGCGTTGCGGTGCCGCTTATTTTTGAATGCGAAGGTGAAGCTGGTTTTCGACAGCGTGAGTCGCAACTCATCAAAGAATTATGCCAAGGCAAAAACCAACTAATTGCCACCGGTGGTGGCGCGGTGTTATCGGCCGATAATCGCCGCCATTTACAGGAAAATGGATTTATCGTGTATTTACAAGTTACCGTTGAACAACAATTAGAACGTTTGGTACGAGACCGCAGCAGACCCTTGTTGGCCGGTGGCGATAAGCGCGAAAAATTATTGGGCTTGTCTGCCATTCGACATCCGCTTTATCTTGAAATTGCCGATTTGGTATATCAATCAAACGACAATCAAGTCGCTAATGCTGTTGCCGGTTTGCATTTACAACTTCAACATCACTGGCAACGCGCCGAGGCAGCCTAATGCGGCAAATTCAAGTCAGCTTGGCTAAACGCAGCTATCCGATTCGCATTGGTAACGACGTATTGAGCGATGCTGCAGCATTAGCGAGTTTGGTGATGGGCAAACAGGCACTGATTATTACCGATGGAAATATTGCACCGCTTTATTTGCCGACGGTACAAGCGGCATTACAAAACAAAACCATTCACACATTAGTATTACCGCCCGGTGAACGAGAAAAAAATCTCATGCGCTTTAGTGAAGTCATGCACGTGCTCGCGGAAATGAGGGCCAGTCGCGATGTCACCCTAATCGCACTCGGCGGTGGCGTGGTTGGCGATTTAACCGGTTTTGCAGCCGCGTGCTGGATGCGCGGCGTGCGCTTTGTACAAATCCCCACCACTCTGCTTGCGATGGTCGATTCATCAGTTGGCGGCAAGACTGCAGTCGATTTAGCGAGCGGGAAAAATCTGGTTGGTGCTTTTCATCAACCCGTTGCCGTGCTTGCAGATTTAAGCACCTTAAAAACCTTGCCCCTGCGTGAATTAAAAGCGGGTTTGGCTGAAGTCATTAAGTATGGCGCTATTTTTGATGTCGGTTTTTTCTCCTGGCTGGAAAAACATATCGACGAATTATTGGCACTCGATGAAACCGCATTAACCGAAGCCATTTCGCGTAGTTGCCGGCAGAAAGCCGGCGTGGTGTCGCGTGATGAAACCGAGCATGGCGAGCGCATGCTGCTCAATTTTGGCCACACCTTTGGCCATGCCATTGAAACCGAACAAGGCTATGGCGGTTATCTACATGGTGAAGCGGTCGCCATAGGCATGTGCCTGGCTGCCAAATTGTCGGTGCAACTGAAACGTGCGCCCGCCGCCGATGCAGACCGCTTGATTAAACTGCTCACACGCGCTGGTTTGCCGACTTCACTACCTACTGAACTCGATGGTGAAGCGCTACTCATGCGAATGAAATTGGACAAAAAAGCACTCTCGGGCGCCGTGCGATTGATCCTTTGGCGAGGCCTTGGGCGGGCTGACGTGGTGCCTGATGTGCCGGAAACAGCGATTTTAAGGGCGCTCGTATAAAGTCGTATTTCAAAGCGAGACAAGACGCAAAGCGCAAATAACGACGCCCATAGGGTGACTATTTAAGGAGTTATTTCCGATTTGCAACGCAGTATCGCGACGAAATGCGGCTTGATATGAGTGTGCTTTAAGGGTGCTTAGCGGGTAAAATGTTATATGCGATTATTTCTTCAGCAAAAACCCGCCGCCGGTGAGGCACCCAAATTTGTCCAGTTAATTCTGGAGCAGGATTTATTGGGCGGCTGGTGTCTGGTGAAAGAAGCTGGACAGACCGGTGGCCGCAGCCAGTTGAAGCGTGAGCAATTTCTTCAACACGACGCCGCCATTATCGCTTTCGAAAAAGCACGCGATGCCCAAGTGAAGCGTGGTTTCCAAATCATGTTTGTGCAGGGCGCCGACGCCCCCGAACACTGATCCACCGAGAACAAAAATGACTTTGAAAAACGATCGATTCCTGCGCGCCTTGCGTCGCGAGCCTGTAGATGCAACGCCCGTTTGGCTTATGCGACAAGCCGGGCGTTACTTGCCCGAGTATTTGGCTACCCGTAAACAAGCCGGTAGTTTTATGGGCCTGGCAACGAACCCTGAACTGGCTTGCGAAGTTACCTTGCAGCCCTTGCGTCGATACGATCTTGATGCCGCGATTTTGTTTTCCGATATTCTGACGATTCCCGATGCGATGGGCTTGGGTCTTAGTTTTGCCGAAGGTGAAGGCCCGCGTTTCGCTCGCCCGATACGCAGCCATGCCGATATCGAAAAACTTTTCGTGCCGGATATGGCAAAAGAATTACGCTACGTAATGGATGCCGTCAGTTTGATTCGTAAAGAGTTAAACAACAGCGTGCCGCTTATTGGATTTTCCGGTAGCCCTTGGACTCTGGCCTGCTACATGATTGAAGGCGGCGGTAGCGATAATTTTTCAAAAATCAAAGCCATGGCATTAAACGATGCACCGGCTCTGCATCGCCTGCTTGCCATTGTGACCGATTCGGTCATCGCGTATCTGAGCGCACAACGCGCTGCAGGCGCGCAAGCACTGCAAGTGTTTGATACCTGGGGCGGCGTGTTATCACCGCATATGTATCGTGAATTTTCATTGCGTTATCTGCAGCGCATTGCCGCCGAATTACCGCGCGGCGAAGGTGCCGATAAAACACCCCTGATTTTATTTGGTAAAGGCAACGCGCCCTACCTCGAAGAATTAGCCAACACTGGCGCCGAAGGCATCGGTGTCGATTGGCTGGTCACACTCGAAGAAGCCCGCCGTCGCACCCAAAATAAAGTGGCATTGCAAGGTAATCTTGACCCGGTCACTTTATATGCAGACCCGGACGGCATTCGTCGCGAAGTGAAACGCACACTAGAAAGCTATGGCAAAGGACCCGGCCATATCTTCAATCTCGGCCATGGCATGTCACCGGATATGAATCCCGATCACGTCAAGGTATTGGTCGATGCCGTGCATGAGTTTTCGCGGGTTTGAGCGTCGCTCATGTAGGAGCGCTCACGAGCGCGATGGGCCTTCGACAAACGTAAAATAGTACGTCATCGCCGCTTACATCACGATGATATTCTGTTTTGTTGATATCGCAAATTATAGATTTATCGCGCTCGCGAGCGCTCCTACAAAAAAATCACGCAGTCTCCAGCATCGGCGGTAGCGGGCAATGTAGTGAGGCGCAAACCGTGCGCAGTAATTCGGCTTCAGAGATACTGATTTGATTGTCCTGGCTAATTGCTGCGACCAGACCTTCGAGCAATAATTCTTTACTCATGGGTTCCAGGCTGTCTAATGCTGGCCAGACAGTTTCGAGGGCTTCAACAAATGAGTGGGTAACGTGGTAGTTAATATTTTCGCGTGGCAGCGCCCGAGACATGCCGGCGATGTAGGCACGTTGAGCATCAGCAGGATTGTCATGCCCGACCTGCGCTAACACCGCCATCAAGGTGCTGGCTTGAGGGGCGACATCTTTCAGGCGTTTATTCCCCACTCGCCAAGCTTTGCTTGGATCGAGCAAGTCACGCACTTGGGTGCCTAGCAAATGACCTAGACAATATTCATATAAATCAATTCTGCCGTCTGCGTGTACAAGCGCATACACCGACTCCATAAAACGAACCAGTTCCGGACGCGGGCGTTGGCGTAGTGTCGGAAAACACAAAGACGCTAGCGGCAAACGATGCATCGGATTAAGTTGGCTAACTTGTGCGTAAAAATCTTTCACCACCGAAGGCAAGGCATCGCCGTGACGGGCACGCAATTCAAAAGCTTGCTTGGCCTGTACTTTTTCATCGGATGAATACAGCAAGGCGCACATCAGTGGAATGACGCCATGATGACTACGGGCGGCTTGCTGCAAAATATCCGGGATGCTGCTGGCAATATCGTGCGCACGTTGGTAGTCGGCAGAGTTTGGCGAACCCACTTGTTGAATGATCGAAGGCGGCGTTACCGTGACATTGCTTTGTGCTGCCGGCATGCTACCGCCGTCGTCGGAAAATCCGAGCAGACGGTCTTCTTCCAGACCGACCGGCGGCTTTATGCTCCAGCGTGCCGCAAGTTCGTTTAATTGGGATGGCTTGAAGCTCGGATCAAGCGCTTTGATGCGTTCTGCCAAAGGTGGATGGGTTGCCATCATTCCCGACAAGGCGCTGCCGGAACCAAACAGCATATGACTAACTTCTTCAGCATCGGCATTCGCAATTTTTGAACCGTCATGCAGGCCACCAATTTTTTTCAAGGCGCCAGCAATACCTGTCGTCTGCCGGGTAAATTGCACTGCACTGGCATCGGCCAGATATTCGCGTTGCCGACTGACTCCGGCTTTGATCATGCGACCAAAAAACAAACCGATATACCCTATCACCATCAAACCAATCGCCACGCCAATAATCGGTGCGGCGTCTTTGCTGCGAAAACGTCCGTGTTCAAGAATTTTCTGCCCGATCAGCGCCATCACCATAATGCCAAACAGCAGGCCCATCAGTTTGATATTCAGACGCATATCGCCATTTAAAATATGGCTGAATTCATGGGCAATCACGCCTTGCAGTTCATCGCGATTCAATGTGTTCAACGCGCCGCGAGTTACTGCAACGGCGGCATCGCTAGGTGAATAGCCGGCGGCAAAAGCATTGATACCGGCTTCGTCATTCAATATAAAAATTTGCGGCACCGGAACGCCTGAGGCAATGGCGATTTCTTCAACCACGTTGCGCAAGCGACGCAAATGATAGTCCTGAGTATTTTCCGGCACCGGCATTGCACCTAATTGATGCGCAACCGCAGCACCGCCAGTTCGAAGTGAGGCCATCCGGAATAAAGTAGCGCAGCCAATAATCGCCAACACCACAATGCTGCTAGTCACCAGCAACGGGAAGGGATTAACGTCCGGTTTGAAACCGCCGAGCGCTATCAGCAAGACCAGGTCGATTGCCGCGACAATTGCAAAGACGGCTAGTACAAACAACAGAACCAAACGCTTGGACTGTTTGCGGACGGCAGTTTGTCGTTCAAAAAAATTCATGGTTTCGTACCAAACAAAGCAGGACCAAATAAAGCAGGACCAAATAAAGCAGGACCAAATAAAGCAGAACCGAACGAAGCAAGGTCAAAGGAAAGCCCTAAAGCGAAACGCCAGCGTTGACTGGCGTTTGCATCTTAATAATCAGAACGATACTTTCGGTGCTTCGCGTTTGGCCGGCTCGGTAATTTCAAGCAAAGAAGCGGCAACAAAATTGAACATGCCGGCGAAAATATTGGAAGGAAACACTTCCCGCTTATTGTTATAGCTCATCACCGAATCGTTGTAGGCTTGACGCGCGAAGGCAACTCGATTTTCTGTGGAGGTCAGTTCTTCCGACAACTGCATCATGTTTTGATTGGCTTTTAAATCCGGGTAGGCCTCACTGACCACCATCAGGCGACTCAGCGCACCGGTTAAACCTTGATCAGCGTTCGCCAGTTGCGCCATCGCATTAGCGTCACCTGGGTTCGCACTTGCCGCTTTCAAGCCGCTGACGGCTGCCGCACGCGCTTGAATCACCGCTTCAAGGGTTTCGCGTTCGTGGGCCATGTAAGCTTTGGCAGTTTCAACTAAATTGGGGATCAGGTCGTACCGACGATTCAACTGCACATCGATTTGTGCAAACGCATTTTTATAGGCATTGCGAGCGGTCACCAGACCGTTATAGAGACCCACCACGAGAAAACCGACAATGACGATAGCAATTAACAACACCAAGACTGATATGGCCATAAAACTCTCCTACTCTAATGAATAAATACGATATGAAACCCTTATGCAAAATGTTCAGGTGAAATACCGCCGTGAGGGGTAAAATAACCTATCGCCCCAGCATACGCATCTTCTGCGACCCATGAAAGCAATGAAAGTCATCTTACTCGCTTCAATGTTCGGCCTAGCCCTACTTTCGCCCGGACAAACTCGTCTGGCAGATGCGCCAAACTCAAACACCGTTAACACGGCAAAATTCATCACTAAAAAACCTGGTGCCGTACCGGACCAAACGCTCAACGTCCGAAATATTGAAGCTCTGGCGCAACGATTAGTCACCGAGAAAAAACTGCCGGGTCTGGCCATGGCAATCGTGCAAGATGGACAAGTCATGTCGGCGAAAGGCTACGGCGTTACCAATAGCCAAACCGACACTGCGGTGATGCCCTACACGGTGTTTCGCTTAGCCTCGCTATCAAAAGGCTTCGCCGGCACCTTGAGCGGCCAGTTAGTCGAAGAAGGCGCGATGAGCTGGGATTCGCCCATCATCAATCAACTGCCTGCTTTCAAATTGAAAGATTTTGCCAGCGGCAGCAAGGTGACCGTGCGCGACGTACTGAGCCACCGCGTTGGATTGCGGGACCATACTTTTGATAGTGCACTGGCTGGTGACCAGCCTTATGCATTGATCGCTGAGCGTTTGTCGGACGCACCGATGACCTGCTCACCGGGCGATTGTTACGGCTATCAAAACATCGCCTACAGTTTGATTGGTGATTTGACCTTTTCCGCGACCGGGGATTTTTATCCGCACCAGGTCGAGAAAAGAATATTTTCACCGCTTGGTATGAGTAATGCCAGTTACGGCCTAGATGGTTTGATGGCGAGTGCTTCCTGGGCCAAACCGCATGTCCGCGGAAAAGGTGGATGGCTGCCGGTAACACCGAACGAAAATTATTACAAAGTTCCGCCTGCTGCAGGCGTCAATGCCAGCGCACAAGATATGGCGCAATGGCTGCGAGCACAAATGGGGCATCGGCCCGATGTGCTATCGAAAGAAGTATTAAATCAAGTTCACACCCCGCAAGTGGCCACTCCCGGTGAAATTCGTTCTTCCGGCTGGCGTAGTGAGCGCTTGAATAACGCCTATTACGGTTTGGGTTGGCGGGTGATGAATTACAGCGGCCGCACCATGATTTTTCATGGCGGCGCCGTTCGTGGCTTTCGCGGTTTGATTGCTTTTTTGCCCGACCAGGATATTGGAATTGTCGTGCTCTGGAATTCGGAATCGACAATGCCTTCAGGCTTAATGCCCACCTTTTTGGATGCAGCACTTGGCTTGCCGCAGCGCAATTGGTTAGGTTTGGAAGAACTTGGACCGGTCACCGATGAGGTTGGCGTCGAATAATCTTTTGTAGGGGCGCTTGCTTGCTGCGCCCGAACTCTATGCAATCTGAAGCACGGGCGAGGCAAGCAAGCGCCCCTACAAGGTATGTCCCAATAAAAAAGCGCCTTTCGGCGCTTTTTTGTATCTGCAGGCAATCCCGGCAAATCTCTCTCCCCGAGTAAAACACAGGGAGAGAGCCAAGATTGTTGCTTGCGAAATTACATCGCAGGTGCAGCAGGTGCAGCTGGAGCAGCTGTCTTTTTCTTGGCAGGCTTCTTGGCAGCTTTTTTCTTTGCAGCTGGTTTTTTAGCGGCTACTTTCTTGGCAGCTGGTTTTTTAGCTACTTTTTTGGCAGCTTTTTTAGCAGCTGGTTTTTTAGCTACTTTTTTTGCGGCTTTTTTGGCAGCTGGTTTTTTAGCTACTTTTTTGGCAGCTTTTTTGGCAGCTGGTTTTTTAGCTACTTTTTTGGCG
>JAYUUM010000066.1:0-14554 GCA_043754555.1 Arenimonas sp. | reverse complement strand
GATCTGTTTTAACCCGGCCCTGAGACGGCCGGATCCCGTCACAGGAGACGCACATGCGTATATTGCTTGTTGAAGATGAAGCACCACTTCGTGAAACTTTGGCTGCCCGATTAAAACGCGACGGCTTTGCCGTTGATACCGCAGCCGATGGCGAGGAAGGGTTTTATCACGGCAAAGAAGTGCCTTTCGATATTGCTGTTATCGACTTGGGCCTGCCGAAAATGTCCGGTATGGATCTAGTAAAAAAGTTGCGCGAAGTCGGGCAAAAATTTCCGATTCTCATATTGACCGCACGTTCAAGTTGGCAAGATAAAGTTGAAGGTCTGAAATCCGGCGCCGACGATTATCTCGTAAAGCCTTTTCATGTTGAAGAGTTATTGGCACGTATCAATGCATTGCTGCGCCGTGCAGCGGGTTGGAGTAAGCCCACTTTAGATTGCGGCCCAGTGCGTTTGGACCTGTCCTCCCAAACCATTACTGTCAACGGCCTTGCCGTCGATTTGACCAGCTACGAATACAAAGTGCTGGAATATTTGATGCTGCATGCCGGTGAACTTGTGTCAAAAGCCGATTTGACCGAGCATATTTATCAACAGGATTTTGATCGTGACTCCAATGTGCTGGAAGTTTTTATCGGACGTTTGCGTAAAAAACTGGATCCCGATAGCGAATTAAAGCCCATCGAAACCGTTCGCGGTCGCGGTTATCGATTTGCCATTCCACGTAGCGAATAAACACGCATGGCGTGGCGCACGCTTTCATTAAACTCACGCCAATTACTAGCGGCCAGTCTTGGACTGGTCGCCTTTTTAGGTTTGACCGGTTATGCGCTGGATCGTGCTTTCCAGGAGACCGCGCTCAATAATTTGCAACAGCGGCTCGACAACTATTCTCGTGCCTATTTGCGCAATAGTGATTTTGATGCCGAAGGCCGTTTTAAATCGCCTGATGCATCGCCTCCCGATCCTAGATTTGATCGACCCGGTAGTGGCCTGTATGCCATCGCTGTCGGCAATGGGTTTCGCTGGGAATCGGCATCTACATTAGGCCGAAGTATTCCGGCACCTAATGCCATTACGCCCGGTGAAGCCATGATCGAAGGCCCACAAGCGTACCAACAATCTGATGGCAAGGAGCTCAAGTTATATCGTTTGAGCCAAACCACCATTTGGGAAACCGGATCGGGTGAAATTCAGTTGACGTTTGCGATTTACGAAGACACCTCGACGCTGGATAAACAAATTGCCGTCTTCCGGCGCGCACTTTGGAATTATCTTGGTTTGGCCACCGTTTTATTATTATTGTTGCAGACACTGGTGCTGCGTTGGAGCTTGCTACCGCTGCGTCAATTAGAAAAAGAACTCAAACAGGTACAAAGTGGTTTAAGCCAGCGCTTAACAGGCCAGCATCCGCGCGAATTGGAGCCGATTGCCGGCAGTTTGAATGCATTTATTGAAAGCGAACGCAGCGGCCTGGAACAAAGCCGCAACACCTTGTCTGACTTGGCCCACAGCCTGAAAACACCGCTTGCAGTTTTGCGCGCGCGTTTAGATGCAGAGGCAAGCCATGAAAGTCTGCGTAGTGAAGTACTTGCGCAAACGCAACGCATGGATGAAATTGTTTCGTATCAATTATCACGCGCAGCTCGCAGCGGTCATGCATTGTATTCAGCGCCAATAGAAGTTGAACCGCGCGCATTGGAAATAGTACAAAGTCTAGAAAAAGTTTACAAAAACAAAGGTGTTATTTGCGAATTTGAAATAGACCACGCCGCGCGGTTTTATGGTGAACTCGGAGACTTGCAGGAATTACTCGGCAACTTGCTTGAAAATGCATTCAAGTGGGCCAACAGCAAAGTTTTGCTAAGTGTAAAAGTAGAGCCCGCGCCAACCAATCGAAGGCCAGGGGTTACATTTTGTGTCGAAGACGACGGCCCCGGCATCGAACCAAAAAACGTTGAACGTATGTTGCAACGTGGCGTACGGGGTGATGAGCGCGTACAAGGCCACGGTATTGGTCTTGCGATTGTGCAAGACATCGTGCATGCCTATCGCGGCGAATTGACTATCGGAAAATCAGTTGAGCTCGAAGGTGCCAAAATTTCGATTCGAATACCACCGGTGTTTTGATGATGTAGGAGCGGGCTCTCTGCTCGCGATAGGCCAACGTAGTGTGAATCCTTCATTTCAGGCGGTGGTATCTACCAAACCAAATGAAGCATGCGATGCATGCTTTATTCAGCAATCCAATCAACATCGCAATAAATGGTGGCCTCGCAAAGAACAGCGCGGTTCCACCCTACTTAGCGAAACATTCCCGGCAGCATTGAGTGCCAACGTGGCGACACCGTGCGTGGCGTGGTACTGCGGGTACTTCGTGCCGGAGTAGGACGCGCTGGCACTACTGGTGCTGCACTGACGTTATCGTTTTCTTGTACGGTATTGGCTTGCGTACTCACCCGTGTTTTTGGACACACGTTGTGTTCATCGCCATTGCTACCGACAGCAGCAAAAGTTGGATTGGCCATCAGCAATAACAAAAATACAAAAACTGAAGAATTCATTGGAATCGCCCCATAGCCCCCCCCCTAGTGCCAATAAGATGCACCCGCTTCACAAAAGGTTGCAAAGCGTGAGCATTTTAGCCCGATTTTTTTGGTAAATGTGAGTTAGATGTTATTTTGCACTGCAGCTTGCATGCACGCCTAGTTATCTGCCCGCAGTTGCGGCAGACTTAGCCTCGAATGAGTGCCGTCCTTAACCCGCTACCCCCAATCCACATTCGCGGACCGGCCCTTCGCCGTGCGCTTATAGCAGGGGCCAGGCGAGTCATTTCCCAGCGTGAAGCGCTCAATAAGATCAATGTGTTTCCGGTTGCCGATGGCGATACCGGTAGTAATTTGGCTTTTACGCTGGGCAATGTGCTGACCGGCGCCTTGAGTCGGCGGACGCCAGGTGCTGGCGATTTGTTGAAACGCGTCGGTGATGACGCCATTGACGGAGCCCGTGGTAATTCAGGCGCCATTTTGGCCCAGTTTTTTACTGGCGTATCAGAAGCCGTTGGTGTAGTACGCGGCATTGATTTTGCTGCCATGTCGCAGGCGGTGCGTGCCGGTGCCAGTTCTGCCCGAAGTGCGCTGGCAGACCCAAAAGAAGGCACTATTTTGAGCGTGATTACGGCTTTTGCCGAAGCACTTGAGGCGCGCACAGATATAACCGATGCCAAACTCTGGTTCGACAAGGCGCTGCAAAGTGCTCGTCGGGCCTTGGCCTACACGCCGCAACAATTGCCCATCTTGCTAAAAGCCGGTGTCGTCGATGCCGGCGCCCAGGGTTTTGTCGATATGCTCGAAGGCATCGATGAATATTTAAAATCCGGGCAGTGGGATTCGACCGATAGTGTGCTTGATAATCGAGCCGATCTTGAAGCCGCACAAGTACACGGCGATTTGAGTGACGAAGACCCCGAGCATCGTTTTTGTAGTGAGTGTTTGCTGGTGGGCGAGGGTTTGGACCGCGCGAGTCTGCGAGCTGCGGTTACCGATCTTGGGGCTTCCTGCGTTGTTGTCGCTGGTTCGCATTCGCGTCTGCGTTTGCATGCCCATGTAGCAAATCCCAAAGCTCTATTTGAATTGGCCGCGCGTTTTGGCCGCGTTGAATCGACCAAAGCCGATGATATGCACGCACAAAAACGCAGCAGCCAAGGAGCCGGTGGTGTCGTCATCATCACCGACAGTGCCGCTGATTTGCCTGAAGGCGTAGCCGCACGGCTCAATATCCATGTAGTACCTATGCGCTTGAATTTTGGCGATGATGATTATCTCGATAAAATCGGCTTAAGCACTACCGAGTTTTATCGCAAACTCCGTACCGAAATTGTATTGCCGAAAACCAGCCAGCCATCACCGGGTGATTTCCGCAGACAATTTGAATTTTTGTTATCGCATCATCCCGCCTTTGTTTATGTAGGTGTGTCCCGGGCCGTCTCCGGAACCATACAGTCGGCCGAGACCGCAGCGCAACGCGGGCATGCAGATCGAAGCTTTATTTTCGATACCGCCAATGCCGCTGGAGGTGAAGCTTTGCTTGCCATAGCGGCTGCCGAAGCAGCGCAACGTGGCGAAAGTGCAGAGGTCATCATGGCTTTGCTGTCGAAATTAAAACCACAAACCGAAACCTGGGCCATAGCACGCGAAATTAGTCACGCCGTACGTGGAGGTCGTGTACCTAAATGGGCAAAGCCCGTGGTCGAATGGCTAGGCTTAACACCGATGGTCAAAGTGACGCCGGAAGGCAAGCTAAAACCACACAGCGCTTTTTTAGGTAAAAAAAATATTCCAACACGCTTTGCACAGTACGTGGCAAAGTCGGTTGATACTGATAAAAAATGGCGACTAATTGTTGGTCATTGTGACGCCGCAGAAGAAGGTGAACAATTGCTGGCGGAATTAAAAAAACTGATCTCTTGCGAAAGTGCATGGTGTGTTGAAACCGGCCCGGCAATTGGCGCACATGCCGGCCCAGGTGCTTTAGTGGTTTCATTGCAACCCGCACCGTAAATATTTTATGTCCGATATTTTTATGTACGATCTGGTCATTTTGGTATTGGCTTATTTGCTGGGTTCGATTTCGGGCAGTTTATTGCTCGGTCGTTTTCGCGGAGTCGATATTCGCAATCAAGGTAGCGGCAATGCTGGTGGCACCAATGCACTTCGTACTCAAGGGTTCAAGTTCGCGCTCGGTGTTGTGTTAATTGATGTCGGCAAGGGTGCATTGGCAGTTTATCTGGCTTCGCGATTTTCTTCGTCTGCGCATTTACAAGTTATGCCATTCATTGCACTGCTGTGTGCAGTAGTGGGGCATGTATGGCCGGTGTTCCATGGCTTTCGTGGTGGCAAAGGAGCGGCGACGTTAGTAGGTGGCCTGCTAGTGTTATGGCCTCTGGCTTTTCTGGTTTTGGTACTTAGCTGGGGTCTGTGTTTGACGGTTACTGGTTATGTCGGATTATCCACTGTGCTGGCAGGATTTAGCTTGCTGGTGCTGGCATTGATAAGCAAAGCGTCGATGCCGGTGCTTATATTTTCTGCGACGTCTGCACTTTTAATTTTATTTACCCATCGCGGCAATATACAGCGACTACTGCAAAAAAATGAACATCGTTTTGAAAAAGCCTTGCTATGGCGACGCGCATGGCACGCCTTGTTTGGGAACTCGGTGTGATTGACCGAGCGCTATTGGAGTTGATGTCGCAAAAACCGATCAGCGGTGTCGTGTTGGCAACACATTTGGGTATTAGTCGTAGCGCGGTGTGGAAACGTATTGAGCATTTACGTGATAGCGGTTTTGAAATTGAGACAAAATCCGGACAAGGCTATTTCCTAAAGCACTCAACCGAATGGCTGGATCAAGATAGCATTTGCAATCATCTAGGCACCGCCGCAAAAAAACAGTTGGGCGATTTTCATATCGTTGAACAAATTGATTCAACCAATTCCTGGGCAAAATCCGAAACGAAACAAAAAATCGGCACCGACGTTTTTCTTGCGGAACAACAAACCGCTGGCCGTGGTCGTCTGGGTCGTCAATGGGCCTCGCCAATGGCCGCCAATATTTATCTGAGCTTGCGTCGCCGGTTTAATAAAGGTCTGCCGGCTTTGTCGGGATTGAGTTTGGTGGTGGGCGTTTTGCTGGCAAAAACTTTACGTTCCCAGGGTTTTAACGCTATCGGGCTAAAATGGCCTAACGATATTTATGCTTCTGGAAATAAAAAATGCGGCGGTATTTTGATTGAAGTTTCCGGTGAAGCCAACGCAGAGATAAGCGTGGTGATTGGTATTGGTTTAAATGTCAGAATGCCGGCGCATTCGGCTATTAATATTGATCAGACCTGGACTGATTTGCAAACGCAGGCAGGCGACAGATTATTGTCGCGAAATAACATGATAGGTAGCTTACTTGATGAGCTATTACCAGGCTTGCAAAGTTTTGAAGACCAAGGCGCTGCCGAATTTTTATCACAATGGCCCGATTACGACGTGCTGTTGAATCAGGACGTTAAATTGCTCGACGGTACTCGCATTCATACAGGCCGCGTCTTGGGCATTACTGAACAAGGTGCATTACGCTTGCAGCAAGAAGGTGTAGAGCGGCATTATCATTCCGGCGAAATTAGCTTAAGGCCTATATGAGCGACATGACTTTATTAATTGACTGCGGCAATACGCGTTGCAAAATATCTCGATTGCTGGCGGATGGTTCGCTAATGCCGGTGACCGCGATTGCCTTGGATGCGAAGGATTTTATTGAGCAGTTAAAAGCACAAATCAAGACTGATTTTGAAAATAAGCACTGTTATTTTGCTTCGGTAGTCAGCGCGGAAATTAACTCGAGCATTGAGACGGTATTAGAGTCGGCCGGATTTGTAGTCACGCGGGTAAAAACCCGTGCGTCAGTATTGGGAGTTCGTATTGCTTATCCCAACCCACAGCAATTAGGTGTTGATCGTTTTCTGGGCTTATTGGCCGCGCATCAAACAAAAAGATCGGCCTTGATTGTGTCGGTTGGTAGCGCCTTAACCGTTGATTTGCTGCTAGCCAACGGACAGCACCATGGCGGGATGATTACCGCGACCGAAACGATTATTCACAACGCAATGGAAAATCGCTTCATCAATTTCAGAAACTTATCAGGTTTCCCGGTTGGATTTTCTGACAATACCGCCGATGCTTTGGCCAGTGGTGCCCGCTATATGGTGCTCGGCATTATCGAAAAAACCTGGCGTGAAGCTATTCAGCTATTAAATGAACCGGCATTGCCACTGCTGATAACAGGCGGCGATGCAGAAGCTTTATTGCCTTATTTACCGGATAATGTTGTCTATCGACCAATGCTCGTGCTTGAGGGCTTGGCTTTGTTGGCTCGTCACCTGGAAAACTCATAACAATGTTGCGCAGTATTTTCGTATTTTTAATTTGTTTGAATCTAGGCACTGCAGGTTGGTGGCTATTGCACCGTGATGCGAATGCAGCGGTATTACCACCACGAGAAAAAAATACACTTTCGCTAAGTTTGTTGAGCGAAGTAGAGCGCGTACAACAAAATGGTTCTGAGGAACTGAACGAAGCGCCGCAGGATTTAAGTGCCACACCGCTTTGCTTGAGTATTGGTGCTTTTGATACCCCCGCCGATTTGCGCGCAGCCATGAATTTACTCACACCGATTGCCGGTCGCATCCAGTTCCGCGAGATGCAAGCCGCGGCATTGCAGGGTTATCGAGTCTTTTTACCGGCAGCCAATAGTCGCGAAGAAGCCTTGCAGTTTGCCCGCCAATTAGCGGCTAATGGCTTACGTGATTACTATGTGGTTACCGCAGGCCCACAGGAAAATACCGTGTCGCTGGGGATTTTTCGTGATTTGAAAAATGCCGAAACGCGCAAAGACTCGGTCGTCAAACTAGGCTTTAATCCCGTGCTGGAATCACGCACCGAACAGGCATCGCAATGGTGGATTGATGTCGCCGTGCCAGAAGACTTTAAACTGGAAGCAGCGCTTCCCAATACCAAATTAAGTGCAAACAAGGTCACTTGCCAGTAATTGGTCAAACAGAATTTAAGAAAACTAGTGTTTATCGCATAATTTTAGTTTTCGATTCGCCCACTTCACGTTAGAATAGCGCCCTGTTGCCGGCATAGCTCAGTTGGTAGAGCAACCGCCTTGTAAGCGGTAGGTCCCCAGTTCGAATCCGGGTGCCGGCACCATTCGATGATATCAGGGCATCCGATACCGTCCCATACAAAGACTAAGACCCGCCTAAATGGCGGGTTTTTTTGTTCGGTATAGTTCAACGAAGTTATATTGCGGCCTGAAAAAAAATCTCGCTAGCAAGTATGCGATTCCAGATGATCGTGAGTGGCTTTATTACGAACAGTGGATGTCGGCTTGATCGACAAGACCGTTGTCGCAACTTTCCGCGCGCGCAGATGCGCGCATGAATGTTTATAAAGACGACCCAAAATGCCGGTTATGTTCTTGATAGAGCATGAATCGTTGTGGGCCTATGAGCACCCCAGAGCTTCGATCTAGCAACAGATCTTTTGCGTACAAGTTATATCTGCGCATCCGCTTTTGAGACAGGCGTTTGTTACAATCTGTTACGGGAATAGCGACAAGCACATCTAATAATTTCAGGGGTTTTCATGTTTAAACGTATTTTTTGGCTGTCAGCCTTGCTGGCAGTGTCGGCGTTTGCCGCTCAGGTCGTTATTAAGTCAGGCATTTTAAAGCATCAGGACGTTGCCGTTGTCGGCGAAAGCACCTGGGATAAATTGGCCAATGCGACTTCGCAAACTACGCAAGAACTGTTGAACTCCGGTAGATCCTTCATAAAATCGGCCAGCTTTTTACTTCCCAATGCGCTCATTCAATCATTGACCGGCGAATTGCCGAGCCACGATGCCACTGTCGGCAGCACACCAGGGCAAGCTGGCGTTTCGGGTGGTTCGGCTAGTTACAGTATTCCCATTGCCTTGCCACCGGGCCGCAAAGGCATGCAGCCCAATATTTCGCTCAGCTACAGCAGCAAGGGCGGCAATGGTATTGCCGGTATGGGCTGGAATGTATCGGGTCTTTCTTCATTACACCGCTGCCCGCAAACTTTGGAACAAGACGGCCAAATACGTGCCGTCGATTATTCAATGAATGATCGTCTGTGTTTTGATGGTCAACGCCTTGTTGCCACCAGCGGCACGTATGGCGCATTGAACACAAAATATTCGACTGAAATCGATTCTTTCGCTCGTATCACCCAACTCGGTGGTGATTTGAACGCGGTGAATTCATATTTCAAAGTGGAACATAAATCCGGCGAGATTGCATACTTTGGAGGGACTACCACCGCAGTAAATAATGCGCGTGTTATCGCTGGTGGTTTAACTAAACCCCTTACCTGGTTAATTGCCCGCAGCGAAGACCGTCTGGGTAACAATATTGTTTACACCTATACCAATTTTACCAATGGCGAAGTGCAGCCTGCCGCTATTTTCTACACTGGTTTTAACGCCACACAAGGCGACCGTAAAGTTGAATTTATTTACGAAGCGCGGCCAACCAGCAATGGCGCCAAAGATCAAAGCTCGTCTTATCTTGCAGGTGGGTTAACCCGCCAAACTCAACGCCTTACCACCATTAAAACCTGGGTAAACACTGAAGCGGTCAATGAGTATCGTTTAGGTTATGCCTTGAGTGGGGCAACAGGCCGAAGTTTATTAAACACCGTAACCCAATGCGCTTTTCTTGGTGCTGCGGTTACTTGCCGCCGACCCACGCAATTTTCATGGAATCAATCGGCAATAGCGTATGACTTTCACCCGTTAAATTTTTCCGCTGTCTCGACTGTCATTCCCAATCCTGCTTTGGTACTGGGTATTCAAGTACTAGCAGACTTTAATGGCGATGGTGATAACGAATGGGGAGTAAATACCCAAGACGCCAATAACTCAAGCTTGCGAAACTTCAACTTGTTGCGAATGACAGCAGATCGCAAGATTTCAACAGCCTTTCAGGTGCCCAATTCACTTGTGTTGGCAGGCGATCAATATGGTGATTTTGATTTAGACGGGCGTTCAGATGTTGTTGCACGCGACAGTAACGGAAACTTACAAGTGTATTTCTGGCACGGGCCTGCCGATGCCGCAACCTTTGCCACGGCTTTTAACGAAGTTTGGAATACAGGCATTGCTGCAAGCGCAGCCCACTATGTCGGCGACATGGACGGCGATGGTCGAGCAGATATCGTTATCCAGCAAGACAATCCCAGTGGTGCAAACAGTTGCAAGCGAATCGCACAAGTCTGGCGCAATGTCCCAAGTGGTAGTAACGCTCCGTCTACTTTTGTCGTAGCTGCAAGCCATTGCCTTGCCAGAACGATATACTCTTCAAATTTTTATTTAGACGAATCTATTGGGGACGTGCGTGACTACAATGGCGATGGTTTAGCTGATATCACTGTTTTAAACCCTAATGGCACGGCTGGCGAAATCAAGGATCGAATTCTGTTCGGGGCACAAATAACGTCTTACACGTTAAGCTCACAATCGTTTGCTAGCTTCTTCGTCAGCGCCGACCCGATGCAGTCGGCCGAGCAAAATCCACTTACCTTGTCGTTTTGGATAGACATGAACGGTGATGGTCTGGACGATTTTTTATATGCTCGTAACGATGCAGGTGTCGGACGTTGGACCATTCGCCTCAACACCGGCACTAAATTAGGGGCCCGTATTATGCTGAGCAGCAATTACGGTATTGAAGCATGTGACCCTGTCGGTTCGGCTTTGTCCTGTCCAACGCATTATTGGAACGCGCGCTATGCGAGTCGTATTTCTATAATGGACATTGATAATGACGGCCGCCCCGAGATTTTAGTACCTCGCCTTTTGAGTACGCATTATTGTACAAAAATTGAGCCCAATCCTGCTGTTTGCGGCGAGCCATTGTCGATAGGCAACTCTGCTGACTCCCTTGGGAGTGAATTAACTAACAGCAATATTGGTGATGAAATAACTCCCAACGCAATTCAAGGAAGCGGTCCGCTTCAATGTCAAACTCGTTATATTTGCGCTGCAAATGCCTCAGGCGGACCGTCCGGTCTAGCTTTCCAGTCAGAGTTTAGCAATGGTGAAATTGGTCCTGTTTCAAATGCTTACAGCAGTGGCTTAGGAAGTACCGACAATAATATTTATCAAATGGATGCATTAAATTTTTCTGAAATAGCAGCAGGCCAGTTTAATGTTGCTGCAACGACAACGAGCATCCAATCTGGCTATTTAAACGGGCCTCCGCAGGACGCCTATGGTGATGGGCTTGCAGATTCATTTGCACGCGTGCCAGGATGTTCACTGCCTTATTGCGTCAGACCTGTAGCCGACTCGAATGGCGTACCTTACCCACCATCGGTATCACCTTTTGCATTCACCGGTGGCCATTCTACGATGGCCAAGCAGATTTTCATCAACGAAAACATCGGTACTGGGGGCGTCCGCAACACGGACGGATTGACCCCGCAAGTGGCCGACATGATGGTCATGGCGACTGATGGGTTAGCCAATCAAACGCGTTGGAACTATTACCCGTTGAATAGCAAGGCCAATCGTAATTTGCCAACCGATACGCCTCTATACACCTTGCCTACCGACCCAGCGCTGCGTTATGTCGATGCTCGCCACACATACTTCACTTCATCGATGCAAGTCGTTTCTGAAATGACCCAAAGCAACGGACTCGGCAATAACGCCAATACCACTCGCTACAGTTACTCCGAAGCGATGTACAACACGCAGGGTCGTGGCTTCCAGGGCTTCCGTAAAATCATTGAAGAAGACATGAGCAAGGATTTGCAAAATAATCCAATCGGCTTGCGTACCACCACCACATTTAGCCAAAAATATCCGCTTACCAGTCTGGTCGAACAAGTGGTTATTAATCCCATCACCCGCGTGGGTGAGACTGATCCCATTAGCCGCACCACCTACAAATGGCGATGCAATCGATTGGATCGTAATGACACGGCAGCTTGCAATGTCACGCCTGGTAGTAACCCCGTAAGATTTGTTTATCAGTCCTACAGCCAGAATGTCACGTTCGATTTAAATACAGCTATAGCGGGTTTGCCGGCCAAACTCATTACTTACACTGCCGATTACAACCACGACACCACCGCTTGTGATGGCGGCACCATTGCCGTTGCGGCCGGTATGGACGCCTACGGCAACGTCACCGCAAAAACCCGTTTTGTGTCTGACTTTAGTGACGGCTCGCCAGGCTATAAAAATTACATCGCATTGAGTTGTAATCGCACCCGCAATACCTTTGATATTGCCGATACCACCAACTGGTGGTTAGACAAACTGACCAACACCGAAACCCGTAATGAAATTCTGCACGGTGTTGATCAGCCCTTGCCGAGCGGTGCGAGTAATCCGGTTTATACCACCAACACCGCTTACACCTGGAACACCAATCGCACGCTCGCCAGCGAGACCTTCCAGAACGGCATTGCCAATCAACAAAAAGTGACGGCTTACACGTATCCCGGCACTAATTATGGCTTGCCGCTCAGCGTCACCGTTACCGCTTCCGGCGATCAAAATGCCGGCGGTCGTACCACCAGCACAACGTATAGCCCCGATGGTTATTTCCCACTCTCGGTGACTAATGCGCTCGGCCATACCGCAACGACTGTCGTGCGTTTACGCGACGGCCTGCCGATCAGCGTGACCGATCCTAATGGTCTGCGCACCGTCACTACTTACGATGCGTTTAGCCAGGCAACACTGGTCAAGGCGCGTGGTGTACTCGATTCGCACTATCTTGCACCCGACAAGCAAGTCGCGGCGACTTGGTGTGTGGTCACCAATAGCATCAATAGTTGCGGATTAAGCGATGCTGCGTATCAATTAACCAGCGTTCAAGACGGCAGCCCGACTAGCGTGAGTACCCACGATAAATTAGGTCGGGTATTGCGCACGCAAAGCAAATTGATCGATGGCACCACGAGCTATAGCGATACCCAATACAACAACAAAGGTCAGACCGTCGCACAATCGCTGCCGTATCGCAGTGGTGATACGCCGTTGTGGACCTATTTTGTTAGCTACGACATCGCTGGTCGTCTCACTGCTAAAACCACACCGCAACAACATGCCACGCGCGGCGATATGGTCACGACCTATGCTTACACCGGTCGCACCACGGCGATTCAAGTGTGCGGCACGCTCGATACAAACACTGCCGGCTGCTTGAACTTGTCACGCACCACCGACACGACGGGGCGTTATGTTGAAACCACCGATGCCTTGGGTGGCGTGACCAAATTCTGGTTTGATGCCAACGGTCAAGCGGCAGTATTACAAGACGTTAAAGGCAGCCAAATCAAGGCGACCTACAATGCGCTCGGCCAACGCGTTAGCGTCAATGATCCGAACCAGGGCGTTAGCAGCTTCACTTACAACGCACTCGGTGAAGTACTGACCCAAACCGATGCTCGTAGCATCACCAGCACCACCACATACGACAAACTCGGAAGGAAGACGCAATTCAGCGTTACTGCCGATGCCAATGGTGACGGTGTGAATGATGCGATTGTCGATACCTGGAGCTTTGACCCCACCGGCGCCAAGGGCCAATTGGCCCAAAGCCAGCGCATGATCAATGGCGTGTTGGAACGTCAGGAAAGCAGCAGCTTTGATGCCTTGATTCGTCCAAGTGCCGTCGCCTCCATTCAAAATACCGGCAGCGGTACCACCCGTAATTACAGCAGCGAGTTTCAATACGACACGTATTATGGTCGGGTATTGGCGCAGTTCTTTCCGAATGGTGAAGGCGAACACTTCATCTTCAATCAGTACGGTTATGAAACCGAACAACGCAACGCGACCAATGCCTCGATCTATCGTCAGATCGTGACGGTGGACTCGGCAGGACGCCCCACCCGTGAGCTAAAAGGTTTTAACCTGAGTACCGATACCGCGTATTGGCCGAACGGACAAACCAAATCGATCATTCACCAAAAAAATGGCGTCACCATTCGTAAAATTAATTACGCCTACGACGTGTTTGGTAATGTCGCGACCCAGGAATTGAATCAGGGCATGACCGGCAACACGCTGGAAACGTTTAATTACGACAGCTTGCATCGTCTAACGCAAAGCCAAAGAACCGGTGCCGCCAGCACGACCGTAACCTATGGTTACGACGCGGCCGGTAACTTCAACTTTAAATCCGACTTTAGTTTAGACACCGGTACGCCTTACAACTTGAGCACCGGCGGCTTAGGTGGCGGCGGTGCCAATGCGGTCAAATCGGTACAACTCAAAGCCGGTGGCACTCGCAGTTATGGCTACGACGCCAGCGGCAATATGACCTCAGATAACGCTGGCTTTGCCGCGATTTACGATCACGATAATCTGGCCACCAAACTGCAACGCGGCGCGGTGATTAATACCTTTATCTACGGCCCGAACAATGCCAAGGCACGCCAAACCGGTACCGACGGTAGCAAGGTCTATCTGGGTGGCTATGAAGATTGGATTACTGCCAACCAGACTAAAGTCAGTTTGGGTAATTACGCCCAAGTGACCAATGGCACCGGTGGTCGCGTACTGCATTACTTCCTAACCGATCGTCTGGGCAGTGTGGATGCAGTGACCGACGGCAACGGCAATCTAATCGAAACCCGCGGTTACGATGCCTTCGGTGCACCACGTACCGGCGTGTGGGGCGATGCGACACAAATTGCCAGTACGGCCATTACCCCAAAAGGTTTTACCAGCCACGAGCATTTGAACAGCGTGCAGCTGATTCATATGAACGGGCGGATGTATGACTATCAGCTCGGGCGATTCCTGGGAGTGGATCCGTTTATTCAGGCGCCGACTAATTCGCAGTCGATGAATCCGTATTCGTACATCATGAATAATCCGTTGAGTGGGACGGATCCGACGGGGTATGCCGCCATTCAGTGTGGCTCATCACGCGATGGCAAAGGTGGGTGCGCGGGTGGA
>JAYUUM010000065.1:0-14770 GCA_043754555.1 Arenimonas sp. | reverse complement strand
TTAGACACGCTCTGGGAGCTTCTTTTTTTCGCTAACGTACAGATATGCAGGCAAAGCACATGAAAGTCCAATAAGCAAATTGAGAACGATGAAGATCCACGGCTTGGGCCCACTTCTTTGATGTTGCTGGAACATAAACCCCCAGAAGACAAATGACGAAATGAGCAGGTCCGCGCTAAATCCACCAACAGCCCCATTAACAAATAGCGCCGAGGCAAACTTGGGAAGGTCTACGCCGTTCAACTGTATGAAATTGAAAAAGAAGGCATACGGAACGATCGCGCCAACCACCGCAGCAAGAAGATAAATTTTTTTCATCGGGGTTCTCCGTAAATTTTCAAGGGTGTCTAACTGGCACTTAACCCCAAAAGTGGGGGATACACAAAATACCTTTCTCTTGTAATTTATTGCAACTGACAATATCTGTGAATTTAGTGTCATTTATGACAGGTATATGCCGGCGCAACGTTGGCTTTATGTAGAACGGTTCCCGTCTTTTCTTAGACGAACTGCAAATTGTGACTAATCAGTCTGCGACTAAAATTTGTAAAGTTGGTGTAGCAGCAAACTTGCAGATTAGATAGCCATATTGTTAAGAATGTGAGCAAGACGCAATATTCAGTTTAGGGGTTCAAAGTAAGTGCTGCCAATGAGCAGAAACGTCCTGCATAATTTCGTCAAATCTGACTTCCTTGAATGAACCGATTGTTCAGAATTGGTTAGTTTTGCAGGTCCAAAGAATATTCATTCAACTGAAAAACTAGCAACCGTTCGCGACTCGAGAAATTCGATTGTGAGATCGACATTGAAACGTTCGCAAAGGCGGTGGACGATTGATAAACCAAGCCCGTGTCCTCGGCTACTGGTGCTTTTGATGAAAGGCTCATAAACGTCCCCTGCATTCTTCTTTGCGGGTAGCTCGGTTGGGTTGGTAACAGATAGGCGATTGTTTTCTGCTTTAATCGTGACACTGCCTTGCGATGTGTGCATAAATGCGTTGCCGACTAAATTGGATAGAAGAATGTGAAGCACTGGCGATGATAAATTAGTTTTCGTTGTGTGCGGAACATCAATGTTGACGGATATATCCTTGCTGTCCAGCAAGCTGGACTGCTCTACAATCACAAGCTCCAGCACGGGCAGTATCCGCGTTGAGTCAATTGCCGAGTGACTATGCTCTTCACGCGCAATCGATAACAGTGTAATGACAGTTTGCTCAAGCTGATATGCCGATTTTTTCATTTGCTCGAGTTGTTGCTTGCCCTTGTCGGATATGCCGGGCTCGTTCACTAGCAATTCGGTCGTGCTGCGGATGACTTGTAAAGGTGTGCGCAACTCATGACTCGCATCACGAGTAAATTCTTTTTCCCGACGCACAAATTCTGAAATACGTTTAATCAAATGCTGCAGACCACGAGAGAGAATACCTACCTCGTCTTGAAAAGATTCATGTGAGAAATTATCGGGTAGCGCGGTAGGCGACATGTTGTCAACAATGCTGGCAAGATTTGCGAGCGGGCTTGTCACTTTCTTTGCAAGCCATCTGCCGAGTAAAACGGCGGCACAAAGAATGACGAGCTCAGTCCAGAAAAGTAAATAAAAGATATTTTTGCGCATGGGTCGAACGACCAGCTGCGAGCTGACTTCTGCCACCAGCCAGGCCTGGTTTGAATTGTCTGGAGAAGGCAGGAGTGTCCTGACATGATAATGACGACCCTGTGTTCCCGGGAATTCGATGCGCCAGGGTTCTTCGTCTAGCTCGGGCTTGAGATCGGACGGCAACGCTCCGCTGTCCGTGTAGACTTTCATGAAATTATTTTCCGGTTTGATCCAGGTACCGGTGCGTGAGTGGTACTCGCGCTGTCTGTCGTTTTCTTTGTCGAGCATCGCCTCAAAAAAATTGTCTTCCACCGTATAAACAAATACGACCAGATAAAGGGCAAACAAGGACGCCACAGCAATGGCAAACACCGAGAACGCCAATATCAGCCGGTGTCGCATATGCCGGAAACGTTTCATTACTCGTCACTCTCAAGCTTGAATCCCACGTCATGAATTGTCTTCAGCATCGGCTTGGCGAACGGCCGATCCAGATTTTGTCTTAGCGTATAGAGGTGTGAGCGCAGTGGATCAGATTGCGGGGAGTCATCTCCCCATAGACGCTGGATAATTTCACTCCGTGTAACTGTTCTTGGCCATGACTCGGCCAGGTGGAGCAAAATATTGAATGACGTCGATGGAAATTCAAGTGTTACACCATTTCGATGTACTTCCCGGGTTTTGCGATTAATTCTGAGTGAGCCAATCTCGATGATATGAGCCTCGCCTACACGATTGCGCTTTGCCAGTGCAAGACAGCGCATCAATAATTCCTGGCCGGCAAAAGGCTTGACCAAATAATCATCCGCACCGACTTCAAAGCCCTTTACTTTGTCGTCAAGACTGTCGCGTGCCGTCAATATTAGGATCGGAATATGCCGATCCGATCGAAGTCGTAGCTCACGACAAACGCGCAAGCCATCCATGCCGGGCAAACCCAGGTCGAGCACCAAGACGTCGGGGGGGCTGTTCAATGCCAATCGAAGCCCGGAGACACCATCGGCGGCAAAATCGATGTGATGGCCATGGGATTCCAGCAGCGAAGCCATGCTTAAACGTAAAGCATGGCTATCTTCCACGATAAGAATCCTTAAATGACTTTTCATTGCTTCTCTGTCGTCAAGGTCTGCCAGAGCTTTTTTGCCTCGGGCATGTCGGGGTGCTGTTCCATTACCATTTTAACCAGATCGCGTGCACGGGAGAGATTGCCAAGTTTCTGATTGGCGACAGCCATGCCTAATTTAAGCTGCGGTGCTGTCATATGCGGGAACGCCAATTCCATGAATACAAGGGCCGTGCGTATTTCATCATCGTTGTCGGCGACTTGAAGTTGGTAATAACCAACGAGGCCAACAAGCTCAATATGGTACTTCTTCGTGTCTGTGTTGAGTTGGTGCCGAATGAAATCGTGCTTTTCAGGCTGTAGTGCACTTTCCATGAGCTGCATCGTCAATTCATCTCGCCACGCAACGCGTTGAACGGGGGTCTGGCCAGCGGCACTTACCATTGCTTCGGCGACGCCAGGGGTGGAATAGGGGTTTTGCCCTGTTACCAGGCGGCCATCGGCGACCACATTAGACATCATCAGTGGCGCTTCTTTCCAGCGGGCGCCTTTCCCGATGATGGCGTCCTCCAGCAAAAATGAAAACTCCTGCTTCCATTTTTTGCCAAACACCGTTTCTTCTTCGTTGGTGAAGCCGGTGACCATTTTGTCTTTGATCAATGGTTGGCCGTTACTCAGCGTCACATTGACCAAGGCCGCAGGCCCGTGGCATACCGCTCCGACCACTCCGCCGCGCTCATAAATTTCACGGATGAGCTTGCCTAAGGCTTGGTCTTGCGGCAAATCAAACATGGCACCTTTTCCGCCAACAATGTACACGGCGGCATAGTTTCCAGAACCTACGGCATCTGTTCGCTGTGTGTTTTGCAAGGTTTTCATGGCCTCCACATCTGCGATGAAATCGGCATTGAAGGGAGCTTTAGCGTCATAGGCGTCGGCTTCAGCATGCCCACCCTTCGGGCTGGCGATATCAATGTGGAATCCGTTCTTCTTGAATATCAAATAGGCTTGCGATAGCTCGTCCATCTCGAAGCCGGGGCGAGTGGTTCCTTTTTCGCGACCTTCGCTACTTAAAACGACTAATATTTTTTTTCGCTCAGCAGCTTCTGCAGGTCGAGGAATAGAATAGTCCGCTGCTGTCAGCAGAAGCAATATTGAAATAGATTGCAGGAAGCGCATTATCAACACTCTCGGTTTATAAGTTGAATAATCTTAAATGCCTAATGTGAATCAAACCTCAAGATGCGCTGTGACAGGAAATGCTGATAAGGATCAAGCCAAGCTTTATGGCACTGCCTAGTGCCGAATACTCCCGGGGGACTTGCGTTATAGATGTTCTACTGTCAGTACTTACAGGTGTTGGTCCCTGTTGGATGACTTAATGTAACTAACCAACTGAAATCCAGCGCTAGATTTTAAGAGTAAGCTATTATGAATCGATATCCGTACCTGCCACTAAAAAATGCTCTAGTGATACTACGAGTATCCGTTGCATTTTTCTTTATGGCGCATGCTGCAGTCAGGATTGCAAACAATTCAATTCCACAATTCGGTCTGTTTTTAGAAAGTAAAGGCTTTTTATACGGTGCAATATGGGTATGGCTAATCAGTATCTATGAATTAATTGGCGGCCTTTTAATGGCTCTCGGGTGCCATGTGAAAACAATCGCCAGCGGGTTTTTTGTTATTGCTGGTGTCGGCATTTTGTTAATACACATGCAGAATGGGTGGTTCGTTGGAGAGCATGGGACAGGTGGCATGGAGTATAGCTTTTCACTGATGGTGTCATTGCTTGTAATTGCTTCTGCGGAGACCACTAAAACCTCATGAACGCAGAACTACTTCGCGTCCTTATCTACACAATCCACTTTTACTAGGCAATTGTGAGATATAAGCCGCTCTGCGTTGAAATCAGACACTGTGTCTAGTGCAATCAAAATTATTGGTGCAGCAAGAGGGAAGATGAGCATCTTGGCGCATATTGAATATATTGGAATGCTTGTTCGCAGATTCAAAGCCAGATAGCATAAATTATGCAAAAGAAACTTCCTCCGCTCTGGCTTATGGTTACCTTATGGTGGCTGGTCTATAGTGTGATTTTTGCCAGTAGTGTGGTGAGCATGTCTGAAGAAACTGGCCAGACGCTTGCCTGGGCTGAAGCATTCAAACACAGTTTTGCAGGCTGGGTCTCATGGATACCCATTAGCTTGGGCATCATTTGGATTGTTCGTAGATTTCCATTGCAGCGCAAGCACTTTTTTAGGTTGTTTTTGATCTTAAATCTCACTGCAATTTCAGCTACGGTGTTCAGGGCAATTTACGTTTATTCAACGAATCCTTTTTTTGACTGGTACGACCGTGATCCTCAATTTCTCGAGGTTGTATTGGCCAGCTTTCGAAATAACTTCATGCTTGCCTGGCTAATTATAGGCATCGCTCATGCGTTTTTATTTTCCCAGAATGTCAGAATTCGAGAGAAAGAGATCCTCGAATTGCGGGCCCATTTAGCTCGTGCAAAACTGAAGGCTTTGTCTGCGCAGCTTAATCCCCATTTTTTGTTTAACGCATTAAATTCAATTGCAGAGCTCATTCATATTGACCAAAACAAAGCTGACAATATGTTGGTCTCACTATCCACCCTCCTAAGGCGATGCCTGAACGATTCTGAAAAGCAAGAAATTTCGCTTAAGGAAGAATGTGATTTAACTGAACATTATATTGAAATTGAAAAGATGCGCCTCGCAGACCGCATGAACGTTGTGTGGAAAATTGAATCGGCGTGTCTGCCTGCGTATGTTCCAGCTTTTGTTTTGCAGCCGTTAGTTGAGAATGCAATTGTTCATTCCATCTCTAAAAAGTATCAGCGAAGTGATCTTCTAATTGCTGTCGAAAAATCAGAAGGTAAGCTCATAATTTCCGTGGAAAATGATGGATCTATTGATCATCAAAACACAAGGGGGCATGGCACGGGACTTAAAAACATGCGCGAAAGATTAAGCTGTTTGTATGGCAATGATCGATCGTCAGTAGAAATATCAGAACGTGTGGCCGGCTATGTATGCGTGCAAATAACAATTCCATTTTTCACAAGTCATGACAAGGCATCCAGAATGACAGTGGATACATCAATAATTATGAGCTGAATTAAATTTATGGATCAGATTCGTGCAGTAATTGTTGACGATGAGCCACTAGCTCGGACCAGGCTAAAGCGTTTACTATCATCGATCCCAAAAATCAAAGTTTTAGCCGAATGTTCTAGCGGAAGCGAACTGATAGAGTTCCTTGCAACTTCTGATGTGGACGCATTATTTCTGGATATTCAAATGCCTGGCGAAGATGCCTTCTCGATACTGGAACAAATACCTTTGCCTCATCCGGATATTATTTTTGTAACTGCTTACAACTCTCATGCAGTCAGGGCGTTTGAAGTAGAGGCGACGGACTACCTCGTCAAGCCTATTTCTCTTGATAGGTTGCGACTGGCTACAGACAGATTAGAACCCAAGTTTGCTCTTGAAAGCGCTCCTGCAGATGTAGATGCTGCCGATTTCCCCAACCCTTCAGGGTTAGTGGAGGTCTCAGATACTCTGCACACAGAAATTGTAAACGTTGAGACAACGAATAAAGCCTCAGCGCAGACCAGTATTCTGTCGGAGCGTGAGATCCAGGTATTAAAGTGGACCGCCATAGGAAAAACCTCCTGGGAGGTTTCAACCATTCTCGAAATTAGCGAGCGCACTGTAAATTTCCATCTAGGAAATATTGCTAATAAGCTCGGTGTGAGCGGACGACGTGCTGCTTGTTCTTTGGCAATAGCCAAGGGGCTCATAAGCATTTAGTCAATGCAGGAATATGTCGCTGTGACCTTCCAAAAAAGCACAAATAATCTTGCATAAAGCAATGCTTTGCGGTGTTCATTTTGTGGGGGACTCTTGCACAAAGATCATCGGACAAGAGCGTGCGTTGATTTGAAACCAAAACAAAGAGAAAAAAATGAAAGCATTCATCTACGAAGAATATGGCCCACCGGAAGTGCTTCATCTTAGGGAAATTGCAAAACTGACGCCAAAAAGTAATGAAGTACTTATAAGAATACATGCGACTACGGTTACGTCGGCTGACTGGAGGGTACGAAGCCTTAAGGTGCCTTTTGGCTTCGGGCTGATTTCACGTTTAGTTTTTGGAATCTCAAAGCCAAGAAACCCTATTCTGGGTTCAGAACTCTCTGGAGTTATTGAAGCCATCGGCAAGGACGTTACTAAATTCAAAATTGGGGACCATGTTTTTGCATTTGACGGCTTTGGCATGGGTTGTCATGCGGAATTCAAGTGCCTGCACCAGGACGGCGCGATGGCACTTAAGCCAGACAATCTGACTTGGGACGAGGCAGCTGCGCTGTCGTTTGGCGGTACAACCGCCTTGAGTTTTCTTAGAAGAGGAAAGCTTCTGCGTGGTGAAAAGGTGCTCATCAATGGAGCTTCCGGTTCTGTTGGCACCGCCGCAGTTCAACTCGCCAAGTACTTTGGGGCACACGTCACAGGCGTATGCAGTACCGCGAACCTAGAGTTGGTGAGATCGTTAGGAGCCGATCACGTTATCGACTACACCAAAGAAGATTTCACCAAAGACTCTGAACTTTACGACGTTATTGTTGACACCGTCGGCACCGCGCCCTTCTCACGTAGTAAAAATTCGCTTAAGAAAGGCGGGCGTTTACTGATGGTTGTGGCTGATCTGCCTGATATGCTTCAAATCCCATTGGTATCAATGATAAGCAATAAAAGAATTGTCGCTGGGCCGGCGGCCGAACGTGCAGAAGATCTCCAATTTCTAGCGGATCTTTCAAAGGAAGGCGCGTTCAAGCCAGTGATAGGCATGCGTTATCCATTCGACAATCTCCCCAGTGCTCATAGTTACGTCGATGCTGGTCACAAGAAGGGAAATGTAGTCATAGTGTTGGAACCCAGCGTGAGTTCCTAATTCTCGTCTTCAATTCAAAAACCGCATGCCGTTTTGTCGTCCTAAGCTTTTCTATTGAGACGGACTTTCCAAGCCTTGAGCATGGATTTAGGTGCGATTGAAGTGCGCGCTTAGATCTAGACCACGAAGGTCTAGACAGCAATGGTCTACATGTGTATGCTGCCCGTCAAGCACAGAACATATGGCCTCAAACATGCCGAATAAACCCAAGCCGCCGAAACCATCCGCAAACGAACTGGAGCTTCTGAGAACTTTGTGGAGCATAGGGCCCTCGACTGTAAAGGAGGTGCATGCGGCCCGTCAGCGCGAACGACCCGATCACACTTACGCCACGGTTTTGCGATTAATGCAGGTTATGCATGGCAAGGGACTTTTGACACGGGATGAAAGTGAGCGCTCGCATATATATCGCGCCTCGTACGAGCAGGATGCATTTCGCTCAAACATGCTCGATGATCTCATTCAAAAGGTCTTTGCTGATTCTGGAAAAGACTTGGTAATGACGGCGCTAAGTAGTCATGTGACTGTTAAGGAGCTTGAGGAGATTAAGTCTTTCCTGAAGGAGAATTCAAATGGTTGACACCCTCCCTGACTTCATTCAAGTCCTGGCTCAAGCGCTGGTGTATTTCTTGTGGCAAGGAGTGCTAATTGGGCTGTTCACAGTGCTTGCATTGCATGCTTTGAGACAGGCACGTCCACAGTCTCGCTATGCGGTGGCTTGCCTGGCAATGCTGTCATGCGTCGTTCTCCCTCTCGTGACGGTGCTCGCACAGCTGATGATAATGTCGCCTGGATCGACTTTCGTAACGTCTGTACAAGGTGCCGCTGTTTCGGAAGCGCCGATCAGGTACGAATTGTTTGCATTTCCTTCTATGACAGTGCAATTCGAAATCTGGTTTTGGGTCGTTGCGGGTTGGTTGTGTGGTACCGCCGCGATGTCGTTGAGATTGATGCTGGGCATGGTGTGGATTTCGCGCGCACGTAACTCTGTGCAGGTGCCGGCACAGGTCTGTTGGCAGGCCCGCCTTGACTCTCTGGCAATAGGTTTTGGCTTGAGTGGTAAGGTCGCGCTTCGTTTGGTCGACCACATTGATTCCCCCTTAGCTGCAGGCTGGTGGCGCCCGGTAGTGTTATTGCCCACAGCATTGATTACTAACATGCCGGTCGCATTGATCGAGGCTTTGTTGGCACATGAGCTCGCTCATATTCGACGCCACGATTATTTTGTCAATCTGCTCCAGAATATAGTTGAAGCCCTGCTTTTCTACCATCCTGTCATCTGGTGGTTGTCGCACCGCATCAGGATCGAACGTGAATTGATCGCCGATCAAATTGCAACAGAAGTTATTGGTACACCTCGCCAACTCGCACTCGCACTGACTGAATTGGCCGAGATCCAGCGTACACGACCTTCGCTTTTTCTTGCACAGGCGGCAAATGGGGGTGCACTGATGGCACGCATTAAAGCTTTAGTTCGACCCGTCCGCGGGAACCAGAACGCAGGCGCACGCTTGGCTTTCAGCATGGTGGCTTTGATGGCAGCATCTATTGCAACGTACACTTATGCTCACATCAGCAGCTCTGGCAGTAAAGCGGCCATAGAGCACAGTTCGCCTGACACGACGGGGGCTCAGCCCCCAAAAATACGCGAAACTTTTGCCCTATTGGACAACGACGGCGTCCCACTATTCATTTGGGGTCCCGATGACGATCTCACCGTTGAGGTGATCGCGCGTAGTGGCATCAGCAGTAGAGCCATATGGGCCCGTCGAAATCACCAAGACTACGTCATCACCGATCCCTCGTTTCTTTCTAAAGCGGCCCTGGCTTGGCGTGAAGCAGATTCGCTCACTTTGCAAATGGATGACCTGGATCTTCAAATGCAGGATCAGCAGCGAAAGTTCGACTCGCTTGAAAAGACTAGACAACAGACGGTGAAATCACCTTCGTCAGCCGTCGTTATGGAAACAAGTGAGTCTTATGCAGATCGAATCGACAGTCAAATGCGAATTCTGGAAAGGCGTTATGAAAGCCTGCGTAGCGAGCAAGAAAATGCTGGGGAAAGGGCTGCACGTGAAACGCATGATTTGATCAGTCATGCACTTGCAAAAGGCTTGGCGAAACACGTGTCGAGACAGTAACCAAAAAGCTTCATTAATCTACTAGTACAAGGATCTATATGACATCGTTTCAGTGCATTACTTATGCGCTGCTGGCCGCTTTCGCTCCGATTTTGGATGCGGCGCCACGCGCTCAACAAAATATTTCTTCAGCTCCATTGATTTCAGCCACTAATATAAAGACTCAATCGGCAGACGTTCCTATGACGACTCCCGATGGCAACAGGTTTATCTTGCCAGCTGGATGGTCGATGGCTTCGGTGGGTCAAGCCTTGGTACTAACCCCACCAGAGGGCGGTTCGCATATTGTGTTGGTCGATATAACAGCAAAAGACGCAGACGCCGCAGTGGCGATGGCATGGGCGTTGTACCATAAAAATGCTCGGTGGCCACTCAAATTGGCGAGTGATCGCTCGCCGCGTGATGGCTGGGCACAGAACCGCTTCTATGAGTACGAAACTGCCCTCAGCGATAAACGCAGCGTCTTCGCGCGTGCACTCAAACGTGGTGAGCGCTGGACAGTGATGATTCACGATGTTGACAATGCCGTCGGAGCAAAGCGTGTTGCGCAAATCGAGCGACTGCTCGGTAGTCTGGTGGGGAAAGGTTATGTACGCGAAACGTTTGCTGGCAAAACCGCTAACAAGCTCGACGCTAAGCGTATTGAAGCACTGACACAGTTCCTCGACGCCGCGCGCCAAGAGTTAAACATTCCGGGTGTGGCACTAGGCATAGTGCAGGATGGCAAGGTAGTGTTTGCCGGCGGTTTCGGCGTGCGCGAGCTAGGCAAGCCTGACAAGGTCGATGCCGACACTTTGTTTTTAAGCGCGTCAGTCACCAAGCCGCTGACGACTTTGATGCTGGCAAAGTTGGTCGATGCCGGTAAATTCAATTGGGACACGCCCGTCGTTGAAGTGCTGCCGACGTTCAAACTAGGTGATGCCGAGACTAGTCGGCAATTGCAAATGAAGCATTTGGTGTGTGCCTGTACGGGTTTGCCGCGTCGCGACATGGAATGGATTTTCAACAGTGAGGGATCCACGCCGGCAACGGTGATGACGATGTTGGGCACGATGAAGCCAAACAGCAAGTTGGGCGACCTGTATCAATATTCCAACATACTAGCGGCAGCCGGAGGATTCGTAGGCGGCCATGCCTTATATCCATCACAGGAACTAGGTGCTGCCTACGATGCCTCCATGCAAACGCTGGTATTCGATCCACTGGGCATGAAGGCGACCACATTCGATTTTGCACGCGCCCAGCGTGGTAATTATGCCGCGCCGCATGCAGAGGACGTCGATGGCAACACCGTTCGAGCTGAGATGGGACATAACTACACCGGCATCTCTATGCGGCCCGATGGTGGTGCATGGAGCAACATTAACGATCTGCTGCAATACGTGCAGATGGAACTCCATAATGGCCTGCTGCCTGACGGTCAGCGTTATATCAATCAGGCGCCGCTATTAGCGCGTCGCGAACAACAGGTCGCTCGCGGCGGTGAAAATCAGGGTTATGGCATGGGTTTGAAGATTGATCGTAACCAAGGCACACCATTGGTATGGCATGGCGGCAGTATGGTGGGCTACCAAGCCGAGGTTTTATGGTTGCCAGAACACAAGGTGGGTGTGGTACTGCTGTTCAACGCTAACGCCGGTGCTTATCTTCGCGGCCTATTCAAAAGCCGCTTGATGGAAGTGCTGTTCGATGCTGAGCCTAAAGCGTTTAAAAATCTGGCAGCACAATCCAAACGCATGAAGGAGGATATCGTTACTGAACGCAAGACTTTCACCCTGCCTGCTGATCCGACAGTGATCGATGTCTTGGCCTCGCACTATCGCAGCGCTGAACTCGGCTCAATTAAAGTGGTACGCAAGAGTTCATCTACCTGGCTGGATTTCGGCGATTGGCAAAGTGAAATTGCTACTCAACGCGAGGAAGATGGCACGCACGTGCTGCTTTCCATTTCGCCAGGGGTGCGCGGTTACCGCTTTATCGTTGTCAACAGGTCTGGCCGTCGGTCCTTAATCCTTCGCGACGAGCAACGAGAGTATGTTTTAGATGAAGTTAAATGAGCTTACACGTAGAAAAAAAACTGCTGACAATTCTGCCACTGGTGGTAGCGGTCCGATTATCTATGGGAATTACGACTGAAGAACACGGATTGTGCTGGTCAGGTGAGCAGGAATACGACAGAAATTGCACTTCCAGGTGAGTCTTAAGCGGATCGAATCGGCAGTCAAATGCGGATTCTAGAAAGACGTTTTGAAAGCCTGCGTGGCGAGCAAGAAAATGCTGGGGAAAGGGCTGCACGTGAAACGCATTATTTGATCAGTCTGAACTAGTAGAAGGCTTGGCGAAACGCGTGGCGATACAGTAACCAGAATGCTTCATTAATCTACTATTTCAAGGATCTATATGACATCGTTTCAGTGCATTATCTATGGTCTGCTGGCCGCATTCGCTCCGATTTTGGATGCGGTACCACGCGCTCAACAAAATATTTCTGCGGCCACATTGACTTCAGCCACTAATATGGAGACTCGATCGGCAGACATTCCAATGACAACTGCCGACGGCAACCGGTTTGTCTTGCCAGCTGGATGGTCCAAGGCATTGATGGGCCAATCATTTGTACTAACCCCACCTGAAGGTGGTTCGCATATTGTGCTGATTGATGTCACAGCGAATGATGCAGATGCTGCATTAGCTAAGGCATGGGCGTCATACGACCCTAGAGCCAGTTGGCCGCTCAAACTGGCGGGTGATCGGCCACCACGTGATGGCTGGGAGCAGAATCGTTTTTATGAATACGAAACAACAATCAACGACAAACGCAACGTTTTCGCGCGCACTTTAAGGCGAGGAGAGCGCTGGACAGTGATGATCCATGACGTGGATCACGCAACCGGCGGTAAGCGCGTTGCACAAATCGAGAGATTGCTGGGTAGTCTTATGGCAAAAGGCTACACACGCAAATCGTTTGCCGGCAAGGCCGCGAACAAGCTTGATGAAGTTCGTATTCAGGCGTTGAAAGAATTTGTCGAGACTGCACGCCAGGAATACAACGTGCCAGGCTTGGCGTTGGGCATAGTGCAAGACGGTAAGGTCGTATTTACAGGAGGTTTCGGCGTTAGAGAGCACGGTAAGCCGGAGAAGGTAGATGCCGACACATTGTTTTTGAGCGCGTCCGTTACCAAGCCCTTAACCACCTTGATGCTTGCCAAATTGGTAGATGCGGGCAAATTCAATTGGAATACGCCTGTCATCGAAGTGCTGCCGACGTTTAAGCTGGGTGATGCTGAGGCTACTCGTCAACTACAGATAAAGCATTTGGTCTGTGCTTGTACGGGCCTTCCTCGTCGCGATATGGAAGGGATATTCGCCAGTGAGGGGAGTACGCCAGCATCCGTAATGAGAACTTTGGCAACAATGAAGCCAAACAGCAAGATCGGTGAGTTGTATCAGTACTCCAATATCTTGGCCGCAGCGGGAGGCTTTGTAGGCGGCCACGCGCTTTATCCTTCGAAAGAACTTGGCACCGCATACGATTACGCCATGCAAACCTTAGTCTTCGATCCGCTTGATATGACACGTACCACTTTCGATTTTTCGCGTGCACAGCAAGGCAACTATGCTGCGCCACACGATCAAGATATCGATGGTCGAACTGTTCGGGCAAGCATGGATTTCAACTACGTCGGGATCCCGATGCGACCTGATGGTGGAGCATGGAGCAACATCAATGATCTGTTGCGATATCTCCAGATGGAATTGAACGGCGGCCTGTTAGCTGATGGTCAGCGCTATATCAATCGATCAACATTACTGGCGCGTCGTGAACAACAGGTGGCTCGTGGCGGCGAAAATCAAGGTTACGGCATGGGCCTGAAGATTGACCGCAATAAGGGGACGCCAGTGGTATGGCATGGTGGCAGCACGGCAGGCTATCAGGCAGAGATTTTATGGTTGCCCGAGCATGATATCGGCACTGTGCTTCTCGTTAACGCCAATGCAGGAGCTTACATTCGAGGTGCATTCCAACAGCGCTTAATGGAACTCCTTTTCGATGAGGAACCGCAAGCAATCAAAAACATGACTGCACAAGCCAAGCGCATGAAAGAAAATTCGGAAGCTGAACGTAAGAGCCTTACACTGCCCGCGAATCTGGCATTGATTAATTCTTTAGCCTTGCACTATCGCAGTCCAGAGCTGGGTTCCATCAATGTGGTTCGCAAGGGCTCGGCAATATGGCTGGATTTCGGTGATTGGGAGACCGAAGTTGCTACGCGTCGCGAAGATGACGGCACCAGCATTCTAGTATCCATTTCGCCAGGAGTCAGAGGCTCTCACTTCATCGTAGCTAATAATTCGGGTCTAAGGTCATTGCTCCTGCGGGATGATCAGCACGAGTACGTTTTCAACGAAGTCAAATAGGTTCAATAGATATCTATGTCTTCGTTGTTACAGATATTTAAGTGCCAGCTTGATTGTTAAGAAGTAACGTGCGAATCCTTGATTGCGACTTTACAAGTTATCAATTGGTAACTTTGAGTTTCTCTTCACATTTGACTGGTATCGTCTTATCAAGAATTCAAACGGGCAACACGGAAGCGGTTTATCTCCCAAATACACGATTTTTGGTTCACACCCCTGCGAGAGCATTTATTCGTCCCAATGTTGATAGGAAGAGGCCCTGGTTACGCCTGATGTAGTAGGTCAGAGCCAGTCCCCTGATAGTTCCAGTAGCTGCAGTGTTAATTTCGGAATAGACGCAAGTCACTTTCAATTTTCGCTACTGCAAAGGGGCGACTTGGGTTGCGTTGGTCAGGAGAGTAGGCGTCTATATTGAGGTTTCGTTATGATTAATTGGTCTAGAATTGAAGAAGTGTCAACGACTAGTTCAGTAAAGGAACTGATGTCGAAGCTTTCAGTTTATAGCAGGGAAATTGGGTTCGATAATTTCGGACTGGCTGTTCAATTTTCCGAGTCTTATTTCGAA
>JAYUUM010000064.1:0-14796 GCA_043754555.1 Arenimonas sp. | reverse complement strand
CGAGCGCTTGAATATGAGTGACACGTTTTGGAAAGCCGCCGACCAATGCACGACGATTACGAACCATTACGCGGCCCGTGCCATGTCGATCCACTAAATCGTTTAATAAATTCTGTCGTTCTTGGTCATCACCTTCGGCAATTTTTGCCAAACGATTGGCCAGCCCGTCTTTTTCGCTTTGCATAAACGAGGCGAGTGCTTGCATATCGCCATCGGTTAAATCTTGTTGATTCAATAAACGATCGGCCAGACCTGAGAGCGAAATGTAACGACTTTGTTCGGCGATAAAACTCGATAAATCGGTGTAACGTGCCGGGTCGAGCAGACGCAAACGTGCGAAGTGGCCACCCAGCCCCAACTGTTCCGGTGTTGCGGTCAATAGCAACAAGCCTGGCGTTTGTTTGGATAAGGCTTCGACAAATTGATAAGACGGGCTGGAAAATTCTTCGGTCCAAATTAAATGATGGGCTTCATCGACTAATAATAAATCCCAGCTGGCATCCAAGCATTGTTTTGCACGTTTGCCGTGGCTCGACAACCAATCAACCGATGCGATGATGCACTGTTCGTCTTCAAACGGATTGTGGCCGCTGTTATTGAGCTCGATCGCTTCGCAGCGTTCTTCATCGAAAATAGCAAAACTTAAATTAAAGCGACGCAGCAGTTCAACAAACCATTGATTGACCAAACTTTCAGGTAATAAAACACATACACGTGAAGCTCGGCCAGCCGCAAGCATTTGCGCAACAATCAAACAGGCCTGGATAGTTTTACCAAGACCGACTTCATCGGCCAGTAATAATCGTGGTGGGCGACGTTTTGCAGCGATTTCTGCAACGCGACATTGATGCGGAATTAAATCTATTCTGGCGCCCAAAATTCCCCAGCCCGCGTGTGCACGAGCTTCGGCACTCCGCATTAAACATTCACGGCGAAATTCGAATTGATCATTACGATCAACATGACCAGCCAATAATCTTGTATCAGCCTGGGAAACAGGCTGTTCGGCATCAAGCTCGCCTTCAAAAAAACTTTGATTGGCAGCGCGATAATGCATTAAGCCATCGGTTTCATCAGCCGCTTCAATTATTATTTCTGCGCCGCTCACACGCACACGATCACCGGGACGAAATGCTGCGCGCAATAAAGGCGCAGTACCCATTGCGTAATGCCGAAGCATACCGCTACCAGTAAAAACCAATTGCACTTGTCGCCCTGACAAACGCAGGACGGTGCCAAGGCCTAATTCGGGTTCAGTGCTTGAGTACCAACGTTGACCGGGAATAAATGACATTATGGCCAGAGTCTCAACTGATCTTTATACGGGCGTTGCATTGCACCGGCCTGGCAAGTGAAAGCGGCACCAAAACTAGCCATGTTCGATAGTGGTCCGTTCACGCGCCATTTTACAGGTGCATGATTTGCCTTGTCATAAGAGGCGAGCAGAGCGCTGTCGCGATCTACCCGTGCCCAAATATTAGCCCAGGCTTTGAAAAACGCTTGTTGCGCATTTTTATCACGACTAGCGCTTGCCATATAGGCTTGCAGCGACATTTCCAGGCCGGACAAATCCGCCAGATTTTGTGTGGAAGTTAGAGTGCCATTCACTTTTTTGGCGCCACTTAAGGTGTAGCCGTTGTATTGCGTGATCAACGAAGCGCGTTGCGTATTCAGTGCCGTGACATCTTTAAATGCCGCTTGATACAACGCAAGACTTAATTGTTGTGCAAATAGTGCCCCGAAAGCGCCGTAATCGACAGCACTGCCCTGACCATCGAAGACAGGTGCTTGCAACAAGGCATTGCTGATTATTATTCGGTTCTCAGTTGGCAAATAAACAAGCAGCGGTGCGCTGGCGTTGATATCGCTTGGCCAGGTATCGGCACTTTGTTTATTTTTGATTGATTGTCCACGGCGTAGTAATTTCAAGGCCGAATTGGCCAAGCTATCACTCACATCAACGGATGAAATGTTTTTGGTATCACGACCAATATCAACGCGCAGGGATTTGAGGATTTTAAGATCGCGCTCCTCGCCTTGGTTGACAACCCAGGTGCTGCGAATAATCGCTTGCTCGGCAGTCTTCATGATGGTATCAGTCACGGCACGAGCGCGGTCGCGCTGACCATTATTGACGTAGCGTTCGGCATAAGCGGCGTCGATTAATTCCGGGGCGCTGGCTTCAATTAATTCACGCAGGTTCTGTGTACGGGATTTAGGTGATGTACGGCCTTCTAGATACACTTCATAAAACTGGCCATAAGATGAAAAATACGGCTCATTTAGATACGGCGCTAATTGATTGATAGCATGAAAACGCAAATAATTTTTCCAGTGCTCAATCATTTTGACATTGATCAGACCATCAACAGTTTTGAAAAAAACCGGCTGCGCCAACATGACTTTGTCACCTCCGGCTTTTTGCGAACGCAAAAAATCAGAAAACTGTAAATTTTTATATTGTTTAGCGGCATCTTTTAGCGAAATGACTTGTGCTGGGGATTCGCCAGAAACACCAGCAAGCTGCATTTCAAGACTCAGCACCTGGCCCGATTGAACGCCAGCGTTGTCGCTGGATACACCGCTGGTTGTAAGTACAGTTTGTATATAGCTGCGATAACGCGCTTGCGCTGTTGCAACTGCTGGATTTTGTTGGGTGTAGAACCCGAGTTCGGGAAAACCGATCGCATTGGCACTGAATGTGTTGTTATTTTCTGCATCAAAGTCGAATACCAAGGGTATTCCGCGCGAATGCATGTTGGCGATAACAGATGCGATGTCTTTTGGTTTTTTAATTCGCTCGATATCAGAAAGCAAAGGCGTCAGAATTCTTGCACTGTCGACTTGAACGCGGCCCTCATCAGCGCTTTGCATTAACGCGTTGAGTTTGTCTTGTGCCGGACCTGCTCCTTTTTGCGGCGCTGAAAATAATGCTTCACGTTGACGTGCGGCTAGTTCATTCATCTCGTCCCACAAACTGCGGCTCGCATAACCCGGTGGCAATGGATTGGAACGCAACCACGGGGTATTTACATGGGTGTAAAAGTCGCTGCAGGCCGCCGGTGGCGGTGGCGCACTCTTCTGTTTCTTTGCGTCAACCGGGCTGACGAATAAAGTAATCGCGATGGCAGCTATTAGAGGGCGAAAAGTCAGTGTCATTGAAGCTCCGTGCGCAATCATCAGGTGGGCATGCATGATAAACCTATCGGCACACAACAACAAAAAAGGCCCCGTTGAGGGGCCTTTTTCTTAAAGCGCAGGTTCAGAAACGACTCAATGGCGACTCGTTTGTCCTCAGCACGCACCATGCCATCGCCGGCTTTGCATGAAAATGCGGCTGCAAAAGTTGGTAAATTGGAAGGCGCGCCATTGGCGCGGAATCCAGCGGGAGAATGTGGATCGGTGTTCAAACGGACTTTTAGTTCGTCTGGGGTAAAGTTACGACGCCATACCGTGGCCCAATTCATGTAAAAGCGTTGGTCCTGGGTAAAGCCATCAATGGCCGCCATTTTTTTATTCATCAAGTCGCGTTGCAAAGCATCGTAGGCAACCGTCAAGCCGCCAAGGTCAGCAATATTTTCGCCCAGAGTTAGTTGGCCTTTGACATTCAATGCGCCTTCTTTAGGATCATTAATAGCGGTGTAGCCATCAAACTGTGCAATTAATTTACCGGTACGGGCCTGGAAAGCTTTCAAATCAGCCGGGGTCCACCAGTTATTGTTATTGCCTTCCGCGTCAAACTGGCTGCCTTGATCATCGTAACTATGCAGCATTTCGTGGCCGATAACCGCGCCAATACCACCGTAGTTCAGGGCTGGGTCGGCCTTGGCATCAAAGAATGGCGATTGCAGAATTGCGGCCGGGAAAACAATTTCATTTTTAAGCGGATTGTAATAGGCGTTCACGGTTTGCGGCGTCATGCCCCATTCCTTGCGATCGGCAGGCTTGCCGATTTTCGCCATCTGGTAGGCATTTTCGAACGCGGTTGCGGCAACGAGGTTATCAAAATAGCTTTTGCTGCTATCAATGGTCAGGCCGGAGTAATCGCGCCATTTGTCGGGATAACCGATTTTAGGATCGAAAGTTTTCCATTTTTCCAGGGCCTTTACTTTGGTTTCCGGACTCATCCATTCCAATTTTTCCAAACGGGCTTTCAGCGCTTCGCTCAGATTTTTAACCAATTGCAGCATTTGTGTTTTTGATTCTTCAGTGAATACTTGCTTGACGTAAACTTCGCCGAGCGCTTCGCCGGCAGCGCCATTCACGCTATCAAGCACGCGTTTCCAGCGCGGTTTCTGCTCTTTTTGGCCACGCATGGTGGTGCCGTAAAATGTAAAGCGTTCGTTTGATAAAGCATCTGACAAGTACGGCGCTGAATCACTAATGGTGTGGTAACGGAAATAAGCTTGCCAATCACTCACGGCAGTATCGGTCAGCATTTTGTCCATTTCAGCAAAAAACTTCGGTTGTGATAAAGAAAAGCCTTTCACGCCTTGAATATTTTGCGCGGCTAATAATTTCGACCATGAAAAATGCGGTGTGGCTTTGTCGGCATCGGCTACGCTGACAAAATGATACTGGTTGGCCGGGTCACGTAATTCGATTGGCGCCAATGATGCGGCGGCTAACCGAGTTTCAAATTTCAATACAGTTTGTGCCTGCGCTTTTGCACTAGCAGCGTCCGCGCCGCCGAGCACTAACATTTTTTCTATATGTGCAACGAAAGCATCACGTTTTTCCTGATATTTTGCGTCACTGTAATAGGCTTTTTCCGGCAACGAAATACCGCCCTGGAAGGCATAGGCAATCACATTCTTGGCATCTTTAAAATCTTCACCCGGGCCGAATGAAAATACCGATTGCTGACCTTTGGCGAAATTCCGAATCAAATAGTCGGCAATACTGGCACTGTCCTTGAGTGCATCCACTTCAGCTAGATAAGGCTTCAATGGTGTTGCGCCATCGGCATTTAATTTAGTTTCATTCATGCCAGCGCCGTATAGATCGCCGATTTTTTGTTCGTTGCTTCCTAAAGCGGGCTTGGAAGTCGAAGCCGCTTCAACGATTTGTTTTTGAACGGCGAGTGAGCGCTCACCCAACATTTCAAAACTGCCCCAGGTAGTTTTGTCACTGGGGACTGGATTTGCTGCCAACCATTTGCCATTAACGTGTTTGTTTAAATCAACGCAAACTGGCGAAGCCGCGTCTAAATCGGCCGCATTGAAGGCGGGTAATTGCGGGAGCTTTGAAAAATCGATGCTCAATGGTTTTGCTGCTTTGGGGGTAGCAGCCGTGGCCACTTCTTCTTTTTTAGCGCAGGCGGAAAGACCAATGGCAATGGCAACAGCAAAAGACAGGGGTTTCAAAATACTTGAGGACACAGTAACTCCGGGCCCCGCAGGGCAGTTGGTTTAAACCATGCTGTTAGAAAACAGCGCACAGGCGCGGGAATGTACTGCACTAAGTCATGACTTGCGATGGGCCGAAGGTCATGTTCGGGTTTCTCGGCACAGCCTGCATTTTAATCAATAACTTAGCGGTACCTCATCAATGAGTTCGTTCATTTATTCACACTTAACGGGGTTAAATCTTTATTGCATGGGTTTGTAAGCGCGAAAAATCAATGTTAAGGTCGAGGCGTTGGTTCTGGACTCCCATGCTTATGAAGCCCCGTCTCCAGACCCGAAGAATGCCAGCAGCCCAGTCTGTTCGCAGGTTTTCAGGTCTTACATATTTCGCCAGTTTCAAGGCGCATCTAGCCAGCCGATTAGTATCGGCGCAGGCGACGGCATACTCCATTCGTTTTGAAGCGGCTGCGACGAAAGTCTTGGCCCGGACGTCTTTTCCCAACATATTAATTCGGTGAAAAGCTCAAGAGCTTGACACTGGGTTTCGAGTGCCTTTCTAAAAATTACTATTTCTAAGCAAGACAAGGCGCAAGGGAAAAATAATGACGCGCATATGCACGATATGTAAGGATTTATTTTTTCATTGCAACACAGTATTGCAACGAAATAGAAAGCTTTTAGAGGCACGCAATTAACTCTGGAGAACGATATGCGTGTATTGGCTTGCGATGGAATTCATGAAGACGGTTTGATCCTGATGCGGGAAGCCGGTTGGGAAATAGAAATTTCCGATCCCATAAAAGATCCTGCCGTACTGGCAAAAAAACTCGAAGGTGTCGATGCGCTTTTAGTGCGATCTGCCACTGCCGTAACCGCTGAAGCCATAGCCAACGCATCGCAGCTTAAAGTAATTGGCCGCGCCGGCGCTGGTGTTGACACTATTGATGTTGAAGCGGCGACCGCTCGCGGTATTGCCGTGATGAATGCACCCGATGGCAATACCCTTGCTGCGGCCGAACACGCCATTTCATTATTGTTCGCTTTGGCGCGGCATATTCCAAAAGCCGATGCCGGTATGAAAGCCGGTGGCTGGCCAAAAGCAGGCCTGACCGGTTTTGAACTGGAAGGAAAAAAACTCGGCGTGATTGGCCTGGGCCGCATTGGCGCAACAGTTGCACGCAAGGCGCAAGGGATTGGTATGGATGTGGCCGCGTATGATCCATTCCTGCCTGCCGCTGCTGCTGGTCGTAGTAGTGTGCCGATGAAATCACTCGATGAATTGCTTGCGAAAGCCGACATTATTACGTTGCACATTCCGCGCACCAAAGAGACCACTAATATTCTTGATGAAGTGCATTTGCGTGCAATGAAAAAGGGCTCGTACGTCATCAATGCCGCGCGTGGTGGTCTAGTCGATGAAGAAGCCTTGCTAAAATGCCTGGAGGATGGGCATTTGGCCGGTGCCGCGCTCGATACATTTGTGACCGAGCCTCTGCCGGCAGATTCAAAATTACGCGGAAATCCCAATCTCATTTTAACGCCGCATTTAGGCGCTTCTACCAGCGAAGCACAGCAAGCCGTCAGCACTATTCTGGCAAAGCAGATGATTGATTTTCTGCAAACCGGGGCAGTGGCAGGCTGCGTTAACTTGCCGCCATTAACCGCAGAAGCCGCCAAAGAAGTCGGGCCTTGGATGCCATTGATGACAGCCCTGGGAAAACTGGCAACGCGTTTAGTACCGGCTCCAAATAAATTGCACATCACTTACGCCGGCCGCACCGAAGCGCTCGACACTCGGCCCTTGACGCGCCTGTTAGTTGCTGCGCAAATGGGCGCAGCATCGGGTCGAGTAACGCCGGTGAATGCCCTGCACGAAGCTGCTTTGCGCGGCCTTGAAGTAGCTGAGACCGTAGGCGGTGATGGTGATGGTTTTGATCGCTTGTTGCGTTTACGCATTGAAGGCGCGAATGAAGTTCGCGAAATTGAAGCGACCTTGCATCGCGGCCCACGTGTCGTAAGACTGGACGGCGTTGAACTCGATTTTGATCCGGGCGCGCATATTTTATTGATGCAAAACGAAGACGTGCCCGGCGTGATTGGTTCTGTCGGCTCGCATCTCGGCGCCGCGGGTATCAATATCATCAATTTCTCCTTGGGCGCAAAAGGCAATGGCGAAGCGGTAGCGGCGATTACTGTCAGCAAAAACGTGCCTGATAGTGAACTGGTTGCCCTGCGCGCGATTCCCGGCATTTTGTCGTTGGAAATGATTTGATTCGTAGCCCGGGTCATGGCTTCACCTGACCCGGGATATTGTAAATTCGCAAGTTGCCCCGGGTCTGGTGAAACCATGATCCGGGCTACGTTTTTCGAGATGTGAACAATGAAAATTTTATTAGCGCGACACGGCGAAACACCTTGGAATGCCGAAGGCCGTTATCAAGGCCAGATTGATATTCCCTTATCGGATAATGGCATTCGACAAGCAAAGCTCTTAGGTGAACGATTGCTGGATGTCGTTATTACCAAGGCAGTGGCATCACCTTTATCAAGGGCGAAAGTAACGGCCGAGTTGGCATTAGGCGAGAAACGAATCGGCTTATTGCAGTTGGATGAGGGGCTCAAAGAAATTGCCCACGGCGAATGGGAAGGTTTACTTGCGAGTGAAATTCGTGAACGTGATCCGCAACGATTATTGGCATGGCGTGAAACACCGGAATCGGTATTGATGCCGGGCGAGGGAGGTGAAAGTCTGCAAATGGTTTTTGATCGTGCCTGGCCTGCATTCACACGTGCTTGCTCGGGCTTGGATAACGATGACACTCTATTAATAGTGGCTCACGATGCCGTCAACCGGGTATTGCTCTGTAAAATATTGGGACTGCCATTCTCAAAACTATGGTCATTTCGCCAAGCGCCGGCGACCATAAATTTACTGGAAGGCTCGTCAGTCGATACGCTTGAAGTCGTTCGTTTGAACGATTGTAATCACCACACGGCATTGTTTGGCGAAGCAGTGCATCGAGCACTGTGATTACTCCGCATTCGGGCCTAGAAGGCCCTCCTACCAAAGCGGAATTCGGTAGGAGGGCCTTCCAGGCCCGACAGGTGTTCACGATAAAAAAATACGCGATAATGTGGATATGACTCGCACGTTAAACGACTGGCTCGAATACCAATTACAGGTTCATCCGAAATCCATTGATATGGGTTTAGATAGAATTTCTGAAGTCGCAAAACGGCTCAACATTAAAAAGCCAGCGCCACGCGTAATTAACGTGGCGGGCACTAATGGCAAAGGTTCTACCGTGGCATTCATCGAAGCCATCGCGCGCGCAGCGGGTTGGAAGGTGGGCGCTTTTACGTCACCACATATTCTTGACTACAACGAACGAATCAGAATTTGCGGCATCAATGCAAATGATGAAAAACTCATTATGGCATTCGAAAAAATCGAACTTGCCCGCAAGCACGATAGCGAAATCCCACTCACTTTTTTTGAATTCAGTACGCTTGCTGCTTTATTAATTTTCGCCGAATACGATCTTGATTTAGTTATTCTAGAAGTCGGCTTGGGCGGCCGATTAGACGCGACCAATATCATTGATCCTGACGTTGCCGTTATCACCACGGTTGATCTGGATCATCAGGATTATTTAGGCACGGACCGTGAAAGTATCGGTTTCGAAAAAGCCGGTATTATCCGGGCCTGGAAGCCGGTTGTTTTCGGCGAAAAAGACCCGCCATCATCAGCTTTACGTCGTGCTTATGAACTTGGCGCGACTGCGATTCGCGGACATTCCGATTACCTCATCGAGAAGCACAATAATTTTTGGCGTTGGTGTGAGCCCGGATATGAGATCCAATTGCCAATGCCAAGCTTGGCCGCACCGGTACAGATAGAAAATGCTGCCGCTGCGATTGCAGCATTGCGCGCATTGAGTGATGAAATAAACGATGCTGCCATTATTGAAGGCGTTCGTAGTGCGCGGGTGCCAGGAAGATTGCAAAAAATTTCAAGTGAACCCGATATTGTTTTGGATGTGGCGCATAACCCGCAGGCTGCCAAACAATTGTCGCAATGGTTGCTCGAGCATCCAAAAACAACCTATGCTGTATTTGCAGCCTTGGCCGATAAAGATATTGAAGCGATTATTTCGCAGCTTCAGCCGCAGATAAAGCACTGGTTTTTGGCCGGAATTGATGATGCCGGGCCGCGCAATTTAACAGCTGCGCAATTGGAAACCCGCGTTAGAGCCGTGATTACTGAACCCGTCTTAAGTTGTCATGGCAATATCGCCCAGGCCATGCAAGCGGCATTGCAGCGGGCTACGACCTATGAACGTGTGCTGATATTTGGTTCGTTCCATACCGTGGCCGCTGCAATGAATGCAATCAAAATCGAGGCCGCCGCGTTATAATTACCGCTGGTTTTCGATGAGTGTTCGACCTATGGAAACGCCGGTTAAGCAGCGCCTGATTGGAGCTTTGGTTTTGGCATTGGTGGCTATTTTATTTTTGCCGATGTTGTTGAAACCCGATGTTAAAGCACCTGATGTTTCCGAGGTGCCGTTGGATATGCCTAAAGCACCTGAATCTCAATTTGAAACTCGTGATCTACCCTTGAATGTGCCCTCGAGTAAAACACCCGAAGGTGGTGTGCTCGGTGTTCCAAGAGCACCGGCTGACGCCGTGCTTGAAACTGTTGCTGTTGAGCAATCTATTGTTGATCAACCCATAGTCTCTGCAAACACAACACCAAGCGCCACGCTGCCCGTAACGAGCAGCACTGTTGAAGCGCCCAAACCTGCCGAAGTTAAACCTGCCACAACAACACCAAGCAAACCTGTTGAAGTAAAACCCGCAGCCGTTGCCGCAGGTAATTTCACCATCACCATTGGCAGCTTTACGAAATTAGATAGCGCCAACGCTTTAGCCAGCCGTTTGAAAGCACAACAATTACCCGTGCTGACCGAAAAAATTACCGTTGATGGCAAGCCGGCATTAAAAATTCGTATCGGTCCTTACACCGATCGTGCCAGTGCCGAAGCAGCACGATTAAAAGCCGATGAAATTGCCGGCGGTGTCAGCAGGGTCAATTTACAAGATGCCACGCAAAACAATGCCAGCGAAATCAAGAAGCCAGAGCTAACTCCAGCAAGGCCAGCTGCAGCCAATAGCGGCTTCTCGGTGCAGCTTGAGGCCCTGAGTGACAACGCCAAGGCCGAAGAAATGCGCAACCGTGCTCGCAGCATGGGTTTCAACGCCTTTGTCAAACGAGTTGAAACCGAGAAGGGCGTTTTATACAGCGTTCGTCTTGGGCCTGTTGCAGACCGCGACGCCGCCAATAAATTACGTGATGAAGCCACGCAAAAGCTCGGTAAAACCGGAATTGTAAAAACACATCCTTAAGATTAAGAGAAAAACATGTGCGGTATTATCGGAATTGTGGGTGTCAGTGAAGTCGCTTCGGCGTTGTACGATGGTTTAACGGTATTACAGCATCGTGGTCAGGATGCCGCCGGTATTGCGACCGTGGATGGCAATAAAATCCGTCTTCATAAAGGTAACGGCCTGGTGCGCGATGTGTTCGACACAGCGCAAATGGAATTGCTGCACGGGCGTGTGGGTATTGGTCATTGTCGTTATCCGACCGCAGGTTCTGAAGGCTCTGATGAAGCGCAACCCTTCTATGTGAACTCACCTTACGGCATCGCTCTGGCACACAACGGTAACTTGATTAACACCGACGCCTTGCGCAAAGAAATGTTTGAGCTGGACAAACGTAATATTAATACCGAATCTGATTCAGAAGTTTTGTTGAATGTCTTCGCGCATGAGTTGCAGGGACAAACCAGTTTGACGCCACAAGCGGCGATTAATGCAGTCGCAGGTGTGCATCGTCGTTGCAAAGGCGGTTATGCCATCGTTAGTGCAGTATTGGGTTTGGGGTTGGTAGCGTTTCGTGATCCGCATGGCATTCGGCCGCTGGTATTGGGCAAGCGCGAAACCGAACAAGGTGATGAATACGCGATTGCATCCGAATCGGTGGCACTCGATATCCTCGGTTTTCAACGTTTGCGTGATGTCGCCCCTGGCGAAGCTGTCGTGATTACGCCTCAAGGCGAGTTATTCAGCGAAATTTGCGCGCCGCCCGAAAAACATACGCCCTGCATTTTCGAATATGTGTATTTCGCACGACCCGATTCGATGATGGATGATGTGTCGGTACATAAAGCCCGTATGCGCATGGGCGTTAAGCTCGGCGAAAAAATTCTGCGTCTGCGCCCTGATCACGATATTGATACTGTCATTCCAATTCCCGATACTTCGCGTGATGCAGCGCTCGAAATAGCGAATACTCTCGGTGTGAAATACCGCGAAGGTTTCATCAAAAATCGTTATATCGGACGTACTTTCATTATGCCGGGGCAGGGTGAACGGGTGAAATCCGTGCGCCGAAAACTCAATGCCATTCCGCTCGAATTCAAAGACCGTGTCGTGTTGCTTGTGGATGATTCCATTGTGCGTGGAACTACCTCCCAACAAATCGTGCAGATGGCCCGCGATGCCGGTGCGAAAAAAGTTTATTTGGCATCGGCGGCACCTGCGGTTCGTTTTCCAAATGTGTATGGCATTGATATGCCTGCGGTCAGTGAGTTGGTTGCGCATGGCCGTACCGATGCAGAAATTCAGGAGATCCTCGGTTGTGATTGGCTGATTTATCAGGATATTGCGGATCTGGAAGATGCGGTTTCAGGGCCTAAACATAAACTGGAATTTTTCGATTCCTCGTGCTTCAACGGCGAATACGTGACGGGTATCGAGCCGGGTTATTTCGAACGCTTGCAGCAAGCCCGCAACGATGACTCGAAAAAGAAAAAGCGGACAGCGTGATTTAGCCAATGATGTCGCTCTATCAAGCAGCAAAGATCTGTCTGGCAGCAAACGACCCGCTTGAAAAAGTGGCGCTCACGCAAGAGTTTGCCGAGTGTTTTTTTCGCGGTGAATTAGTGGCCGATAAAACCGATGATGAAGTAGAGTCCATCAAGGCTCCGGGTCGCCCGGACAAACCTGTTTTGATTGCACCTAAAAATTTGCCGAAACGTGGCATGGGAACCACGGAAGGCCGCGCCTGTTTTCTGCATGCGATTACCCATATCGAATTTAATGCAGTCAATCTGGCCTGGGACGCAGTGTATAGATTTCGCAATATGCCCTATGAGTTCTATGCTGATTTTGTCAAAGTAGCTTCGGACGAAGCTCGTCATTTCACCATGCTGTCAAAACGACTTCAGGAAATGGATGTTTGCTACGGAGATTTTGAAGCACACAATGGCCTTTGGGAAATGGCCGAAAAGACTGCGCATTCCTGTCTTGCAAGAATGGCTCTGGTGCCGAGAGTACTGGAGGCGCGTGGTCTGGACGTAACACCCGGCATGATGGCTCGCTTGCGTAGTGTGGGTGACCATGTGTCGGCGGATATTTTGGAAATTATTCTGGCTGAAGAAATTCCACATGTGGCCGCCGGGACCCGCTGGTTTTTGTGGTGCTGTCAGCAGGAAAATGTAGAGCCTTTGAAAACATTCAGTGATTTAATCACCGGTCTGGCGAAAGCGTCGATTCGCGGGCCTTATAATTTACCAGCACGTAATGCAGCCGGTTTTGACGATATTGAAATGGCTATGCTGGAACAGTTGAGTGCCCAGGTTACGTTTAACTAACGAGTTCATCATGAAAAAAATTATTTTCTTCAGCATTGTTTTACTGCTAACAGCCTGTAGTTCCGAGAAATCACTCGAGCCTCAAAACACCGAGCAAGTGGTGGCATTGATGAAAGATCTTGAAAAGGCAGAACAAGATAAAAATTGGCTGCTAGCTCTACAAAATGCCGATGTTTTGATGGCGCGCTTTCCCGAGAGTGCCGAAGCAAAAGCATTGAAGCTTCGCTATGATGAAATTAATTCGCAAGCTCAAGCCATGCAGGAAGAACGCAGGCTGGCGACCTTATGGGATTACCAGCAAGTGGCCGTCGGCAAGAAAACCCAATTTTCTGCGGGCATTTACAGCAAGCCAGAACTATTTGCAGGTCAACCATCGGATTTGCCGCCATCAGCCCGAATGATTATTCGCATTCATCCAGAATGGGGTAATAGTGTTTATTTGGTGTTGGCACAGAGCAAGTTTCAATGTGGCTCTCCATGCAGCATGCAAATTTCGTTTGATGACGGCGAATATAAAAAATTTCCCGGATTACAGGCCGATACCGGCAACGGACCGGCATTATTTATAGAAAACGAGAAAGCATTTTATAAATCTTTGCAAACGTCAAAGAACATCAAGATAAAAGTGAAAGGTGTTCCTAATCTGGAATACGAAGTAGCCTCCTACGACGCTAAGAAATTAGGCGCGGAATTTTAGAAAACACTATGCACATCGCAAACGTAGGGTGTAGGAGCGAGCTTGCGACTGCCATGGACGGCAGGAGTGCTGGTTTTTAACAGACGAATGTCTGGTCAAATGCACGAGCATCTTTCAGCCTCGCGAAAAACTCTGCGGCAATGCCCAACGTAGGAGCGAGTTCTACTCGCGAAAAGCCTACGATAAAACCCAACGTAGGAGCGAGCTCTACTCGCGAAAAGCCTACGATAAAACCCAACGTAGGAGCGAGCTCTGCTCGCGAAGAACCTGCGAAAGTCTCCCAACAAATCACAATATGCTTTTCCAGTCTTCAAGCCAGACCGCATCCCAATAAGGGTATTGCCCAATCTCATTCACTAATCCTGCTCGCAAAGGATTAGTGATCAGATATCTGGCGGCAGTTAAAAGAGCTGCCTGAGACAAGCAGCGATCATGAAAGCCGCTTTGCCATACTTTGCCTGAAGTGTTCATTTGAAGGTTAATTGCTTTGGCGCTGCGTGACTTAAAAGCCTGGACAGTACTCGATAAGGTCGTATTTTCTCCAAGTTCTAAAATACCGTGCCAATGATCGGGCATCAAAACCCAAGCTAGCAACCTGCTATTGCCCCAGATTCTCTCATCGTGGCAAAGCATTGATACGAGGCGAGCATTGTAAGTGTCCAAGAATAATTTACTTCTCACGATACAAACGGTGGTAATAAAGTAAATATGCCTAGGACAGGAATATCGACCTTTACGTAAGGCCTTTGTACCTGGAGGTTTAAATGTATTGTTCATGCGACCAGATTAATTTTTATCCAATGCAATTAATGTAAGAGTAATCTGATTTTGTTGTCAGGGAATATGGGCGTTTTTTCGGCTATTTATTGAAGTTTATTCGTAGACTTTTCGCGAGTAGAACTCGCTCCTACGTTTAAAGAATATCGCAAGCTTTCGCGAGGCTGAAAAATGCTCCTGCATTTGACCAGACATTCGTCTGTTAAAAGCCAGCACTCCTGCCGTCCATGGCAGTCGCAAGCTCGCTCCTACG
>JAYUUM010000063.1:0-4861 GCA_043754555.1 Arenimonas sp. | reverse complement strand
TCCCTTCGGGTGAAAAAGTTCGCAAGCGTTATGGCGTGTTATTTGGCAAAAATGAAGGTGAGTTGTTGAGTGAAGAAGTGCTCAACTCCGCAGGCGCTGTACTTAGACGCGTTGATTATCGCTATATGCAAGATAGCGAATTGGCAGGTCAACCGTTTGCAGGGCAAGTGGGCGTAAACTTCAGTTCAGACCCTAGTGAAGCAAGAGTCAGGCCGATCGTTTCTAGCAAAGTCCTGCAAGACGGAATTGTGTTCAAAAACATTGTTACCGGATTTAACAATTTCGCCCAACCAATCAGCACCACAAGATCCAGTTCACTGGGTTACACACGTTCCGATACTACTGCTTACGAACATAACTACACCAAGTGGGTCATTGGCCAAGTCAAATCCGTCACCAATACCAACACGACTCCGAATATCATTGTGAGCCAAACAAATTACGATGAAGTAACGGCCTTGCCACTACAAAGTTTTAGTTTTGGTCAATTGCAAGCCTCCATGACTTACAACGCAGACGGCACTTTGGCGACGATGAAAGATGCCAACAATAATGTTTTCAATTTGAGCAGTTATAAACGCGGCGTGCCGCAAAGCATAGCGTTCCCAGATGGTAAATCCGTTGCAGCGGTTGTCAACGACAATGGCTTGGTAAGCTCATCTACTGATCAGATGGGCTACGCGCATAGCTATGGCTACGATTTGATGGGTCGTTTGACGAACGTGACTTACCCACTGGCCGACTCGACATTATGGAATCCGCAATCGCTGAACTTTGCGGTAGCAACGACTGCTGCCTACGGCTTGCCGGTCGGGCATTGGTACCATACAGCTTCAACCGGCAACGGAAAAACCACAACTTACTATGACGCCATGTGGCGCCCAGTACTGACGCGTACCGAGGATACAGCGAATGCCGCTACACGTAGTTTTGTAGTGAATCGATATGATATCTCCGGGCGCTTGGCTTTTACATCGTATCCAGTCGATACCTTGACCGGCATTAATGACGTGTTGAAGGGTACTTACACAGAATATGATTCATTGGGTCGCGTGACCAAGGTCAAACAAGACTCTGAACTCGGTTTGCTCATCACTACCATGGAGTATCTGGCTGGCTTTAAAACCAAAGTCACCAATCCACGTGGCTACAGCACTACCACCAGCTATCAAGTCTTTGATGCACCTGACACCTCTCGTCCTACGCTTATTTTACAACCACTTAACGTAACGACCACAATTGTGCGTGACGTGTTTGGCAAGCCGATTAGCACAACATGCTCTGGCCCTAAACCGTAAAGTTTAAAGATTGATACAAGCGAATATTGAAATTATTACCACAAATTGTTTCGGTTAGTTACTGAAATAATTTTGTTTAAGGGGCGCAGAGGAAAGCATGAACTTTATTAAAAACCAAATGATGGCGTTAACGCTGCATAGCTATCGATCTGCAAAGAGTCATATGTTGTGCATGGTCATTTCAGTATTGTTGGCGACTTTTTTTTCAACATCGACGCTGGCGGAGGCCGCTCCTATAGAACCTGATATGTGTTCTCCGGAACTTCCTGTTCCACTAGAGCCTGATCAATGTCCTCCCGATGAACAGCCTACTATTTTTAATGATGCATCTGAAGCTGCTGGAACGAATGTTCCTGCGACGATGAATGCAGGCCAAAGCTACACCGTAACAGTCAAAATGCTCAATACGGGTGGATTGGACTGGAATTCCGCTGGAGCTTATAAGCTGGGCTCGAACAACCCTCTAGGAAATTCGATTTGGGGTCGTAATAGGGTGGAGCTTGCAGCCTCGACTGCCATTGGCGGCACCGCGACTTTTACCTTCAATGTCACCGCTCCTAACACCCCTGGCAGCTATAATTTTCAATGGCGCATGGTGCAAGACGGCGTCGCTTGGTTTGGCGCACCTACGCAAAACAAAGTGGTCACTGTTGTTGCCTCAAATATTATCGGCTATATCGACGGCATCTATTCTGGTGGAGAAAAATTGCACGGCTGGGCTTGCTCGCGCGGCCTTGAGCAACAGGTTACGGTGCATTTGTATCTTGGTGGACCCGTCGGGACGGGTACTTTTTATGGCAGTTATGCGGCCAATAGTGCGAGTGAGCCCGCAGTGGCTCAAGCATGCGGTAATAATGGTACGGCCTATCGTTTTTACATTCCAATTACGACCGAAATGCGAAATGCTTTTGGCGATGAAGGCATGTATGTGCATGGCATTTCACCGGTCGGTCAAGCCAATAATCTGCTCACAAATTCGGGCATCTTTTTTGTACCGGTCAGCACTGCCGAAATACCTATGCCTCCTGCGCCTTCGGCGACTATGTATTCGGTCAGCCGTAATTATGTTTACGACGAAAAACAACGCCTTTGCAAAACCATTGAGCCTGAAACACGTGCTTCTATTTACGATTACGACGGTGCAGGCAATATGCTGTGGTCTGCATCGGGGCAGGACTTAATGGGCAATACTTGCGATCGCCCCAGTGTTCCTGCTTCCGCAAAAACCGTCTATACCTACGATGCCATGAGCCGAGTTACTTCCGTAACGTATCCGGACGGGATCAACAACACGACCTCCACGTATGAGGCCGATGGCAAATTGAAAACAGTTATTAGTAACGGTTCTACTTGGAGTTTTGAATACAACAAGCGTCGCTTACTCACCAAAGAGACGCTGAGTTTTTATTCCGATTACGTCAACAGTTATGGCTACAACGCCAACGGTCATCTGGCAAGCGTGTTATCTCCTAACAGTACCGTTATTGATTACGCACCGAACGCTCTGGGCCAACCGACCCAGGCCAGTGGGTATGCCAGCAATGTGCAATACCACCCCAATGGCACCATGAAGCAATTCACCTATGGCAATGGCATTAAGTACAGCATGACGCCAAATATGCGCCAATTACCGGATATCACGAGCTATAAATTAGGCACCGCAAAAATAGCAGAATTCGATTTGAATTTTGATCCGAACGGCAATGTGCTCAATAACCTCGATCTGGCGCAGGCCGGCCGCACCGATCGCAGCATGGCTTACGATGGTCTGGATCGTCTGATCCAAGTCTATGCGCCCAATATGTGGGGCATGGCAAATTATCAATATGATGTGCTCGATAATTTGCGCCGAAGTACATTGGGACTGGCAGGTTTTACTTATCTTTACGACGCCAATAATCGCGTACAACGCATCGATCGTGATGCCAGCGGTAGTTATGCCTATACGTTCGATACCCGAGGCAATGTGCTCAGTGACGGTCGCAACAACTACACCTTCACTCAGGCCGATCGTCTGGCGGGGGTTACTGGCAAAGAAACCTATCAATATGACGGTTTTGGTCGTCGCGTCGTATCGTGGCGACAAGACGGTACTTCCACCGTGCCGGTTTATAGCCAAGACGGCGTGCTACGTTATGACGCCGATAATAAAAAAGGCGGCGGCACAACTCACGTTCAATTGAACGGCTCGCAAATTGCCGAACACTTCAAGAAATGGAGTGATGGTGCTGTCACCATTACCTACACACTCACAGATTCCTTGGGCTCACCGATAGCAACGACAGACACTGCCGGTGGTGTACTTAATCGGACTGAATATGCACCTTTCGGTGCGCCGTTTAATCGTCCTGTCGATGGTGTCGGTTATACCGGCCACGTGATGGATCAAGGCACTGGTTTGGTTTATGCGCAGCAGCGCTATTATGATCCGATGATTGGGAGGTTTTTGAGTGCTGATCCGATGGCGTCGGATATGAACAACGGCTGGAATTTTAATCGGTATAACTATGCGGCGAATAATCCGTATAAATTTACTGATCCGGATGGAAGAAGTATTTGGACTAGGCTATATAAACTAGCTAAGAATGGCGGTGACCTCGCGCTTACTTTTGAAGGTGTGAGGCAAGATGCTAAGGCACTGAACAAATCCAATAATTTTGGTGTTCGAGTTCTATATGGACTGTCAATTGCATCTGAAATCGCACCAGTTAGTGTTGGGGATGCCAAGGATGCATACCGCGCAATATCAGCCGCAGTCGATGCGAAAAGTACAAGCAATTCCGCTGATACCGGAAAGCTTTATCATTATACAGATGCTCAGGGTGCTGAGGGTATCGCTAAAACTGGTGTTATTAATTCAAATAGTAAAGGGCAGGTGTTTGTTACTGATCAAAAGCTTTCTCCAGAGGAAGTTAAGAATCGATTGTTCGTCGGAAACTCTGGTGAGAAAGGGTCTCACGTCGTAGAAATAAAGCCTGTCGATGGGCTTCCGGTTCGCCAGGGTAAAAATGGGAACGAAATGATACATACCGGTGCTATTCGAGACGGACGACACGGCACTTTAGAGGTAAAAAAGAATGACTAACACGACATTTTTGATTGAACAGCTATCCGACATGATAGTTTTGCAGCGTGTATTTAGAGAGGCTAAGTTTTGTCAGGTTGCTGATGATGACGAACTATCAACAAGTCCGGTAGTTTCACGTCTGTTCGGACTTTTGATTGCCGCTCTAATTGAAAAGGAAAGGGAAATGGGGGGGGCGGAGGCGGCCGAAAAATGGACACGTTGGTTGGCTATGAATAATGATCGTGATGAGTGGTTTGTTGCAGTGAAACGAGCAGCAGCGGATGTTACTTGGCTCACCTTGAATCCTGATGAGAAAAACGATTATACGAGGAATCTTTTTAGTCCATTCGTGTTGTCACAAGAACTGCTCAGTCAATTCATAGAAAGTACAAACAATGCTGTAACGTAACCAACAAAAAAAAGAGGTCAGGTTGGGCTACCCCCGCTAATTCGTAAAATCAAACGAGAATCAAGGACACGCACAGTTTCAAAGTTC
>JAYUUM010000062.1:0-14825 GCA_043754555.1 Arenimonas sp. | reverse complement strand
CCATATAGGCAGCACTGATGACAGCTTTCAACAAGCCGCCAGCACCGTGCAGAGTTAGATAATCTTCCAGACTCATGAAATCAAACAGCACATCGTTTTCAGTAAAACGATCCGCCGTTGGACAATTCAACGTGTTTAGATCCATGCGAATGGACGCAGCAAACGCGCGATATTCTTCCGCGACTTCCGCTTCAGAATACATGCGGCCACCGAAGTGGTAATAGTTTATTCCCGGAAACAGGCTGAAATCTTCGAGTGCAAGACCCAGCTGCTTGGCGTAACCACGCATGGTGTGGTGAGAACTATTGATAAATTCGCCGCCAAGTTCGGCAACCTGGCCAGGAAAAAAATTACGCAAGCTGGAGCAGCGACCACCCACACGTTGTGAGGCTTCAAAAACTTTGGCTGTGATGCCCAGTCGCTGTAGTTCGGTTGCACAGCTCAGGCCCGCGAGGCCTGCGCCAACAATGGCAACACCACCGGAACCGCTTGAACCCAGTGCCAAGTTACCAAGTTTGCCAATTTGCGACCAGGCTGTCGGTGCGAGCGAACCAACGGCTGCCGTTGCAGTGACTGCAATGGCTCCTTTTGCAAATTGCCGACGACTGGCATTGCTCAGGTTCTCTTTCTCGAGCGCTTCTTGCGGGCTTTCGCCAGTCCGCTCACAACGTTCTGCCAGACGAGCCATGCGCAGTAATTGCGCCATCATTCCACTGCGACTCATAAACTACCCCGCCCCTGAATTTGTTCGGTAGATATACCGTGTTGCCAGTCTGTCTTCAAGTAGAAAAGTGACCGCTAAATCACATGGCCATATATTTCGCGCGGGCAAATGAGTGTGTGTAACAGAATGTAACAAAAGACATCAAAAATTTACTTGCGACGCTGGCAGATACGAAAGATCTAGTTACTCTCTATCCAAATCTCGCACAGGAGTCGATTCACGAGTCGATTCAATTGAAGAAGCTTGCAAACTTTCAATGTGCAAGGCAAAAGTCTTCGGCATGCGCAGCGAGCGACACGACTCTGGATAATTTACTGGCGTCAGGAAAGCCGAATCGCATCATCCAATAACGCGGCGGCGGTGACTTCAGCGCCTGCACCCGGACCCTGAATAACGAGTGCATTGGTTGGATAGCGATCGCTCCAGATCGCGACCCGATTATCGCAGCCCGAGCCATTGGCCAAGGCGTCGTCGGGAGCGAGTTCTTCCAGGCCAATACGCGCTTCACCGGCCTGATTTAATCGCGCTATAAATCGCAGACGACGGCCAATGCGGTGGGCAGCAAGAAAACGCGCGCGAATGGAAGCGTCCAGACTTTCAAGTTGCGAATCGACATCGTGTAAGTTCACGTTGACCAATTCCGGCGGCAACAATGACTCCACTTTAATTGCATCGGCTTCCAAGGCGTATCCGGCCGCGCGCGCGAGGATTAATAATTTGCGTTTGACGTCCTGTCCGGATAAATCGATGCGCGGATCTGGCTCGGTATAACCGAGGTTGCGGGCTTCGCGAACGAAGCTCGAAAAGGGACGCATGCCATCGTAATTGTTGAAAAGCCAAGCCAATGAGCCCGATAAAATGCCGGCAATGCCATGAATATTATCGCCACCGTTACGCAACTCTCGCAGGCTGCGAAGCAAGGGTAGGCCAGCGCCCACCGTTGCGGCGTCACCATAATTTTGTATTTGACGATTGATCGCCTGATACGAAGCTAAATCACTGCCGGTACCGGCTTTATTCGCGGTCACTACTTTGAAACCCGAAGCTAGCCAAGTCGAATGCCAGCGCGCGACTTCGTCGCTGGCGGTGGCATCGATGATGATGCCGGCGTGTCCCAGAGTGCGCGTAATTTCTTCAAGCAAGCTTGGCGTGTGTTGCAATAAATCCTCGCCTACGACACCGGGGTCAAGTCCCAGGAAATCACGAATGCTGTGGCGGGTATTGCTCACTTGCACAAGCCGTAAATTTTTTATGTTTTGTGATTTTTGCAGACGCGCGAAGCGGGATAAAAATGCACTGCCGACAGTTCCGGTACCCAGTAAGGCAAGCGTAGTTTGTTTTGCCAGTGGCGAAATATTATGCGATGCATTCGCGGAGGTATTGGCCAGGCTCATGCCAATGCCTCGGTCGGTTTCTTTTCTTGCAGCGCGCTCACGCGATCAAGTGCGGCTTGCAAATCATTTTGCAAATCATTTTGCAAATCTCCCAATGCTTCAATGCCAACAGACAGACGTAACAAGCCATCGCCAATACCGGCGGCCGTGCGCGCTTCAAGAATCATGGCGGCATGGGTCATCGTGGCCGGATGCGCGACCAAACTTTCAACGCCACCCAAAGATTCTGCCAAGGTAAAACATTCCAGACCATCGAGAAATGCCTGTACGGCAGGAATGCCGCCATCAAGTTCGACACTCAACATCGCGCCAAAACCTTTTTGCTGACGGGCAGCGAGCGCATGTCCGGGATGCGACAACAAACCGGGATAATGCACGGCAGTCACTGCAGGATGCGCCTGCAATTGTTCCGCTATCGCCGTTGCATTTTCCTGATGCACACGTAAACGCGCATCGAGCGTGCGCAGGCCGCGCAAGGTCAAAAAGCTGTCGAATGGGCTGCCGGTCAAGCCCAAAGCATTTGCCCACCAAACCAATTGCTCATGCAGTTCTTGGGTGTTCGCTATCACGGCACCGCCGACGACATCGCTATGGCCATTGATGTATTTGGTGGTGGAATGCACAACCAAGTCAGCGCCTAGTGCAATCGGATTTTGTAAGGCCGGTGATAAAAAAGTGTTGTCGGCAACTACCAGTGCCCCGACCCGATGGGCTGCTTCTGATACAAAGCGCAAATCGGTGATGCGAAGTAAAGGATTGGAAGGTGTTTCAATCCAGACAATTTTTGGCGAGTCTGCTAGCGCTGCAGCGAGTGCTCGTGGATCAGTCAAATCGGCAGTGATAAGTTTGAAATGATTTTTCTTTGCCAGAGCGTTGAATAAACGCCAGCTGCCGCCGTAGCAATCATGCGGTACTACTATCGTGTCTTCGGGTTCCAACAAAGCCAGTACGACAGTAATGGCGGCCATGCCAGTTGCGGTAATCACGGCGCCGACACCGCCTTCCAGATCGCTCAAGGCTTCCGCGAGCAAGTCACGAGTCGGATTGCCGCTACGGGTGTAATCGTATTTCCGCTTTTCGTTGAAACCGGCAAAACTGAAATTGCTCGACAAAACAATCGGCGGGACTACGGCGCCATAGGCAGTATCGGTATCTATCCCGGCACGAACGGCGAGGGTGGCCGATTGCAGATTAATTGATCGTAAAGTGGTACTCATGTGGCAACTCCGAATAATTCATTACGGTCTAGGGCTTGAGATAAAACGGCTGCAATTTGTGCCGACTCCACCAAAAACGCATCGTGACCAAATACCGAATGAATGCGTTTAAGTTGACATCGCGCGCCAATCTTTTGCTCCAGCGTGGCGAGTGTTTCTATCGGCACCAGACGATCTTCTTCAATCGCGACCAGGGTCGTGAATGTCTTGATGTCATCGGCGTTGACCTGATGCAGATCGATCGATTCGGATAAACGTAAAAATGCGGTCGTGTTCGTAATCGCAGCATATTTGTTACCGCAGACTTCGAGATAATTTTCGGCCGGACTGCGGGCAATATCGTTTTCCAGTTGTACCGGTGTTGCAAAACGCTGGGCAAACTCTTCTGGCGTGCGATAACTCAGCATGGCCAATTGTCTTGCCAAGGAAAGCGCTGCAGTTTCGTTTTCACTATCGCGGCTGAGTCGAACAATATTGCGTTGCAGAGCGCGCCAAGCACTGGAATAAGGATGCGCAGAATCGGCACCGCTGATCGCAATTAATTTTTCCAGACGCGCGCCATGACGCGCAGAAAATTGCAGACCCACCATTGCGCCATAGGAACAACCAATAAAAGCTACCGCTTTCTTGATGCCCAAATGATCAAGCGCAGCGGCAATAGCATCGGCCTGGTCAGCGCTATCTAAGGGCACATCCAAACCACCTTCGCTACCTAACCAGTTGATCGCGAGGATGCGAAAGCGATGGGTATCAATCGCGCGGCCCGGGCCGACTTGCGCTTCCCACCAGCCACGTTCCGGATATTCGGTAGAAAGCGATACGTGGCGACTGGCCGATATACCGCCGGCAACAATGATCACGGGAGCATTCGGGTTTCCTTGCCATTCAAAAGCAATCGACACTTCTTGCTCGTCGGCATAACGCAGCGTAATGCGTTTCGAAAACACATCGCGTCGTGCGCGTTGAATGAAGTTATCAGCAACGTGCGTTGTTGCACTGGAAGGCGAATGAGAAAAGACTTCACTCAGGCTCATGTTATTGCTCCGTAGATAGCCAACCATCCACTTCTACGGATCACAAATCGCATGGAAAAAAATCGCAGAGGGCGGAACACAAAGACGTCCGTCGTTTGCGATCCATCTTCCGGTGAACGAGTCAGCCGTAGGAGTTGGCACCTTTCTCAGTACTTGCGTACTGACTGGTTGCCCCGGCGTCGTCGGGCCTATCCCTCTGCCGGTCTTGATGGATTACGAGGCCTAAGATACCGGCTTTTTTACAATAGTCAATACTTTCATCGCGATGAAGAGATGAGTTATAAGCTCAGGGCATATCGGCATAAGCAAACATACTTTCCTTTATAAGGCCGCGGTACCTAGAGTGAGGTCTCATCAAAAGCTGACCTTCCATGAACGCAACGCTTGCCAACGCCCTCACCTCGCCGCTTTCAGAGGAACGTGCTGGCATGCTGCTGCGTTTGACAGAAGGGCTCGAACCGTCGGCATTGCAATGGTTATCCGGTTATACCGCAGGCTTGGCGGCGCAATTGTCGCCGACGCAACGTCTGTTGCAAGCCGTGCCGGTTACTGATTCTCAAAATGAAACGCGTTTGACGATTATCTATGGCAGTCAAACCGGCAATGCCAAACGTGAAGCCGAAGCGCTCTCGCAAGAAGCGCAATCACAAGGACTCTCAGTTCGTTTGCTGCGTGCCGATGCCTACCCAGTTCGTGATTTGGCCAATGAGCGTTTGTTGTATGTAGTGATTAGTACGCAAGGCGATGGCGATCCGCCGGATGACGCACAAGCCTTCTTTGAATTTATTTCCGGTCGTCGCGCGCCACAACTAAAACAATTGAAGTTTGCCGTGCTCGGCTTGGGTGACTCGAGCTATCCGCAATTCAATGCGATTGCGAAAAAACTCGATGCGCGCCTTGTTGAATTGGGCGGCACCCGCTTATTTGATGTCGGTGAAGCTGATGTCGATGTCGCTAGTGTCGCCAATCCCTGGCGCCAAAATGCTTTAGTGCAAGCACGCGAAGTTCTGAAAACAGCGAATAGCACTGCCACAGTTACACCATTACGTCCTGCAATTGCCGGCAGTTTGTATGGTCGTGAAAAACCCTATGCCGCCGAAGTATTGGTCAATCAACGCATTACTGCGCGCGAAAGCGAACAGAATGTGCGTCATCTTGAAATTGCCCTGCATGAAAGCCTGCACTACGAACCCGGCGATGCACTTGGGGTCTGGCCACGCAATCATCCTGCGCTCGTTGAAACGGTGTTGTCGCAATTAAAACTCAACGCCGATGAAGTTATTTCTGTGGGTGATCAAACATTGTCCCTGCACGAATGGCTGAGCTCGAAGCGCGAGCTAACGCGTCTGAGTAAATCCTTCGTACAACATCATGCCGAAATAAATGGCGTCGATGATTTAAAGGCTATATTGAAATCCGAAAATAATGAAGCCATATCTAAATTTATCAGCCAGCAACAATTGCCGGATTTGTTGAATCGCTATCCGGGACAATGGCGTGCCGACGAACTGGTAAATGCTTTGCGTCCATTGACACCACGCCTGTATTCGATTGCGTCCAGCCGCAAAGCCGTGGGAGATGAAGCGCATCTCACCGTGTCATTGCTGGAATTCCAAAAAGACGAAAACCTGCGTCGTGGTTCGGCGTCGGGTTTTCTAGCAGATCGCAATGCTGGTGAGCAGCTCCCGGTTTTCATCGAACGCAATGAACGCTTCCACATCCCTGCCGACAATTCACACGATATCTTGATGATCGGTCCCGGCACTGGCGTTGCTCCGTTCCGTGGTTTTGTACAGGAGCGCACCGAAGTGGGTGCCAGCGGTAGAAACTGGTTGTTGTTTGGCGCCCGTCACGCGAACTCGCAATTTTTATATCAGCTCGAATGGCAGGAAGCGCTGAAGAAAGGCCAACTGCATCGTTTGGATTTGGCGTTTTCGCGAGACCAGGCCGAACGCATTTATGTGCAACAACGGCTGCGTGAAAATGCTGTCGAAGTTTATGCATGGCTACAAAATGGCGCGCATCTCTATATCTGCGGTGCTATAGCGATGGGCAAGGATGTGCACCAAGCACTGCTTGAAATTGTCAGTGAACAAGGTGGTAAATCGAAAGAAGATGCAGGCGAGTATTTAAGCGAACTGCAACAAGCCGGTCGCTATGCCAAGGATGTCTACTAGTGAGCGCGCCTCTTTCTCCGGTTGAAATTCTCAAAGCGGGAAGCCACGGTTTACGTGGCACGCTGATCGAAAGTCTGGCTGATCCAATCACCGGCGCGCTGCGCGAAGGTGATGCGCAATTGTTGAAATTCCATGGCAGCTACCAACAAGACGATCGTGATGTGCGTGACGAACGCCGCAAACAAAAACTCGAGCCGGCTTATAGCTTCATGATTCGTACGCGCTTGCCCGGCGGCGTTGCCACGGCAAAACACTGGCTGGATTTGGATGCCTTGGCAACACAATATGGCAACGGAAGTCTACGTTTGACCACGCGTCAGGCTTTCCAGATTCACGGCATTATTAAACGCAATTTAAAACCGACTATTGCTGCGATCAATCAAACGCTGATGGACACCGTGGCTGCTTGCGGCGATGTGAATCGCAATGTAATGGCCAGTGCCAATCCGGTCGAATCAAAAGCGCATGCTGCCGTGCATGCAGCGTCGATTGCATTGTCGGAATATTTGTTGCCGCACACACGGGCATATCATGAAATCTGGCTCGATGAAAAACAAATCGTCGGCGCCGATGAATCCGAACCTGTTTATGGCCCGACTTATTTGCCGCGCAAATTTAAGATCGGTATCGCGGTACCGCCGATTAACGATGTTGATGTATTCAGTCAGGACCTTGGCTTTATCGCAATCATCGAAAATGGCGAATTGATCGGTTACAACCTGCTGGCTGGTGGCGGCATGGGCAGTACCCATGGAGATGCCCGCACCTATCCACGGCTTGCCGACGTCTTGGGTTTTATCCGCGCGGATCAATTGATTCCGGCTGCCGAAGCGGTGCTTACCACGCAACGTGATTTTGGCAATCGTAGTGATCGTAAATTATCGCGCCTGAAATACACCATCGATAAACATGGCCTCGCCTGGTTTATCGAAGAAATTGAACGCAGGCTTGGTGAAAAATTGCCACCCGCCCGTCCATATGATTTTGCACATAGCGGCGATCGTTTTGGCTGGATCAAAGGTTTCAATGGTCGCTGGCATTTGACGCTTCGTATCGAAAGCGGTCGAATTGTCGATAACGAAAAACAGCAGGCCCTGACCGGTCTGCGTGAAATCGCGAAAATTCATCAAGGTGATTTTCGCTTGACGCCAAACCAGAATCTGATTATCGCGAGCGTTGCCAGCGAACACCGCGATGCGATTGATCGCTTGGTAAAACAATATGGTCTGGACAATTACCAACGCAGCAGCGCGATGCGTTTGTATGCACTGGCTTGCGTGGCATTCCCGACCTGCACATTGGCGATGGCGGAAGCCGAGCGTTATTTGCCGAGTTTTCTGGATCGTGTTGAAGTAATTTTGCAAAAATATTCGCTTGAACACGCGCCAATTTTATTAAGAATTTCCGGTTGCCCCAATGGTTGCTCGCGGCCTTATCTGGGTGAAATTGCACTCGTCGGCAAAGCACTCGGTCGCTACAATTTGCATCTCGGTGCCGATTTCCAAGGCCGCCGTTTGAATCGTCTTTACAAGGAAAATATTGACGAAGCCGCCATTCTGGAAACGCTGGAACCCTTGCTGCGTGACTACGCTTCGCAACGTTTAAACAACGAAGCCTTCGGTGATTACCTGTTTCGGTCCGGTGTTTTGTCGGAACCGAAAACTATAACTATGGAGTTAGTGCCATGACCTTGCCTGATGTAGTCACTGCAGCCGAAGATTCACGGGCCTTGGCAGATTTGAATGTTTGGCTGGCTACGCGCAGTGCCGAGCAACGTGTGGCCTGGGCGTTGGAATCGCTTTCCGGCGAATATGCCTTGTCATCGAGTTTCGGCGCACAGGCGGCGGTGTCATTGCATATGCTGACCAGTCAACGTGCCAATTTGCCGATTATCCTGGTCGATACCGGCTATCTATTTCCGGAGACTTATCGCTTTGTCGATGAGCTTCAAACGCGTTTGAGTTTGAATCTGAAAGTCTATACACCGCAAGTGAGTAGTGCCTGGAATCAGGCACGCAACGGTGCGTTATGGGAACGCGGCGCGGAAGGTATTCGTCGCTACAACCAATTGCATAAAGTTGAACCGATGCAGCGTGCATTAAAAGAGTTGAATGTACGCACCTGGTTTGCCGGCTTGCGGCGCTCGCAATCAACTACGCGCGCGAATATTGATTTTCTGGAATTACGTGATGGCCGCTGGAAAGTGCATCCGCTTGCCGACTGGACCGATCGCGATATTTGGACTTACCTGCAAGCCCATGATCTGCCTTACAACCCACTTTGGCATCACGGTTATGTCTCGATAGGCGATACCCACACCACATCAAAATGGGAGCCGGGCATGCGCGAAGAAGACACCCGATTTGCCGGATTGATGCGCGAGTGCGGGATTCATATTTAAGGGTAGGGTGGGCACCGCCCACCCTTTTCCTCTATGCAGAGCAGTGGTGGGCAATGCCCACCCTACGTAAACCCTACTTCAAACAGCGGGCAAAAAAATCTTCGGTCAACCGATAACGATGCAAGGCATCGGCACCACGTAAACCATGTTTGGCACCGGGATAGGTCATCAATTCAAACGGTGTGCCGCGTTTCTGTAACTCCGACATCAGTTTGGTGGAATTGGTAAACAAGACATTGTCATCGGCCATGCCATGTATCAATAATAATTTTGATTTCAGGCCGTCCAGATGCTCAAACACGGTGCTCGCTGCGTAACCATCGGGATTGTTTTTCGGCAAATCCATATAGCGTTCGGTGTAATGGGTGTCGTACAAGCCCCAGTCGGTCACGGGTGCGCCAGCAACGCCGCAGGCATAAATATTGGAAGCTTTCGCCAGCAACATCAAACTCATGTAGCCGCCATTGGACCAGCCATAAACCCCGATTTTGTCGGACTGTACATACGGCAATGTTTTCAAATAGTCCACACCGCGTAATTGATCGATAACTTCGACATTGCCTTGGTGGCGAAACAAGGCGCTGCCAAATTTGACGCCACGACGTGGTGTGCCACGGTTGTCTATTGAAAAAACGATATAGCCATGTTGCGAAAGGTATTGATTGAAGAAGGCGTCAGCACGGCCGGGCCAGCTATTGATAACGGTCTGCGCTGCAGGGCCGCCGTAAACAAATACAACGACCGGATATTTTTTGGCCGGATCAAAATCAAGTGGCTTGATCACACTGTAATGCAGGGTTTCGCCATTGGCAGCTTTCAATTCGCCGAATTCGGTGTTGCCGTGCGCCGACAAGTATTTTTGATAAGGATGATTCGCATCAATCGTATTATCGACCAGGCTTGCCAGCTTGCTGCCATCGGCACGATAAAGTTCTGCTCGCGGCGGTGTCTGCGTATTCGACCAGACATCAACATAGACACTGGCATCGTCGGAAAAGGTGACCTGATGCATGCCGTGATTTTTTGTTAGTTGCACAGGTGTGCCACCATTGAAGTCAGTCCAATAGACGTGACGTTCGCGTGCGGTGGTTTTAGTGCCACTGAAATAAATCCGTTGAAGTTTTTCATCGACAGACAATAAATCATCAACTTGCCAGTCGCCCTGGGTCAGGGGTTTTAATAATTTTCCGTCGCGCGCGTGCAAGCTCAAATGCATAAAACCGCTTTGCTCGGACGACCAGATGAAGCGACCATCGTCAAGAAAATGCAAATTGTCATGCAGATTGAGCCAGCTCTTGCTGGTTTCGTCCAATAGGATGCTTTGTTTTTTATTCGATAGATCTACTTCGATTAAATCCAGTAAACGCTGTTCGCGATTCTGGCGTTGGAAGCTGAGGTGCTGTGCATCACGCCATTGGACGCGCGCGAGGTAGATATCTTTTTCCGTTCCCAAATCGATATCGGCAATGGATCGTGTATTGGATAACAGACTTACTACTTTCAATTCAATCAGCACATTGGCGTCACCTGAAGCAGGATAACGCTGCTCGACGATGTCTGTGCGATCGGGATAAATCTCGAAGCGCTTTTGTACGGGCACCGGGCTTTCATCGATACGCGTAAAGGCAATGGCAGAATCATCTGGCGCCCACCAATAACCGGTATGACGATTCATTTCTTCATCGGCAACAAATTCGGCGATGCCATTGGCAATAATATCGGAAGCGTCTTTTGTAATTTGAATTTCGGCATTCTTTTTAAGATCAATTACCCAAAGATTACGCTCGCGAATAAAACTGACAAACCCGCCTTTCGGTGAGATTTTCGGATCGGTTGCGAAACCTTTTCCCGCAGTAATTTTTTTTGCCTTGGCCTGGCTTAAATCATATAAATAGAGTTCGCCGCCGAGCGGGAACAATAAAGTATTGCCATCGCTACCCCACTGGTAATCGACAATGCCGGAAAAACCGGCAATGCGTTGCCGTTCACGGCGGGCTTTTTCTTCGTCGGACAAAACTTCAACACCTGATACCAGATTTTTTGAATCGACCAGCAACTGGGTCTTGCCCGTAGCAATATGGTATTCCCATAAATCCAGTTGATTGGCGGCGGCGGCGCTGCCACGCAAAAAAGTTACGCGTTTTCCATCAGGCGAAATTTTTGCATTGTTTAGAGTCGGCCCTGATAGAGAAGCGCTACCGGTAATGGCTTCGAGCGTGAGTTTTTCTGCGTGCACCGACATGGTCATAAACATTGCCAAGCTAAATAGAATTTTTTTCATGGGTTGTTTGCGTCAGGTGTGCCGAATAAAACTTTTTTCATTTCCGGCGTCATTTCGGCAGGCCGTTTGTATTGCTCAGCCAATGCATAAGCCTTGATTACGGCGGGACGCTGTTTAATGGCATCGTGCCAGCGCATTACGTTCGGATAATTTTCCAATGCGACATGATGCCAATCGTGCGCCACCGCCCAGGGATAGCACGCCATGTCGGCAATGCTGTATTGGTCAGCAATAAATTCGCGATTTTCCAGATGCTTGTTTAGCACGCCATAAAGGCGTTCGGTTTCGCGTTGGTAACGGTCAATGGCATACGGAATTTTTTCCGGCGCGTAACGGGTGAAATGATGATTTTGTCCGAGCATTGGGCCAAACCCACCCATTTGCCAGAACAGCCATTCCATAGCAGTTTTTTTCTGGCGAATATCTTTCGATAAAAACTGGCCCGTCTTTTCTGCTAAATAAAGCAGAATGGCTCCGGACTCAAACAGCGAAATTTTGTCGCCACCATCGGTAGGCGCGTTATCAATAATCGCCGGCATCCGATTGTTGGGTGAGAATGCCAAAAACTCTGGCTTGAACTGATCACCAGCGCCAATATCGACCGGCAATATTTGGTAGGGAAGTCCGGCTTCTTCAAGAAATAAAGTGATTTTGTGGCCGTTGGGTGTCGGCCAATAATAAAGATCAATCATGATAAATACCCGCCATCCACAGTGAGGCAAGTGCCAGTGACATAGCTGGCAGCAGGCGAGGATAAAAATAAAACTGCCGGTGCAATCTCATCCGGTTGTGCACTGCGGTTCAATGGAATCAACTGCATCATCATGCCCATGATTTTTGGGTTGGAAGTAATAGCTGAAGCAAATTTGGTGTCGGTCAAACCCGGCAATACCACGTTTACGCGAATTTTATGAGCGGCCAATTCTTTTGCAAAACCTTCGGTCATATTCACGATGCCGGCTTTGGTCATCGAATAAATGCCCTGGCCCGGCGCGGCGCGCTTGGCATTCACCGAAGCAATATTGACGATGCTGCCACCTTTGCTTTTCATGCGTTTGGCTGCTTGCACACTGGTCCAGAAATAACCACGCAAATTGACTTCGACGGTTTTTTCATAACTGCTTAAATCCATATCGAGCATCGGACCAAAATAGGGATTGGCAGCGGCATTATTTACCAAAATATCGGGCGCAATATTGGCGGCATCCAGATCATTGAATAAGGCTTCAATGGCGACCGGGTCGCCCACATGCAAAGCGCGCGCTTCGGCACTGCCGCCATTAGCCTTGATCGCATCGGCAACGGTTTGGCAAGATTCAACTTTGCGTGATGTACAAATCACATGTGCGCCATGCGCGGCAAGTAAATGTGCGATGGCTTCGCCAATGCCTCGCGATGCGCCGCTGACTAATGCGGTTTTCCCGGATAAATCAAATAATGGATCAATATTTTTCATGAAATCACCAAATAATTACGAAGGTATGACGACGGCTTGCTATGCTTGCGAGACTATCACAGCAGCTGTTTTCTGGAGTAATGAATGAGTCAACGTCGCGTCTTGATTACCGGTGCCGGTAGCGGTTTGGGTTTGGCACTGGCTTTACGTTATGCCCGCAGTGGTGCCCGCGTGGCCTGCGTCGATTTAATTGCCGATCGCGTAGAAGCAGCGCGCGCCAGCTTGCCCGGCGAAGGCCATATTGCCTTGCTTGCCGATGTTGGTAGCGATGAGTCCATGCAAGCCTTATTTGATCAGATACAAAACCAATGGGGTGGCGTTGATGTATTGATCAATAACGCCGGCATTGCATCGGGCGGGCCAATGATTGAAACCACGATGGAAGAATGGCGCAAATTGCTTGAAGTCGATTTACTCAGCGTGGTACGCGGTTGCCGGTTATTTTTACCCGGCATGTTAGCGGCCGGCAAAGGACAGATTTTAAGCACCGCAAGTTTTGCCGGTCTGGCAGGTGCACCGGGCATCATGACCTACGGTGTTGCAAAAGCGGCAGTGGTGGCGCTCTCCGAACAATTGCGAGCCGAAGTTTTTGATAAGGGAATTCTTGTCGGCGTAATCTGCCCGAGTTTTTTCCGCACTAACTTGATTGATACGGCAGTTGGCAGTGAACGGACTCGAAAAATGGCCTTGCGCTTGATGGACACTTCGCCGGACACCTGCGATAGCGTGGCTGATAATGTATTCGCATCAGCCGAGCGCGGAAAATTTCTTATTCTACCGACCAAGCATGAGCCCATGCGTTGGCGATTCAAGCGTTGGTTTCCCAACCAATATTTTAAAATGTTAGTGAAGCTCGTAAAAAAAGAAATGAAATAATCAACGTATTTACAATGAGAACACTATGACCTGGATGATCTACGGCGCCAATGGTTACACCGGCAAAATGGCAGTGGAACAAGCGATTGCGCGCGGCTTAAAACCGGTGCTTGCTGGCCGTACCTTGGCTGCTATCGAACCCTTGGCGAAAGAATATGATTTGCCGGTGCGGGCGTTTGCACTAGATGATCCCCATGTCGTGAAAAAGAATCTGGAAGGCATGAAAGTCGTGTTGCATTGCGCCGGGCCGTTTTCGGCTACCAGTAAACCGATGTTGGAAGCTTGTTTGGAAACCGGTACCCATTACCTCGATATCACCGGCGAAATCAGTGTGTTCGCGCATTGTCATGCACAACACGAACGCGCCCAAAAAGCAGGTATCGTGGTATTGCCCGGATCAGGTTTTGATGTCGTACCGACCGATTGCATGGCTGCCATGTTGAAACGCGATTTACCAACGGCAACACATCTGGTGTTGGCGTTTGAAGCCGGCGGCGGACCAAGCCCCGGCACCGCAAAAACCAGTGTTGAAGGTTTGGGCGCCGGTGGTCGTGCCCGCATTGATGGTGTTGTTACAAAAGTGCCGTTGGCCTGGAAAGTCCGCACGTTTGAGCGTGATGGCGAACAACGCACCGCGATGACAATTCCTTGGGGCGATGTTTACACCGCCTTTGTATCGACCGGCATCCCGAATATTGAGACCTATATGGGCGTGCCGCCATCCAGTATTAAAAACGTCAAACGCATTCGCATCTTCGGCCCAATACTGGGTCTGGGCTTCGTGCAAAACTTCCTGAAAAAACAGGTAGCGAAAAAAGTGCGGGGACCATCGGAAGAAAAACGCAAACAATCGATCACCACGGTTTGGGGTGAAGCTCGCGATTCGGCTGGCAATGAAATAAAAAAATGCATGAATACGCCGAATGGGTATGAGCTCACTGTTACCGCCTCGCTCGGCATTGTGCAGCGATTATTGGACGGGGAAAAACCAGCCGGCGGTTATTACACTCCCTCAATATTGATGGGCCCGGAATATGTGTTGAGTTTGCCGGGTGTGAACGCCGGTGCGCACCGAGCGGCTGGTCATTCCTGGCGCCACCTTCCGCAAGGAAGGCTTGGGCAAGGACGTGACGGACAAGTTCCTGTCGGGCCTTCCCGGCATTCAGAAAGAGGGCTGCGACGGCCTGATCACGAGCGCGCGCTGGGTGGTGCACCGGATGCCGGCGCACGTGCGCACGGTCTGCCTCGAGTTCTTCGGCAACGCC
>JAYUUM010000061.1:0-4887 GCA_043754555.1 Arenimonas sp. | reverse complement strand
TCCATAACAATCCATTACGATTGTGTTGGGTAATACCATTGACGGTAAATTCTTTCATCTTGTTGTACGCGTAGGCCTCGGGAAAGTCGCGGGCCATCGCACGTCCCATTAATGCCAAATCGCGGGCAGTAGAAACATGGCCGTCGGTCGTCAAGCCATGTGGATTCATGAAGCGTGTGTTTTTCATTCCTATTCGTTGTGCGTAGCTGTTCATTAACGAGACAAATGCTGTTTCACTGCCAGCAACATGTTCAGCCAGCGCAATAGCGGCGTCATTGCCCGATTGAATCACCATGCCTTTTTCAAGTTCCAACAAATTCACTTGGCCATTTAGTGGCAAAAAACTGGTCGAGCCATCGGTGCCGCCACCGCCACTACGCCATGCATTTTCAGAAATGGTAACCAAATCGGAAGATTTAACTTTTCCGTTTTTCATTTCGGCGGCCACAACATAGCTGGTCATCACTTTGGTAATGCTGGCTGGGTCTGCGGCGGCGTCAATATTTTCGCCTGCGAGCACTTGTCCGGTGGCCGAATCCATCAGCAGCCAGGCTTTTGCGCCTTGTGGAGCGGGAGCGGGCGGCATTGGGGCCGCTGCCGCTGTTGGGTTAGGTGCTGGCGCAGCGGCTGTGGGCGTTTGTGCAATCGCGAAGCCAACAGTAGCGGTGCATGCTGCCGCTAGAAAGAGGTGTAACAGACGCATAAATACTCCAGCAAATACGTATAAATTCAGTATGCTAATTCTAAAGCTTTTGAGTGATGATTTTTGGCTTTGATAGACCTAATTGTCGGGCTTTTTCAAAAATGTCGTGTAATTGTTCATCTTTCACGCGTTGCACTTGCACTCGCCAAACCGATTGGTCATTTACGTCTGCTTTTTCAAGCTCAACATGATCAATATTGGCTGCTTGCAGCCGGTTTTGTAATTGTTTTGCATTGTCTTTATCGACAAAGCTACCGAATTGCAAAGACACTTCATCATCATTTTTATTGGCACGGTTAATCGGTTTGCCATCCGGGTCAGCGCTCCTGGAGTCACGCTGGCGGGAGCCATCGCCTTTAAGTAGCTCGACACGCACCGGTGCCGTGCCGGTTCTATCGAGTCCTATTCGATTGGCGGCCACAAAACTCAAGTCAATAATGCGGCCTTCATGAAACGGCCCCCGGTCGTTGACCCGCACCACAACACTTTTTCCGTTTTTGGTATTGGTGACACGAACATAACTGGGCAAAGGTAATGTTTTGTGAGCGGCAGTGAATTCACAAATCGAATAAATTTCGCCACTGGATGTTTTTCGGCCGTTAAATTTTTGCCCATACCAGGAGGCAATACCACGCTGATCGTAATCGTCCGATTTGTCGAGCACCGAATATGATTTGCCCAAAACAGTGTAAGGCGATTTGTTGCCATAACGAGCCAGAGGTTCGGGCTTGGGTGTTGGCTCGGTTAGCTTGCTGGCGTCAATGGCGCTCGCCGGAGCGCTGTCGGAAAGTTGTGGCGCGTACAAGCCACCCGCCGTGTAATGCCTTTCATCATGCTCGTAGATAGGCGCACAGGGGTCATGCTTTTCGACATGATTGTTTTGTAGCGAAAAATTGTCACCGCTTCGACTAGAAGACGAAGCAGTGGACGAATTTTGTGTCGCCGCTTGAGTAGCGGTCTGATTTGATTTTCGCTCAGGCTTGCTGGCGCAACCCGCCAATAAAAGCATCAGCAGCGCTGCGATAACTGGCCATCTCATTTTGCAGTAGGAATGGCTGGAGACGGTGTTGCAATAGCTTGAGCCAATTGATAAACCGACATTGCGTAAAGCGGTGAGCGGTTGTAGCGGGTGATGACATAAAAGTTATTGAAACCAATCCAGTGCTCCGTGCCCTCGCTGCCTTCAAGCGTTAATAAAGTGGCAGGTAAATTCGGCACCGTGGAAGTGGGGCGATAGCCTTTTTCGGCAAGCTCGGCAAGGCTGAACTTTGCTTCCATCGTCGGTGGAGCAAACGGCAGAGCATTGCTGTCCATACTGGCGCGAACAAAAACAGGTTCACCTTTACGCCAGCCGTAACCAATAAAATAATTGGCAACCGATGAAAATACATCGTCAAGATTTACAAACAGATTACGACGGCCATCACCATCTCCGTCTTTTGCATAATTAAGATAACTTGATGGCATGAACTGACCCCAGCCCATCGCACCGGCATAGCTGCCTTTGAGTTGTTGAATATCAAATTTTTCAACTTTGCTGAGTTCAAATAAATGCGCCAACTCGCTAGAGAAAAACGCTTCGCGCTTTGGATAATAAAAACCAAGGGTATAAAGAGCATCCAGCACTTTGAAGCTACCCATATTGCCACCATAGCTGGTTTCTACACCAATAATAGCGACGATAATTTCAGCCGGCACACCGGTACGATCCTGCACTCGCAGAAGCTCATCACGATGCTCGGCCATAAATTTACGGCCACCATTGATGCGGGCATCGGTGATGAAAATTGGCCGATAGCTTTTCCACGGCTTGGCTTCGGCAGGGCGGGTAATGGCGTCAATGATACTTTGGCGGTATTGCGCCTGGGCCAGGGTGGCACGAATTTCACTTTCCGGAATATTGAATTTCTTGGACGTGCTGCTAATGAATAATTCAATTTTTTCTTCGGGTTTCAGTGGTGGCGAAACGACGGAAGGGATTGCAGCGGGCGCAGCCACCATAGGTGGCGCTTGAATTGCTACAGGACTGGCGACCGGCTTGGGTGCTTCATTCTTTTTGATATCGCCTGCGCAGGCAGCAAGTAGGCAAATTGAAGCAGTTAATAACGAGATACGCATAGTTTATTACCTGATAATTTTATTTAATTTAACACGATAAGGCTTAAGGTTTTGCGAATGCTAGGCACCCATGAATTTTCGATGGGCTTTTACTGACATCACAATGCCAAACCCTGCCAGCAACGAAACCGCTGAAGTGCCGCCATAGCTGAGCAAGGGCATGGGCACGCCGACCACTGGCAATAATCCAACCACCATGCCGCCATTAACCAGCACATATACCGAAAATGTCATCGCCAGCGCGCCGACCAAAATGCGTGAATAACCATCACGCGCATTGGCAGCAATCCATAGGCATCGACCGATCACAAAAATATACAAACTAAAGACAAAAATGACGCCCAACCAGCCCCATTCTTCCGACAGTACCGAAAATAAAAAATCAGTCGTATGCTCGGGTAGATAATCAAGTTTTGCCTGCGTACTATTGCCCCAGCCTTTGCCGAACCAACCGCCGGAACCAATCGCAATTTTTGATTGAATAATATTCCAACCGGTGCCGAGTTGATCGGTCTCAGGATTTAGAAAAGTAAGAATCCGATTTTTTTGATACTCGCGTAAAAATAACCATGCAACTGGCAATGACGCCAGACCGACACCGGCAAATAAACCGATTCGCCACCAATGCATGCCCGCTAAATACAAGGCGAAAACTCCCGATGCACCTACCAGCAGGCCTGTTCCCAAGTCGGGTTGCCTGATGATAAGAGCAGCAGGTATGGCAATGATCAGCCCGCAAATAGCCAGTGTTGTCCACGTTGGCGGTAGCACCACACGGTGCAAATACCAGGCCACCATCATGGGCACGCTTAGTTTCAATAATTCGCCTGGCTGTAAATAGAAAAAACCGAGGTTGATCCATAAACGTGCACTGCGGCCCGAACCAAAGGCAAATACCACCGGCATCAAGGCGAGGGTCAAGGCAAAAATTATCGGTGTCCATGCTCGTAGGCGATTGGGTTGAAGGCGCGCAATCAATAACATTGCGACAACGCCCGCCACAAATCGTGCACCTTGCGCGAGTACGAAGTGCTCGCTTTCGGAAGCGCCAGCACTGGAAAGCACCACAAGGCTCGTGCTTAAAATTAACAGTAAGCCAATGAGCAGCGGGACGTCGATGCAATCGAGCCAGTCGGCCAGCCAAGCTCGAACCCATCGCATCATGGCTTGGTGCTCGTTGTTTGAACGGGTGTAATTTCGCCTATCGGGGTTTCAGCGTTTATTGGTGTCGGTGCCGGTGTTGTTGTCGGCAAAGCGGATTTGGAAACCAACCAAGCATCCATCATTTTTCGTGCGATTGGTGCTGCTGTGCTAGAACCAAAACCGCCGTGTTCAACCATGACCGCAATGGCAATTTTTGGATTATCGGCAGGCGCGTAACCAATAAATAAAGCCTGATGGCGTTGATTCATTGGCAATTGATTTGGGTTTAAACTGATATTACCTTTTCGACTAACTTTCTGCGCCGTGCCGGTTTTGCCTGCAATTGAATATTCCGCTCCCACACCGATTGCACGCGCAGTACCTCGTGGACCATTAACGGTTCCCCACATGCCAGTTTTTATCGCCGCGATATGAGCCGGATCTTTCGTTATCAATTGCCCAGGTGCCAAGGGCTCGTCCCGCCATTGGGTTTGAAAACCATGTCGCTTAGCTTTTAATAAATGTAATTTTCGCTGCGAGCCATTATTGGCTAATGCGGCCGTGGCTTGAGCAAGTTGTAACGGCGTTACGTTCCATGCCCCCTGGCCGATACCGGCATTGACGGTGTCGCCGGGATACCAAGCCTCATTAAATCTTTTTCGTTTCCATTCCGGCGAGGGCAGAATGCCAATACTTTCGCTGGGTAAATCGATGCCGGTTTTTTTGCCAAAACCGTATTGCAACATATACGTGTCGAAACGCTGAATGCCTAAATCAACCGCCAACTTGTAGTAGTAAGTGTTTACCGATTGCGCAATCGATTCTTGTAAATCAACCCAGCCATGACCGCCATGATGGGAGTCACGATAGCCGCGCGACACGCCGGGCAAATGAAACTCGCCGGTAGATAAAATTTTATCTTC
>JAYUUM010000060.1:0-14904 GCA_043754555.1 Arenimonas sp. | reverse complement strand
TGTTGCGTACGAGTTTCGCCTCTACGTGCAATATGCAAAGTGACCGAACCACGTTCGGTAAATTTGAGCGCGTTACTAACTAAATTGGTCAGCACTTGTCGCAAGCGCACCGGGTCACCACGCACCGGCAATCGCACATTACTATCCAACTGAAGATTCAAACGCAGACCCTTGCTCTCGGCCGGCTTGTCCATCAGCATAATGATGGAGTCACACACCTCACGCAAATTAAAACTTGTGGTCTCGAGCTGCAACTTGTTCGCTTCAAGTTTTGAGTAATCAAGAATGTCATCAACAATACGCAGCATCTGGCGGGCCGACGTATAGGCAGTTCGTATAATATCGTGATGATCGGGCGCTAATTTTACCGACATCATGATGTCAAGCATTGGAATAATGCCGTTCAAGGGCGTGCGAATTTCGTGACTCATGGTGGCAAGAAATTCGCCTTTTGCCATCATCGCTGATTCGGCAGCCTGCTTGGCAATAGTGAGTTCTTTTTGAAGTTCACGATGCACTGCCAGCTCTTCGTTCAACGCGCTGACTTCACGTTTTTGTTCATGCGTTTGTTCCGATGCTGCGCTCAGTGCTTCATTACGTTTTGCTACCGCGTACCAAAGCCCGGCGATGCCGGCGATTGCCAGCAAAGCCAACACAAATGCGACGCTTTGCCAAACTTGTTGATCGCTCCAATGCGCAAACGCCGATGCAATGGCGGCGCCACCGGCACCGGCAATTGCGATCCAGCGCACGATAAGCGCATCGCCTGATTTAAGTTTTTGTGACATTTAAAGCACCGCCTGTTGAAAATCAAAATCAAGCCCACTGTCGGCTTCTTGTACTAAATTTCCCTGGATGAAATCGATGCCACTCATCCACAATGTCGCCGCCGCCTGCGGGTCTTCAACACCGGTGCCAATCACTTCCAGGCCACGTCGATGCGCACGATCAATGAGTGTTTTTAATTCATCACGAGTGCTTTGCGTTTGAATGCCTGCAGAATATTTACGTGCCAGTTTTACAAAGCCCAGTGGCAATTGTTCCAGCAAGCGTTCGGTTTCTGCATTTAATTCAAACTGGCTTAAACAAAACTGTACACCTAGCGAAACCAGGCTGTCGCAAAATTGGCGAACCGTGGCGGCATGAATGGAAGCATCTTCCATTCTGAGTTCAATCACCAAACTTGCCCCCGGCACATCATTGTCGGCCAACTCGGCTTTCAGCCACTCAGCCTGCGTGCTATTGGCTAGGGTTAATGGTGATTGAGTGACAAATAAGCGCATCGGGCGTTGTTCGGCACGGCGTTTGCGAATCAATACCAGTGCTTGAATCAATACCCAACGATCAATATCCATAATTAAATCGTTACGTTCGGCCATCGGAATAACCTCGGATGCCGGTAACAAACGACCGCTGCTGTCACGTAACCGCAGCAGCGTTTGATATTGCGAATCGTCACTACCTGCAACGGCCACCACTGGCTGGTACAACAATTCCAGCGAATTTTGAGCAATCGCTTCACGCACCTGCCTTAATAAATCCGCTTCACGTAAAGCATCTTCCGCTTTCGGCGGCTCGTACTGTCGTACACCTTGCTCGCTGGCGCGGGCTTCACGCGTTACTTTTTCAACCGCATTCAACATTGCGCCGCTGTCGTGGAACGGATGTTTGAAAGCGCACACGCCGACCGATGCTCGCAATCTCAACGGATGCTCCTGCACCTGGAATTCGTGTTGCACCAAGTTGGTTCGACACGCTTGCGCCAACGTCGCCAAGCCTGTTTCGTCGGGCTGTGAGGTATAAATTAAATAACTGCCATCACCAAAGCGGCCAATGGGACAATCGAGCACCGTTTGGCCCAATACCAGCACCACGTCTTGCTGTAGTTGCTCAAAGGCGGCAATACCAAAACGCTCGCGAAGGCTTGGTAAGCCTTCCATCTCAAGCAAAAATACGCCGCCTTTTGAGTCGGCACTTTGCTGCAAATGTTGGTTAATCAAAGTCAGTAGATCTTGACGATCATAAAGTCCGGTCTGGGTATTCTTGCCGCTGCGTTTTTGCTGGCGGTTTGTCATGGCACGATGTCTGCGCACACGGTTTTGTACTGCCGATATTAAATGCCGAGGACGAATCGGTTTGCTAAGAAAGTCATCACCGCCAGCATCGATGGCATCAAATTGTCGGTCTTCGTCACTCTCGCCCGACAAGAAAACAATAGGTGTATGCGCAAAGGCTTCTTGCTCGCGAATTAAACTCGTCAGCTCAATGCCATTGGCACCCGGCATATTCAAATCCATCAGTAACAAATCGGGCTGAAATTGCTCTAACGCCGGCATCACTTCCAGCGCGTCCAGTACCACCAAGGTTTCCATGCCAGTATTTCGCAAAATACCTTCTGCAAATAAGGCCTGTGAACGATCGTCTTCAACAATTAAAATGCGGTAGGGACTTTCAGAACTTGAATCGAGCAAAGTGTGTAAGCGCTTGATGACTTCTTCCACAGATTTTGCACCGACAATCAATGCATCCACACCCGCACGACGCGCCGATAAACGCAAATTAATATCATCGGCCTCGGCGAATGCGACCAGCTTTAATTTGCGGCTTTGTTTATGCCGAAGTGCTGCGATACCCTGTCGCAAGTCTTCCAGTTGCGGACCAAATTCTGCGTCGACAATGGCCAAATCTGCCGGCAGTGCGCTGAGCAACTCTTTAAGTTCATCAATATCTTCGACCAGTTCCAAATCCAGACCTTGCGCTTCAAAACGCTGATCCAGGGCGACCGACAATTCACTGTAAGCGGTTAAATGATAAATCCGGAATTCGGATGACACCGGTAGTTTTAAATTTTCTACCGTATTGAGTGAATTATTTTGCGGCGCCCTGATAAGGGGCGGCAGATTGTCCACAACAGTCTTGCTTGTCGGCTTGGCAATCTGCGACGGTAAGGACGACGTACTGGGCACGGTAACAGAGACTATTTCTAGTTTGGTTGATGGCAACGAACCGGCTGGTGCAATGAAGTCATTCCCGATAAAATTATTTTGAGCGAAATCATCATTGCTGAAATCGTGATCAGCAAAGACATCATTATGCGTCGTTTCACCAGTATGTTTTGTAGTGTCGGGCCACTGGTCTTTCACTTGGCTATCTGCATTGGCCGCAGGCGAATTTTTAATATTATCTACACGCGTTTGTACTGCAACTATCAACGGAGCATCGCCACCCCAGCGGCGCCAATACGCCATCGGCGGAATTTCAGCGCGGGCGGTGCTGTCGCCAATACGTTCTCTGCCTGCGTACATGTCTTGCACGTCATCGGGCATGGTCGGCAAGGCTGCTTGCAATGCCTCCATCAAGTTATGCAAGCGTTCGCCAACGCTGGGGTCGGGCAATTCTTGCTGTTCGATAGTGATGTCAAGCAAACCGGCCAACGCTTGCAAAGATTCGACCGGTTCCAATAATTCTTGCCCTGCACAGGCATTTGCCAGGGCGTGGGCGTCGTCTTGCAATAATGCCAAGCCGTTAATGTCCCATCCATGTTTCAAGAATCGTTGCAAACGTCGAGACATCACTTCCACTCGCTTGGGAATAATGCGTAGCAAAGCGGAGTTTGGTTCGGCGTGCACTGCCGTTTCTTGCTGATTCATTGCTACCCCTTGTGAGCTGGGATTATGCCCCGCTTTTGCGTGTGCTGTCACAGTAGCTCGCGTTACATTGAGTAACATTTACCCAGCGATATTCCTGCCTGCTAACCAGATGAGGCTGGGTTGGTGAAGCCACGTATTTTTCTTACGATCAGACGAACAAGCCAAGCTACAATCAAAGCCATCGTCAACAAGGTGCCCAAGACAAGCGCAATTGCCAGCCATGGATGCCCGAACGCTAAGCCAATACCACCGGCAACTATCACGTCTTCGGTAAGCGATGCACTGATATTGGATACCGGTTCGGGCGAGGCGTTGATCGCCACTCGGGTAGATGCTTTCACGCCATGGGTCAGCAATGCCATTGCGCCACCCGCAGCCAAAGCACCCAGGCCAAGCTGACCATCACCGGACAAGGTGGCGGCGGCTAAAAAGGCTCCGACGGGCAGCCTCAGTAAGGTTTGCAGTAAATCCCAACCCGAATCAACACCTGGAATCTTATCGGCGAAAAATTCAACTATCGTCAAAGCACTAGCAGTGCCCAAGACCCAAGGCGACATAGTGACTTGCAATGCTGCCGGCAATTCAATCCAGCCCGTTAAACCGGCCAAGCCAACGCCGAGCACCGTTAAATAAGCCCGCACGCCGGATAAACACGCCAGCGCTAATCCAAGAGCATATAAATGAGCTTCCGACATCTTCGGTACCCTTATGTGTGTGTGTGTGAAAAACGGATGACTTGAAGTATAGCCACTAGAAACTGGCTACAAGCTGATCGTATTGCCTAGTTTCGGGCTTTTTGCATAGCGTGCCTTTATAGAAATGGCAGCGACCGGTATCCTGTTGCTATGAGCACCCCCAACCCCAGCCCGCAACGCTTCATGATTGTGCCGAAAAAAACGCCTTGGCGTGGTTGGCTGCTGGTAATTGCAATCATTTGGCTGCTCAGCATTATTGGCGTTTGGTATTGGACGAGTACTCATGCCGCGCCAAGCTTGGCCAGCGCCGGCCGCACTGTCGGCCAGCAAAGCGAGCAAATCAAGGAAAGCGAAGGACAGCTTAAACAGATTCGACAACAACTAGCCACGCTCCGGCGCTCAGAGCAAATCAGTCGAAACGCCAATACCGAATTGCAATCGACCTTGTCTGACCGGGACGAGGAAATTGAAGGCCTGCGTGCCGATGTCGCATTTTATGAGCGCTTGGTCGGCGCTACCGCGCAAAGACGCGGTTTGAACGTACACCAGATTCAGTTTGAACCCGAAGTTGGCGGCACGTGGCACTTCACTGCCACCGTCACGCAAAACTTGAATCGCGGTGCCATCAGTCAGGGCAATATGAAGTTTTCGGTTGAGGGCATCAGCTCTGGTCGTTTGAAAACCGTGCCTTGGGAAATTCTAGTTCAACGATCCGATATCGGCGGAAAAACCTATTCATTCCGGTATTTTCAGGAGTTGGAAGGCAGCATTTTGCTACCTTCGGGCTTCACCCCCCAGCGCGTAAAAGTTGTGTTGCGTGGCAACAACGGCCAAGCCGATCAAGTGTTCCCATGGAGCGCCAAAAAAGTTCAGGAGATCAAATAATCATGTTAGGCATGGATAAAAAAAGTTCGCGCAATGGCACCAACACGGTCGAAACATTAATTGGCCCGCGCGTGGTCATTCGCGGCGATGTGCAATTTTCCGGCGGCCTGTACGTTGAAGGTAAAATTATCGGCAAGATTTTTGCGGAAGAAGGCACTGCTGCCGTACTGACAATTTCCGAACAAGGCATGATTGACGGTGAAGTGCATGCACCTGTGGTCATTATTGCCGGCAGTTTGCACGGCGACATCCATGCCAGCGAACGCGTGGAGCTTTCACCCACCGCAAAAGTACAAGGCAATGTGCATTATAAAGTTGTCGAAATGGCCGGAGGATCGACCCTGACCGGGCGTTTGATTCATGCTGACGCCCCGATGTCGGAGCAAACCAAAGGCTGAAAAGCGTCTTTCACGCTTGTTTTCCGCGATAAAGCGCATACTTGATACTTATGAATATTCAAACCTACCAGACCCTTGAAGCACCCTTATTGTTCAGCGAAGCTGCTGCCAAAAAAGTCGCCAGCTTAATCACTGAAGAAGGTAATCCGGAATTAAAATTACGGGTTTATATCAGCGGTGGCGGCTGCTCGGGATTTCAATATGGTTTTGAATTTGATGAAAGCCAAAGTGAAGACGATCTCGCGTTGCAGCGTGACGGCGTAACTTTATTGGTCGATCCGCTCAGCCTGCAGTATTTAATGGGCGCTGAGGTCGATTATCGCGAAAGCCTGCAAGGCTCACAATTTGTCATTCGCAACCCCAATGCCAAAACCACCTGCGGTTGCGGCAGTAGTTTCTCCGTTTAATTGTTGGCGTGCGCTTAATTTATGGTATCGGCACCCAGGCAATTTGCGTTTCAAGATCCCGGCCTGGATCGTGCTGAGCATTTAAGAGAAGACAACGAAGCACTTAATCAACTTTGGCCACAAGCCAAAATCATCATTATTGATTTGCAGGGCAATGCTCGTTTTCAAACGGATGCACCCAATCCAGATTTTTTGAGTGGTGCTGATTTTTTCCCGGAACGCCCGGTTAATTCCAGCTTCTTGGGCCAAATCGACAAGCAAACATGGTTTGCCATCCCGGCGGAATTTATCGCTGAACTGCCGCCTCACGCAATCGATTTGCGAACGGCTGCCGCCACCTGGACGCATTTACCGGCATCTATTTTCGCGCAAGCGCGCGCCTTACTTTATTGGCAGGAACGCAATCGTTTTTGCGGAGCTTGTGGTAAGGGTCTAAGCCTTGTCCGCGGCGGTTTTATGGCGAAATGCGAAGCCTGCGGCAGCGAACATTATCCGCGTACCGATTCGGCTGTGATTATGGCCGTGAGCGACGGTGAACGACTATTGCTCGGTCGCCAAGCAAGCTGGCCTGAAAATCGTTGGTCGGTACTGGCGGGATTTCTCGAACCGGGCGAATCACTCGAGCAAACTGTCATTCGTGAAGTATGGGAAGAAGCCGGTGTTAATGTCGATCGCGCTGAATACGCAGCCTCGCAACCTTGGCCATTTCCGGCTTCACTGATGCTCGGCTTTCATGCCTACGCAGCACCACAAGCAGCGACAGCCGGCGATGAACTTGAACAAGCTCAATGGTTCAGTGCCGAAGAATTACGTGATGGTATTGCCAGTGGCCAGCTAAGTATTTCACCGCGACTGTCGATCTCGCGCTGGTTGATTGAAGACTGGTGCGCACGCATGGGCGTCAGCCTCAATTAGTTCCTGTACGAACACTCAAGAGTACGACTAGGCGCTTAAAAGATAAAAAAGCACGAAGGTTACGAAGAGATAATGAATTTCTCGATAAGGTATATGGCAAATCTTGACCGATATATAGCTATCCGATACCCGACGATTTGAAGCTGCCATTGCATGAAATGAAATAGTCACTACACGGGATAAGCTTTTGCTAGGGGCGTGTTCTACTCGCGATATATCGCCCGCAAGCGGCCACCTGCGTTGCACGCATGCTCGCCTAGCGTAGGAGGCCGCTTGCGGGCGACGTCAAAGAACTTGGGCGCAGGCCGGAAAATGCTCCTGCACTTGGCCAGACATTCGTCTGTTGGCGATAGCAGCATGCGCCCCTACGGCAGAGTTTTTTGGCAGGCATCACCTATTCTAGAAATGTCGTATTGAGCCGTCTTGACGCTACAATGGTTTATCGAACAACAGTAATCAGCCAATGGCCTTAACCTTGATAGCGGTTGTGCTTGCATTAGTCGTGGGACACATCGTGCCCGGACTGATGGCTTTGCGTCGCTACGGCTGGTTTGTATCCTGGCTAAGCCTGCTTGGGAAACTTTTTCATGGCCAGACAATTTGGCAAGGTCGCTTCGGTGCTTTGATTGCCATTGGTTTGCCGGTCATAATTATTGCCGTTATTCAATATTTTTTAGCAGGGCTCTGGTATGGCCTGCCAAGTTTTATATTCGCACTGATCGTGTTGCTCTACACCTGGGGCCCACGTGATCTGGATTTGGATGTTGATCAAGTCGTCGATGCGCCTGATCTGGAATCACGACGTTTGGCCGCCACAGCCTTATTTCCCGAAGGTGGCGAACCAACACTAGAAGGTCCGAGCTTGGTCGAGGCGGTTTTTCGTTGTGCCTTATGGCGTTGGTTCGGCGTGCTGTTCTGGTTTTTACTGCTCGGTGCGGCAGGTGCATTACTGTATCGCCTGACTACATTGAGCGCACAAGGTGAAGCTCGCAAGACCATCCCGGAAATGCAAAGTCAGGCTGCCAGCTTTTTCACCAGCCTACTCAATTGGCCGGTGGCACAATTGATGACCTTTGGAATGGCACTCGCGGCAAACTTTGACACCGTCATATCGGCTTGGCGCGAATGGTACAAACAAGGTGGTTCGCGCTTGGACATTGGTTTTTTAGGTGCGGCTGCAAGGGCGAGTGTTGATAGCGAACTGGCTGAAGAAGATGCCTATGCCATCGATGGACCCGCTCAAGCACCGGCTTTGCTCGAACTACGCGACGCAATGAGTTTGGTCTGGCGCATTTTATTATTATGGTTGGCGCTGTTGGCGCTCTTTGTGTTGGCAGGCTTCGTAAACTGAGCCGAGCGATTTTCAGTGGCCCGCCAAGAAACTACAACTTTTGTAAGAATTGAATTAACTGGCTACGCTGCGCGGCACTGAGCAGGCGAAGCAAAGGCACAATGCGATTGAGTATCTGCGGCATTTTTTCTAACGCCGGCTGGGTGTTGCCTAATTTAATTTGCTCAAGCAAGGCGTCAAGTCGCAAAGCTTCGGTCTGTGGCACCGGCGCGGAGGCGGCTGGTTTGGCTGCCGCATTGTCTCCGACTGTCAGTTCACGCTCGATCTTGCTGACTTCTTCTAACTTCTCCTCGCAAAGTGCCAATACGGCCTGTGCACTCATACCAAGCTGAACATCGGGACCGAAGACCGCTGCACTCAAAGTAATAGGTAGCACCAACCCATTTATTTCAGGCGGCGCTGCAATTACTTCCGCACGTAATCGATCCACCATGCCTTGAATACCGTCCACACGACCCGCCGGCAAGGACAAAACGAACCCGCCCAGTCCAATCCGCGCGGCGGTGTCTTCTTTACGAATATGGGTACGCAAAAGTTGTGCTACATGCACCACAAGACCTTCGGCATCTTGTTTGCCCTGTTTCAGGAAGATTGCACGTAGGTTGTCAATTTCTAGCCGCACCAGTGTTAGCTCATGCTGATGACGACGCGCGTAGGAAATATCTTGCTGCAGTCGATCCAGAAAGCCAGCCTTGTTAGACAGACCCGTTAAGGTATCAATGGTCGTTTGGGCTTGCAGCTGTTTGGTAATGCGTTGGTAATTAGCATGTGCGCGGGCACGAGCCAGCAAATCTATGCTGGTAAAGGGCTTGGTGATGAAATCGGTGGCGCCCATGTCCAGCGCTTTTTGTCTGGCAACTTCATCATTCTCAGCACCGGTCACCACAATTACCGGCATATTTTGCAGACCCGATTCCGCCGCTGTACGTATATGACGTAGCAATTCATAGCCATCACATTGCGGCATTGAAAGATCGGTAAATACCACCTGGATCGTCAAGTCACCTTCGAGCTGTTCCCAGGCATCAAGCCCATCTTCAGCCACCAGAACATCAAATTCAGCGCCCAGCATTTTGATTGCAGCTTTTTGCATCAGCCGGGAGTCATCGACGACAAGTATTCGTGTCTTTGTGCTTGCTTCGACGCTCATCAAAACCTCGACCATGATGATGGGAATTTGGCACGCGATGAACGCGTCACCTGCGGGGCTACCAATAATGTAACCCAAGCTGCCGACAAGGTGTTCAATAAATGAAGAAATGACGGCGCTATTGCTACTTCCAAACGCAGGCGCGACTTATCCGCTTGAGACAGTCAGCTTTGCCACAAAATATCGCGTTTGTTTCGTGACCTACGACACGTTTATATTTTGTTTCGGTGTCGTGGCTAATCTCACATCAACCCGGGGCCAATAAATTGAATGGATACCAAGGCAAATTACGCAGCACCGCATAACTAATCAGCAAGCAAGCCCACGGCCGTGCGTCGCTAAAAAAGTTGGCAATGACTATTAATTTTTCAGGTAGTTTTGTTAGCTGATGAAAAATCAACAGCACTACTACCGGCATGGCCATTACAAATACCGGATTCATGGATAATGCTTTTTCAAGATCGCCATGTAAAAGCGCATACAGCGCACGCGTGGCCCCACAGCCCGGACAATACAATCCGGTTAGCCAATGCGAAGGACAAGGCGGTAAAGGATTGCCTGCTAGATTGGGATCAAAAAACCAAAGCAAAATACCGACAATAACAAAAGCCAGAATAAAGCCCGCTAGCAAAACCTTAGATGTAAATGCTGCAGGCATTTTGCTTGTATTAGCGTCCAGCGTCCGCCAAGCCGCCTACCATTATCAATATGACATACAGCACGCCGACGACTGCGGAAGCGCCGAACGAAATCCAGCTCCACATTTTGGCATTATTGGAAGCTTCTACCGCACCGTGATAATCACCGCCCGATAACTTGCCGTCCACTTGAGCCGCATAAACAATCGCTACAATACCGGCCGGCAAGCAACAGCAGAGTGTTGAAAGAATCGCCCACACTAAATAATTCGGAACGCTGCCGGCAGCACGGCTCTGACTCGATGTTCTGGAGGCCGAGGGGTAACTGGCATCGTAAGGGTTATCTGAAGGTGTCGGTGGTGGCGTTGGCGTATAGCTTTTTTCGGGAATGGTGTATGTCGGTTCTGACGATGTATACGTCGCCCGGTTTGGGTTGCTTACTTGCACTGATGCTGGTGGTGGCGATGTTGGTGATACTTGAGCTTCTACGCCATCAACACTAATAAAGGCATGCCCGCAAAATTCGCATTCAAGCGCTTGATCGGAACATTCAGCACTGCAATTTGGACATCTCACTACACTTCCCCTTAATTTTTCTTTTCGAATTTATCTTTTCGAATCTATCTTTTTGATGCTCAGCCGCATTATGCCCGATTACTGCGGTGCTACTAAGTCAAATTACAATTGTGTGGCGAGCCTTACCATCATATTGACCACAAATAACGACAAAGCAATGCCGATACAAATCCAGGCCCACAACTTGGCATTATCCGACGCCGATTGTGCTCCGGCATAATCACCGATCGCCAATTTTGAATTGACCTGGGTGGAAAAAATAACCGGAACGATTCCGAACGGTATGCAGCAACAACAAAGCGTCAAGATCGCAGCAAGAATCGATAAGGGTAGATGATTGGGCACTTCATGCGCCGGTAACTGCGGACTGCCATACGTGGAACTGTCCGAGGCAGCATAAGGGTTGTCAGACTCAAAACTGGACGAAACCGGCGGCGAAAAATCCGGTATCGGTGGCGGACCCTTGGATTCTTCACCTGGAAGTGCCGGCGGCATTTCTTCGGAACTCAGTTTAAATACTTGGCCGCAAAATTCACATATCCTGGCCTGCTCAGAACATTCTGCACGACAGTTCGGGCAGTTCATTCATTCACCCAATCGGTGCCAATAAATAAAACGGATACCAAGGCAGGTTACGTAGCACTGCAAACAAGGGCACTGCAAAAACCCAAGGCCATGGATTGGCAAATGGCTTTAGGCAAGTCTCCAAGATCCGCGGCAATGGTCGGTAAAGCCGCCAGATTAATAAAGTGAAAATAGGTGCCGATATAATAAAAAAAGCATTCATCCGCAATGCACGCACAAAGTCAAAGTGCACCAAAGCATGCATTGCCCGCGTTAAACCACAACCGGGGCAATACAGCCCGGTCATTTTATGAAAAAAACAGGCCAAAAAAGGATTGCCCGCCGCGTTCGGATCATAAGTGCGTAGCAAATAGACACCCATCAGCATAATGGCGGCTAAAGGAACGCTCCACCACCACGCCTGAACACGCATAACTATCGGCCAGCTTCCAGTTGTTTACGCAGGTCTTCAAGATAATCTTGATCTAAATAACCCGTCGCTTGCAGCACAACGGAAAGCACCACTAATATTCCAAAAATAACGGCAATGACGGTGGTGACCCATGTCCATAATTTTGCTGTTTTGGACGCTTGCTCGGCACTGCTGACTTCACCTGTTTCCAGGAATTTATTGACACGCAATGCGTACACGATGGCAGCAATACCTGACGGCAATCCGAGCGGTATGCAGCAGCAGGCAAACATGGTGGTGATGGTGGCGATAACGGTCGATACAATTGCCCAGGTTAAATAGTTAGGCACTTTAATATTTGAGCGCCTCGCTGGAGCTGGCGGCGGCATGTCCTGCGGTGGATAGGAGCTCGCAGGCGGCGGCGATTCCGATTCTATGGCCATTGCGACAGGCGGCGCCATTATTACTGGCGGTGCTGTTGCAGCCATTGGCTCAACAACTCTTTGAACAAATGGGTGACCACAGAAATCGCACTCAGATGCTTGATCAGCACATTCAGCGCTGCAATTTGGACATTTCACTAGGCTTCCCCTTTCTGCAATATTCTTGAAAACGTGGGCGTATTATGCCCGATTGCCGCGCAGTGCTTTCACTTTTGCTTCTAATAGCTCAGCGCTGGCCTCTGCTGCAGGAACCGCCGGCCCAGCCTCGACTTCAATATGCGCGCGAAAACGATGTGGCACCCGTAATTGTCCAAGCTTGGAATTGCGTTTGCTGAACATGCTAATCCACATGCCTTTCAGCGCAACAGGCACAACAGGCACGGCACGCCGCGCCAAGATTTTTTCAACGCCGGACTTAAATTCGGCAATTTCGCCATCGGTGCTTAATTTGCCTTCGGGGAATATGCCCACTATTTCGCCTTCGGCCAGAGCTTTGTCGACTTCATCGAATGCTTTTTGCATGATGTCGGGGTCCTCTTTGATGCCAGCAATGGGGATCGCGCGTGCGGTTTTGAAAAACCAGCTTGCGACCGGAATATGGAAAATTTTGTAATACATGACAAAGCGCGCGGGTCTTGGAATGGCACCCCCCAGAATCAGCGCATCCATGTAGCTAACATGATTACAAACTATCAGAGCTGGGCCTTCATCGGGAACATGTTCCTCGATGCCTTTTACATCGACGTTGTACATCATCTTGGTCAATGCCCAGGCAACAAAACGCATCAAAAATTCAGGTACCAAACTAAAAATATAAATCGCGGCAAAGGCATTCAGTACAGCAACCGCCAGCAACAATTGTGGAATAGTCCAATGCCATACAGTCAATGCTACTACTGACAAGCCAGCAGCCACCACCATAAATAAAGCATTCAAAATATTATTGGCGGCAATAACGCGCGACACTTTGTCTTTATCGGTGCGACTTTGCACCAAGGCAAATAATGGCACGATGTAAAGTCCGCTAAAGACCGCCATCATGAATAAGTCAAACATCACCCGCTTAACGCCGGGCTGGGCAATGACCTGCATCAACAATAATTTTTGCTCGCCCATAATTTGCGGATGGGCAAAATACAAATCGGCACCAAATACTGTCATGCCGATGGCACCCAATGGCACCAAACCAATTTCCACCGTGCGATGCGAAAGTTTTTCGCACAACAAGGAACCAATCGCGATACCAATGGAGAATAAACTTAGCAATAAAGTGAAAGTGCCTTCGCTGCTACCCAATACATATTTTGCGTATTGCGGTAGTTGGGTAAAAAATACCGAACCATAAAACCAGAACCAGGAAATACCGAGACACGATAAAAAAACACTGCGGTTTTTAGTAACGTACTTTAAGGTGCTGATGGTTTCGGTTATAGGATTCCAGTTAATGGTATTGGCCGTCGGCGGCAGGCTTGGCATTTTGCGTGAAGTGATTAATCCGATCACTGCGATAAGTATCGTCGCGCCGGTTACCCAATACGCGCCGGTTTCCGGAATGGTAATCAGACTAGTGCCAAGTATAGTCCCCAATAAAATGGCGACAAACGTACCCATCTCTACTAAGCCATTGCCGCCCGTTAGTTCTTCCGGCCTTAATACCTGCGGCAATAAACTGTATTTCAAAGGGCCGAATAAAGTGCTATGCAGGCCCATGCCGAACACGCAAACCATTAGCAAGGGAATACTTTTATAAATAAAACCGATCGATGCAATCAACATGATGGCAATTTCCATCCATTTGACTGCTTGCGCCAATTTGGCTTTGTCAAAACGCTCGCTTAGCTGCCCGGAAGTTGCCGAGAATAAAAAGAACGGCAAGATAAATAAACCCGAGGCTAAATTAATAAATATGGATTCTTCCTGCTGCGTGAGCGACACCAAAACAAATGTCACCATAGCCACTAAAGCATTTTTAAACACATTGTCATTGAAAGCGCCAAGCGCCTGCGTCAAAAAGAATGGCAGAAAACGACGTTGCTTCAATAATTCAAACTGACTGTTAGCCATAGTAACCTCGGGTGGATGCCCAAGGTTAGGGGCTGCGCTGCCACACGGCAAGCTTTTGCGGCCGGGTAGCCATTTTTTCTACGCAGGGTGTGCCTATGGCGCACCGGGTGATTTCGTGATGATGCTTGGTGCGCCACAGGCGCGCCCTATCAAAAATATTCGAAGCCGTGGGAGGGCATACTTTCAGGCAATTCGGGCCTTACGGCCCTCCCACGACCACCACGAAGTGAGCATTTACAACATCTATTATTACTTTTCTCTTTCAATCGCGCGCCAGCCAATATCATTTCGATGAAATTCGCCTTCCCAGGAAATACCATTGACAGCCTCATAAGCCAGGCGTTGCGCATCGGCCACCGTGTCGCCCAATGCACAGGCGCATAGCACGCGACCACCGCTAGTCAGTACTTGGCCTTCATGCGGCGTGGTGCTGGCATGGAATATTTTACTGCCTATCGGTGAAGGCGCATTTATACCTTCGATGACATCGCCAATTTGCGGTGCATCCGGATAATTTCTGGCCGCCATCACGACACCTAATGCCGGGCGCGGATTCCAGCGCGCTTCGATTTCATGTAATTGACCGGCTACACCCGCTTCAATCAGATCAACCAAATCCGATTGCAAACGCATCATTATCGGCTGGGTTTCCGGATCGCCAAAACGCACATTGAACTCGATCACTTTTGCTGCACCATCGGCATCAATCATTAAGCCGGCATATAAAAAACCGGTGAATGGAATGCCATCGGCAAT
>JAYUUM010000059.1:0-14905 GCA_043754555.1 Arenimonas sp. | reverse complement strand
TAAGGGTTTTAAAAGAACTTCGCGAGAAAGACTAAAACGCATGCCGTATGCCCCATTAACCTAGTGGATATATATAAAGAGTGGTGGTGGTAGAGTCGCCCAAAACCTTGGATAAGATTTCAAGTATTTGTTTTTTATAGCTTTTTAATCATTCGCCGGGTGTGTGTGAACACACCTAAGGCTTGGGATAGCTTGTGGATAAATACCGAATCCAAAAACTATCCCCAGTTTATTCACAATTTATCCCGCTGGTAAGTCTTATTCGCTTAATTTGCGGATTAATTTGTCCCAATCTTCTTTCATCTTGCCATCGGTATTCAATAATTCGCGAATTACCCGACAGGCATGCAATACCGTGGTGTGATCCCTGCCGGCAAAAGCATCGCCTATTTCCGGCAAGCTGTGTTCGGTTAATTCTTTCGACAAACACATGGCGAGCTGTCGTGGACGAGCCAAACTACGCGTGCGTTTTTGCGACAGCAAGTCGGCCATTCGAAGTTGATAATACTCGGCGACCGTCTTTTGAATATTGGTAATCGAGACCACTTGTGACTGTGCTCGTAATAAATCGCGCAAGGTTTCTTGTGCAAATTCCATCGTAATGGTTTTACCGAACAAGTTTGCACGCGCTGCCAATGTGTTGAGTGCGCCTTCTAAATCGCGGACATTGGAGCGCATTTTTTTTGCGATTTGAAACGCTACATCGTCAGGCAGCGGCACACCGCGTTCGGCGGCTTTCGCCATCAAGATCGCAGCGCGAGTTTCAAAATCCGGCGGCTCGATCGCGACGGACAAACCCCAGCCTAGGCGCGATTTCAGTCGTGGCTCCAGGTTATCGACTTCGCGCGGATAGCGATCGCAGCTCAAAATAATTTGCTGTTTACCATCGAACAGCGCGTTAAAGGTATGAAAAAACTCTTCCTGAGTCGTATTTTTACCAGCGAAAAATTGAATATCATCGATCAATAAAGCGTCGACTTGTTGAAACTGGCGTTTGAACTGATCCATGGTCTTTTCTTGCAGGCATTTCATCATCGCGCTGAAAAATTGTTCCGACCGCAGATACAACACTTTCATGCCCGGATTATTGGCGCGCATCAAGTTACCGGCCGCAATCATTAAATGGGTTTTACCCAAACCCGTGCCGCCATAAAGCAGGAGCGGGTTGTAATCCTTGCCAGGGTTTTGTGCTACCTGCATCGCGGCGGCGCGACCTAATTTATTGCTGCTACCTTCGACAAAATTGTCAAAGTGATAACGCGGGTCCAAATTTGTTTGGAACGCCAAGCCCGCTTCTTTCGAGCCAGCGCTCTTGTCTTTATCCTTATGAAGTACCGCAGGCGGCTTGGCGCTTGAACCGACTTCCAGGACGACTGTTGCCTGGCCTTGGCTAAAATGCGCCATTAGTTCCAGAATTCGCGGCAAATAATGTTCGCGCACCTGTTCAAGCACAAAGGCATTGGGGGCGAACAAGGTTAATTGATGCGCCTCCACCCGAGTTTGTAGTGGCCGCAGCCAGGTGTGGATATCTTCGGCAGTGAGCTCAGATTCAAGACGTTCAAGACAACGGGGCCAAGCAGTTAACATAGACAACACGGATTCCGGCAGCGCAGCGCTGCTGTGGATAAGTCGGGGACGCCCAGTCTAGCGGCTCTCAAGACTTTCGCCAAGCAAATCCGGCTTGACGGATATCGGTGAAATTGTCTATACTTTCAAGTCTTTCCCGCACAATCTTCAAGCGAGTTGCGTCATGGCCACGAAACGTACTTATCAACCCAGCAATCTCAAGCGTAAACGTGACCACGGTTTTCGTGCTCGTATGGCAAGCCCAGGCGGTCGTAAAATCTTGGCCCGTCGTCGTGCCAAGGGCCGCGCGCGTCTCTGCGTCTAAATAAATATTTGCAGTCTGGGGCGTGACTACCACGGCCCACCAACGCTTCCCTCGCAGTGCGCGTATCCGCACCTCGGCTCAGTATCAGGCCGTGTTTAGTGAGGGAAGTCGCGTATCTGGCGCTTTTTTTCGTTTGCATCTAGCTCAAGGCGAGGCTTTTTCCCAGCCACGACTAGGCATCGCTGTATCAAAAAAGGTGGATAAGAGCGCGGTAGCCAGAAATCGGATTAAACGTGTGTGTCGGGATTATTTCCGACAACACAAGCACAGTTACCGCGCTGCCGAATATGTAGTCATCGCCAAACCGGACGCGGCAAGAACATTGGCAGTCAATTGGCGGGCAGACCTTGAAAAACTGTTTCTGCGTGCCCAGTCATTGCTCAGTAACGCTGCGATAGGCACAATGCACGGCTCGCCATAAAACGGCGCAGCAACTTCCCGCGATCCATAGGGAATCATTAAAAACCGTGGGAGCGGTTCGAGAGCTAGATGCAGGGTGCGCAGTCCCGTATGTACATTGAGTACATCAGGATTTCAGGCAGCGTGCAGCACGGCAACCGAGACGCGCACCCGGTTTTAGCGATTTCTTTTAACAGGCACTAATGCCCAGGTTTTTAGAGCTCATGAATCAGACTCGTTCGTTTTTAATGTTTGCGTGGTTATTAGTCGCGTTTTTACTTTTCATGGAGTGGTCGAAGACCACAACCGCAAGCGCGCCAGTTGTCGAAAATACAACGACAAGCGTCGCGACAAATGCTCCCAATAAAACAGCAGCGTTACCGTCAGTGCCGAGCGCAAATGTATCGAACAGCAGTTTGCCGACTTTAACGCCGACAGCCAGCGAGACATCGCAAGCAGTTCAAATGATTTCAATTCAAACCGATGTTTTGAAACTGCAAGTGGATTCGCGTGGTGCCAGTCTGGCTTCAACCGAATTGTTGAAATATCCGGTCGAGAAAAAAGCCGGAAGTCCGAACGTGGTTTTGCAAGACCCAAAAGACGTAGATTTTTTCGTAGCACAATCGGGATTACTCTCGGTGGCAGGATCCAGCAACATAGCGCCAACCCATGAATCTGTATTTCGCGTAGAGAATAATCAAACAGATTTCCGTTTAGCTGACGGTCAAAGCACACTGGAAATTCCCTTCATCAAGGATAACGGTAACGGCTTTAAAGTACGCAAGGTGCTGGTATTAACGCGTGGCAGTTACGCGATAAAAGTTAAGCAAGAAATAAGCAACACGAGTCCTCAAGCGTGGCAGGGCATAGCGTATGAGCAATTTATCCGTGCACAACCACCGGCTCCGCCCAAACACAGTATGTTTACCAACCCAGAGAGCTTCAGCTTGATGGGCGCGGCTTGGTATAGCGAGCTAGATAAATTCGACAAGAAAAGCTTCGGTGATTTCGCCGCTGAAGATCAGCCTATTAAAGATGTCAGCAATAGCTGGATCAGTATGGTGCAACATCATTTTGTGAGTGCTTGGGTTCCGGGTACGAAGCAATTGCGCCAAATAGATACTGAAATTCTGCAAAGAAACGGGCAAACACAATATTTGATCAGAAGCCAAGGTCCGCTAATGGAAGTGGCCAGCGGCAAAATGAAATCAATTGAATCTACCTTGTGGGTAGGCCCAAAACTGCAAAGTGAAATGGAAAAAGTCGATCCGAGCTTAAAGCTCACCCTTGACTACGGCTATGTCAGTTTTATCTCACAACCTCTATTTTGGTTACTATCGCTACTGCATTCCTGGCTTGGTAATTGGGGCTGGGCCATTATCGCGATTGTGGTGCTGCTGAAATTGGCACTCTATAAATTATCGGCCGCGCAATATAAAAGCATGGCAAAAATGCGAGCGATTCAGCCGCGTCTTGAAGCACTGAAAGAACGTTATGGCGACGATCGTCAACAATATTCCACGGCGATGATGGATTTGTACAAGAAAGAAAAAATTAATCCGGCGGGTGGTTGTTTGCCGATGTTAATTCCATTGCCAATTTTCTTTGCCTTGTATTGGGTCTTGCTTGAGAGTGTTGAATTGCGGCAAGCACCGTGGATGGGATGGATTCAAAATCTGACCGCGCCCGATCCTTATTTTATTTTGCCGATCATGAATCTGATCGTGATGTTCGTGACGCAAAAACTCACGCCAATGCCGGGTATGGACCCGATGCAGAAGAAGGTGATGCAGTTTATGCCGTTGATGTTTGGCGTATTGATGGCATTCTTCCCGGCTGGCTTGGTGCTGTACTGGGTGACCAACGGATTATTGGGTATTGCCCAACAGCAGGTCATCAATAAGCGTCACGGCGATAAACCAGTCATCGCTAAATAAGAAGGTAATTAGTCTTGAAGTGAATTATTCGAATAATTTGTAGACCGGAGAGCCCGCTTATGCGGGCTCTTTGTTTATGATGAGCGCATGGATAAGAACACAGACACCATCGCCGCAATCGCGACCGCAAAAGCACCAGCCGGCATTGGCATTGTTCGCTTAAGCGGACCCAAGGCACGCAAGATAGCCGAGCAATTGTTGCAAAAAAGGCTATCGGCACGCGCAGCCATTTATGGTCGTTTTGTCGATGAAAATAATGAAACAATTGACGATGGCATCGCGATTTATTTTGCCGGTCCGCATTCTTATACCGGGGAAGATGTCGTCGAGTTACAAGCGCATGGCAATCCGTATTTATTGGCGCAATTACAAAAACGCTGCATAACACTCGGCGCGCGACAAGCACGACCCGGCGAATTCACCGAACGAGCATTTTTAAATGAAAAACTCGATCTGGCACAAGCCGAAGCAGTCGCGGACTTGATTTCTGCCGGTAGCGAAGCTGCCGCACGAGCAGCACGGCGATCACTCGACGGCGAATTTTCCAGGCGCGTGCATGGAGTCGAACAAGGCTTGGTAAATCTGCGGGTATATATTGAAGCGGCGCTGGATTTTCCGGAGGAAGAAATCGATTTTCTGGCAACCCCGGAATTACAGACACGGCTTCAACAGGTGCAACACGATATGCGTGTCTTGCTAGAAGAAGCCGAGCGCGGTAAGCGTTTGCTTGATGGTGTCCATGTCGTAATTGTTGGCGCTCCGAATGTTGGCAAATCATCTTTGATGAATCGACTCGCAGGTGAAGAGCGCGCCATCGTGACCGAAATTGCCGGTACCACCCGCGATGTATTGCGTGAATCAATCACGATTGACGGAGTGGTGATCACGCTGGTGGATACCGCAGGTTTACGTGAGACCACCGATATCGTGGAGCAGGAAGGTATCAAGCGCGCACACAAGGAATTGGCAGAAGCCGATTTGGCTTTGGCTATGATTGATGATCGCGATGCCGATTGTTCAATTCAAGCATTGGGCAAAAGCCTAGACGCAGTGCCGCGGATTTTATGGCTGCACAATAAATGTGATCTTAGTGCCCGACCTGCAACTCAAGAGTTACGAGATGACGGTTGGCATCTATGGTTATCCGCTCGGGACGGCCTAGGTTTCGAGGGTTTGAGAGAAAAATTACGCGAAGCGGCCGGTTTCAATGAGACCCAAGCCGGTACCTTCAGTGCCCGGGCACGCCACATTGAAGCTCTGGTTCGCGCTAGCGCATCATTGGCCATGGCTACACAGCAGTTGGACTGGAAACAAGGCGAGTTGGCAGCGCAGGAATTGCGCGATAGCCACCAGGCTTTAGGCGAGATCACAGGCCAAATGGACGCCGATGCGTTACTAGGCAAGATATTTAGCAGTTTTTGCATAGGCAAATAAGCTGGCCGTGTTATACCGTGATGCACGATACGGAAAAAACTTGACAAATAGGCCAAACTTTAATGAGCTGAGCACTACAAGAACCCGTTATCCTTCAAATTCTAGCCCGAGCCAAGAGACTATTATGAGCAAATCGACCTACGCCTTGAAACATGTATTGCCCTGCGCCCTGCTGATAGCCTTGAGCTTGACGGCTTGCAAAAAAGAACCCGAACCTGCTGCAGTACAACCAGGTGCCGATGTCGCAGCACAAGCAGAAGCTCAGATAGCGCAAGCAGCGCAAGCGGCTCAAGCTGCCGAGGCGCAATTGGCAGCATTACCGGTTGAAGAGTTACGTAAGCGGGCGTCAACCGCGTTCCGCGAACAGCGCCTTTATGCGCCCGCAGGTGACAACGCGATGGAGTACTACTTGGCGCTGCGCAAGAAAAGTGACAAGCCAGATGCCAATAGCGAAAGCGCTTTGATGGATTTAATGCCGTACACAGTGATAGCGGCAGAACAGGCTATTGGTCGTTATGATTTTGTCGAGGCGGAGCGTCTGCGTGCGCTGCTTGAACGTGCCGACCCGCAAGCACCCGCTTTGCCGCGTATTGCTGAGGCAATCACGACCGGTAAATCGAATGAGGCACAACGAGTTGTCGATGACGCCAAACGCACCGAAGATGAAAAACGTCTGGCAGAACTGGCCAAACAAAAAGTAATTGATGATGCCGCCAAAGCAGCAACCACAGCACGCACTACACCCGTTGTGACGGCGCCAGTGCCGGAAACCCGCGCTCCGGCACCAGAGACACGCGCCCCAGCTCCCGTAGTGGTAGCACCGGTTCCACAGCCGTCAGCCCCGACAACACCAGCGCGCTCAACAACAGCCAACGCGTTGGTCGCAATTAGCACACCACAGCCCGCTTATCCCCCCGATGCCTTGAGATCTGGCACAACAGGGACAGTGGAAGTCGAATTTATGGTTAATAGAGACGGTTCTGTTTCGGATGTGCGAATAGTAAAAGCAAATCCGCGTGGAGTTTTTGATCGAGGTGTACAAGCGACTGTTCGTAAATGGCAGTACCAGCCACTAGATGAGCCGCGCACCGTACGACGTAATTTTAACTTCAATTAGTCTAACCATTCTGTTGAACAAAAAGCCCGGCAATGCCGGGCTTTTTTTATGACTTGTAGCCAAGATTCGCGTATCTGTATCGAATCAAAATCAAATCAATATCGACAATTTATTGACCGTCTTGTATTTCCGGAATGTCATTGCAGAGCGCGCAATAACGAGCGTTTCGCGAATGGTATATCCGGGTGAACATAAAAATGTTGGCCGATATCACTGCCCACAACAGGCTTTCCGATAGTGAAAACATGAGCTCGTGTCCACGTAACAAGTGCGCGCACACGATCACGGTAAAGGCTAAGCAAAAAACCAGCATAAAACGGCGAAGCCAGAATAAAAGACCCATGCATAATTCCTGATTTTGTTGGATATCAAAAACGGATCAGGCACTAATGGCCAATTTTTCGCGATGATACAAACGCGCAGCTATGGCCCACAGTATTCCGGCCAAACCAAAACCTGCCAATAAATACACGGCCCATTCAGCCCCTTGGATATGTTCGCCTCGCACCAGTTTCAAGATCATTTGGTTTTGCGACAGAAACGGCACCGCAAACATCCAGAGCTGATTCTTGACTGGGTTCACCATCAAAATAATAGTGGGTAATAGCGGCAACATCATCAAGATACTCATATAACTTTGTGCTTCTTTCACGCTTTTTACGCTGGCGGCGATCAGGGTAAGCAAACAGGCGCCAATCAATAAAATAGGAATCAGGACAAGCATTAATAACGAAATCGTGCTCATCAGTAATTCAACTTTCACACCGAAACCAGACGAAAACAGAAAGCAAACTTTGAATGCTACTAAACTTATTATCAGACTCAGTGTGCCAAAAGCACATGCCGCCAAAATTTTTCCACTCATGATCGCACTACGGGAAGCCGGCGTTGCTAACAAAGGTTCCAGCGATTGACGCTCACGCTCACCGGCGGTGACGTCAATGATTAGATAGGCGCCGCCTAGAAATGCCGTCAGAATTAATAAATACGGCAAGAAGCTAAGAATCTGCCCGGCGCGACTTTGCGGCGTGGCTAAATCTCGATGTGCAATTTGTAATGATTGCATCGCAGTCGGGCTAACGCCTCTTGCCAATAAACGCAAGGTTCCGACCGTTTTTCCGTAATTCTCAAGCAGGTTTTCAATACGATCAACGGGGATAGAAGCATCTTGTCGGGTGCTATCGTGAATCAACTCCACTTTGGCGGGCAGACTTTTTCGCCATTGGGTTCCGAAGTCCGGGCTGATGCGAAGAATGACATCTTCACTTTGATCGGCAATTGCCGCATCAATATTCTTGGGCGCCGGTTTAATGACAATGTTTTGGCCCTTCAACCAGTTCACCAAATTGGGTGCGTGTTCCGCGCCCTCCACGGGCAGTACCAGTGGCTTTTCTTGCTGGGTGCTGGCGCGGTTGACAATCAATTTGAGCATGCCAAACATCAACACGGGCCCGAGCAAGGTACCAAACACCAGGCTAATCATCACGGTACGACGATCGCGAAACATGTCCTTCAACTCTTTTTTGAATACAGTCATTAAAGCGCTCATGCGTGCAAGCCCTCTTCAGTGCCAATGGCTTTGACAAACGCATCTTCCAGATTCTGTTCGCCAAATTGTTGCCGTAATTCGTCTGCGGTGCCTTGCGCCATTACTTTTCCTTTTGAAATAATCACAATGCGATCGCAAAGCGCTGCAACCTCTTGCATGATGTGGCTTGAAAAAATAACGCAGCGTCCTTCGGCTTTTAATTGTTTTAAAAATTCACGTAAGCCGCGAGTTGTCATCACGTCCAAGCCATTGGTAGGTTCATCAAGAATCACATTTTTTGGATCATGTATTAAAGCGCGGGCAATTGCGGTTTTAGTACGCTGGCCCTGTGAAAAGCCTTCGGACTGACGATCAAGCACATCTGCCATTCCTAGCGCGTCAGAAAGCGCTTGCGTACGCGCAACAATTTCCTGGTTTGTCATACCGTGCAATTCGCCGAAATAATGAATGTTTTCGCGGGCGGTCAAGCGTTTATAAACGCCTCGGGCATCAGGTAATACACCCAAACGGCGACGAACATTTTCTGCATCTTTGATGCTGTCAAAGCCATCGACTTTTACATTGCCTTGGTCGGGATTCATCAAGGTATAGAGCATGCGTAAAGTCGTTGTTTTACCGGCACCGTTAGGCCCAAGCAAACCGGTGATTTCGCCATCGCGAGCAGTAAAACTAACACCTTGCACCGCATGGACTAAACCGGTTTTCGTTTTGAAACTTTTGTGTAGATCTTGAACTTCAATCATGATTTTTCTCAAGAGAATAATTTAAGACAGCCAGATTTTCTGAAGACTAGGTATTTCGAACGAAAGCAATATCGAATAAACCTCAGGGCTCCCAACCATAAAATCCGATAAATGGCGGCACGTAAGTCAGGGAATCAAGACATTTGGTATCCAGGGTTTTGGCGTTGGCGCTGTCTATGAAGCGGGCAAATATTTTTGGACCACAACCGACCGGCATCACGTTATGACCCTGTCCTTTGAACACAACATGTTTGCTGTTCGGTAAGTATTTAGCCACTGCATCGCCGTAACGAGGCGGTGTGACCGGATCAAATTCACCCGACAATAAAAGTACCGGAACATTGCCTTTCAATGGCTCGCGAAAACCAGCAGCGCGCTTCGATTGCGGCCATGCTTCGCATTGGGCTTTCAGAAAGCTGATCATGGTGTTGCCAATCAGGGTGTTGGCCGTCGCCGGGTCTTCCTTCAATTCGGCAGCGTCTTCGCTGCAGATCACCGACAGTTGCATGCCATGCATGATGGCCTCGTTCATGGTTTGGTCCATCATCTGCGCCTGTGCCATTAGCGGTGCGCCGTTGCCTTGTGCCGCCTGCGTCAGCACCAATGGCAGCATCGAAGCGGTCATTGGCGAGTACGAATACATGCGGGCAACGCTGGCAAGCGCGGCCAGGTTCAATTTTTCCTGTTTGGGCTCGCCGGACATCGGATCGTTGTAATTCACGATCATCGGTGTAGCGCTGAGTTGAGCACGCAGGGCATCAAGTTTCTGGCGTGGATTGCCAAAGCGCTCCTTGCAGATCTTGTCAGCCGTGCAGCGGGCAAAATGCAGATTCAAGGCATCTTCAAGATTCACCGCATGATCGGCCCCAAGCACCAGTGAATTGGGTACGACACCGTCCAGCACGATGCTGCGGGTATGTTGAGGAAAGCGCTTGGCGTATTGCTGCGCCACTCGTGTGCCATAGGAAATACCGTAGAGATTGATTTTCGCGGCACCCATTTTTTGCCGAACAATATCTAGATCGCCAATCGCGTGGCCGGTGGTGTAAAAAGCGGGATTCGCACGCTTGCCAATTTGTACCGCACATTTTTTGGCGAATTCTCTTGCCTGGTTCAAATCAAGCGCTGCGACGGCTTCGCTTTCGGCCACGGCACTTTTTCCGCTCTCATCCTTGCAAACCAGCGCGTTAGATTTTCCAGTGCCACGCTGATCAACCAGAATGACATGGCGCTTTTTGATCACGTCGGCAAATGCCGAATGCAATTGCGGATAGCTTTCAAGCGCGGATTGTCCGGGACCACCGGCCAGCATGAAAACCGGGTCGGGTTCGGCTTCGCCTTTCGCGGGAATCCAGGCGAGTGCGAGTTCAATCTGGCGGCCTTTGGGTTCGGCGGGGTTTTCCGCTATCTTCAAGCGAGCGCATTGCGCCGAGACCGTCATTGCACTGATCGACATTTGCAGCGAGCAAGGTTGGAAATCGAGTTCGCCCAGTTTGCGTGCCTCGGCCTGCGGGCTGAGCATCGCGCCGCTTAATATCAAAAGACCCAGGCCATGCCTGGCGTAGTTGAGTGACATAAAATTATCCTTAATAAATTTTTCGTAGTGCAGTTTTGAAAGCAGGCAACCGTAAGATGGCTTCAAGCACCCGCAGCAACAGGCAATTTGGCGCTAATCCAACCGGTAATCCCAGCCGACAAGACCTTTATATTTTCATAGCCCAACTTTTTTGCCCGTCGCGCCGCATTGGGCGCTTTTCTGCACATCGGGTTTGAACAATAAAAAACTATACTGGACGCCTTATCGGGTGGCAAATCGCCAAACGTGTAGTTTTCGGGATCAAGATTCAAAGCGCCGGGAACATGGGCCTTCATCCAGCTTTGAGTCGAATTGACATCGATCACGGTGACCGCTTTTTCTTGCATTTGTAAATGCAGGTCTTGCGGGGAAATGGTTTTTAACCCCATCAGTAATGCAAACATCGCGTGCTCCTTTTTGTTCGTATTTCAATGCCAATAACCAAGCCGGTACTCATTGAACTTGTTCGTCGTGAAAAATAGTTTCGATACGCATGCTGAAAAGGCGCGCAATCTTGAATGCCAGCGGCAGGCTTGGATCGTACTTTTCAGTTTCAATCGCATTGACGGTTTGCCGCGAGACATCCAGTAGATCCGCCAACTCGCCTTGCGACCACCCCTGTTTCTCGCGTAATTCGCGGACCCGGCTTTTCATTTCAGGTAACGCCAGAGCAAATAACTGCGAGATACTGCGTAGCCGATGCATAAACTCAACATGACCATCCAGAGAACGAACTCTGCAGTGGGTACGATCAACTGGGTAGCCATGGCCAATATCAGTGACATACCGCTGGTCAAAGCTAAAAAAGCCCCAACAGCGATAGCATGGAGTTCGATTTTCCGTTCCACTTCATCGCACTCGCCCAAATACTGTAGATAGATTTTTAGGCTCCATAAAAAAGGCAGCATTACCAGCAAGACCCAGGTTAGTTTTTGCCAAGGCGCAAGCAATAACTGCGGTGCACTAACGCCAATAACAAAAATCAGAATAGTCAGAGCGCAGGGAAAAAGAGATTTAATGTAATAGCGGCGCAGCGGCTTGCGCCACGGCTGAACTAAATCTTTAAAGAACATCGAAATCTCCAATGCAGTCAATACAGAAGAAGGCTTTTAACGGTAGCGCCAACTGGCGATGCATTTGGTGACGCCGTATAGGCCACACAAGCAGGGAAACACCCAAATCGCCACCAGAGCACCGTCGCCGAGAGAAATCAGTTTCGAGCTAGCCAGAAAACCCAGGCAAAGAAAGATCAGTCCGGTAAACAGACAGGACAAGGCGATAGCTTCGAGCTCAATTCGACGTTCCAGTTCGTCGCAATCGCGCAGAAATTGAATCAATGCGCGACAGACGAACATGATCGGTACGATCGGTGCCAGCGATAATAATGCCCGCAGGTAAATCGGTGCTTCCATACCTATTTTCTTCAATATCAAAATCGAAGCGAACAACACCACGACATAAGCAATCATGGCCGGAATGAAAGTTTTCAGATATTGCCGGTGGGCGGTGCGCATAATCAGGGTGTCAAGGGTGCTTGACACCAGAATGCACGGCTAAGATTCGCTTGTCAAGCGTCCTTTACATTCACCCTACTTTGAACTGACGTATTTCTCGCGACGGATATGCGGAATCGGCAAACCGAAGGCTTTCAATGCCTCGAAATTGACATCCACCATATTCGGATTGCCACACAGATAGGCGATATCGCCCTCGGCATTCGGTGCCAGTTCGCTGAGGGCTTCCTGCACATAACCACTTCTGACATCGGCATGCGGATTTTCCGGCAACGAACGCGAGAAGCTAGGAATAAAACGGAAATTGGGATGTAGTTCGGCGAAGGCATAGAAGTCTTCGCCATAGATCAATTCTTCCGGCGTGCGGGCACCAAACAATAAAATCACTTCGACATTGCGCTCGGACATCAGCTTTGCCAGCTCCGGCAACATCGCACGATAGGGCGTGACGCCGGTACCAGTGCCGATCAACAGATAACGCTTGTTGGCGTCGTTCGCCCCAAGGCAAAAACGGCCAAACGGACCACTGCATTCGATTTGCTGGCCTTCGTCCAGGGCTTCGAACAGGGCCGAGGCGGCGCCGCCGGGAACGAAACTGACCGCGATGTCTAGTGCATCGCCAGGCCCCATCGCATGGTCATGCAGGGTCGCAATCGAATAGCTGCGCTTGGTTGCCGTACCGTCGGAATAATTAAAATGTACTTGGATAAACTGGCCCGGGATGAAATCCAGCGGCTCGCCGTCATCACGGACAAAACTCAAATGGCGAACGGAGGGCGCCAACATACGACTGCCGATTAATTTAAGTGGAAAATGTGCAGGCATGGAGGCTTCTGGCCAGCGGTTTAAAGAAGGAACGCGATTATACTAGGCATTGAACCCCGTAATGACAGGTCAGGCAGCGTCCTGGCCGGAGAAACTTATGCAAAACCAGCCTGCGCTTGAAATCAGTGCGCTGAAAAAAACCTATGACAATGGCGTTGAAGCACTTAAAGGGGTTTCCCTGTCGGTACAACCGGGAGACTTTTTCGCTTTGCTCGGCCCTAATGGCGCAGGTAAATCCACCCTGATTGGCGTTGTTAGTTCGTTGGTCAATTCGAGCAGTGGCGAGGTCAATGTATTTGGTGTCAATCTGCAAAAGCACCGTAGTGAAGCCATGCGACATATTGGTCTGGTGCCGCAGGAAATTAATTTCAATATGTTTGAAAAGCCGTTCGACATATGCGTGAACTACGCCGGTTTTTACGGCATGGACCGTAAAACTGCGATGCAACGGGCCGAAGAAGAACTAAAACGTGCGCAGCTCTGGGAAAAAGCCGACATGATGTCCCGCACTTTATCGGGCGGCATGAAGCGCCGCCTGATGATCGCCCGCGCCATGATGACGCAACCACGCTTGTTGATTCTTGATGAGCCAACCGCAGGCGTCGATATCGAAATTCGTCGCGGCATGTGGAAAACCCTGCGCGAGGCAAATCAAGCTGGCACTACGGTAATTCTCACCACGCACTATCTGGAAGAAGCCGAAAATCTGTGTCGCAACCTGGCGATTATCGACAAAGGCCAAATCATCGAACAAGGTCCGATGAAATTATTACTTTCCAAATTGGATGTTGAAGGTTTCCTGCTGGATATTGAAGGTGTGCTACCGGCGACTTTACCGAGAGTCGACAATGTTAATCTGGTTGCCACCGACGATCACACTCTTGACATCGAAAAACCGCGCGCAATGGATTTAAATCATATTTTCAGCCAGCTAAATCAGGCCGGTATCCGAGTTCGTTCAATGCGCAATAAAGTTAATCGCCTGGAAGAGTTATTCGTAAAATTAACCGGCGACACCAGCAAAGCTGCGTAAGAACTAAAGCCTGCAGTGACCGGTTTAAATACCAAACATATAAAGCTGAAATAAATAATGACGAACCAGAATTTAATAGCCCTGAAAACCATTGCCCGCCGAGAAGTGATGCGCATCCTGCGAATCTGGGGACAAACCCTGGTGCCACCGGCGATTACCATGACGCTGTATTTCCTGATTTTTGGAAAACTAATCGGATCGCGCATTGGTGAAATGGGTGGCTTTGATTACATGGATTTTATCGTACCGGGCTTGGTGATGATGGCAGTTATACAAAATGCCTACGGCAATATTAGCTCGAGTTTTTTCGGTGCAAAATTTGGCCGCCATGTCGAAGAGTTACTCGTCTCGCCAATGCCTAATTGGGTAATTTTGCTTGGTTACGTTTCGGGTGGTGTGCTACGAGGTTTAATGGTTGGCATCATCGTACTAATCATCGCGATGTTTTTCACTCATGTTCGGGTGCCGCATCCTTTTATTATGTTCAGCACTATTATTTTAGGTGCCACGATTTTTTCACTCGCTGGTTTCGTCAATGCGGTTTACGCGAAAAAATTTGATGACATTGCGATCATCCCGACTTTTATTCTGACCCCGCTTACCTATCTAGGCGGCGTGTTTTACTCGGTAAAAGTTTTGCCGCCATGGGCCGAAGCTGCTACCCACGCTAACCCGATTTTTTATATGGTGAATGCTTTTCGCTATGGTCTGCTGGGTGAAAGCGCCAGCGATTTGCCACTTTGGACCGCCTTTGCCGTCATGCTGTTTTTTGTCGTCGCCTTGGGTTGGTTGGGTTTGCATTTATTAACCAAAGGTGTAGGTCTGCGGTCGTAAATATGTTTGTAGGGGCGCCTGCTTGCTGCGCCCAAACGCTGCGACAGAGCATG
>JAYUUM010000058.1:0-4923 GCA_043754555.1 Arenimonas sp. | reverse complement strand
AAGCCTGACACCTGGGGGTATTGAACCGTACCGGTCATGCAGCAAGTTGGGCAGCCCTAAAACACCTGGGCTAAACGACGACTGCTCACTCGCATGGCCAAGATTGTCCGCACAGATGCGGATCAAGTTTCGAAGAAATGGCCTGTCGCCGCTGCGCGACATGCTGGTAGCTACTTCGCGGTAAGCCAGCAAAACATCAGGCAAATTCGCCACCTGATAGTTTCTGGCCACACGCGACCACAACTCGTAGTCTTCAGGTGGCTGAAGTATCGGATCTTCAACATACCCACCCACCACGTCAAACACTTCTTTGCGGAGCATCACAGAGCTATGTACGAAATGATTGTTGAAAAGCAAGTCAAACTGTAAGTCGCTGTTGTTGGCAGGGTGGCGGAGTACTCGCTCGGTTTTATCAGCGCCTACCCATATTTCAGCCGCAGTGCCTAAAAGGCCCATCTTTGGATTTGCATCTAAAAACGCAACCTGCTTGGCGAATCTATCGGGCAGGCAAATGTCGTCTTGATCTTGTCGCGCAATATAACGGCCCTTCGCTTGGCGAATAGCAATATTTAAAGTGGCCGCCAACCCGCGATTCGCTTGGTGTGACAGACGAATCCTCGGGTCGTTGAAAGTTTCGAGTAGCTGTGCAGACCCGTCACTGGAACCGTCATTGATGATGATCAATTCAAAATCGGCGAAGGACTGCGATAACACGCTATCGATTGCCTCAGCCAAATATTGTTGGCCGTTGTAGACGGGTAATATGACGCTGAGGTAAGGGGCTTGCATGCAATGAATTCGTAATTTTTGTCAGCATTACTTGGCGAGAATCCGCAAAGTTTTTCTCCAGACTATTGCCAAAATAGGTGTAGCAAAGAGGCGAACAAAAATATCTAGGACTTTTAGGGGAAGACAAACCATTACTGCAAACCTTGTCAACCCTGTCGCCAGAAAAATATAACGCGTTGCATAACGAAGTTGCTCGGCGAACGTTAGAACCAGATGTGTAAACTTTTGAGAATTAGTTTGAATATCACGCTTCGCATACGACTTTTGGTTGCCCACAGTGCACTTATACAAGAGCTTTGGCGAGATTGCCACGGAGCCTTTGCACATTAGCATGAATACAAAAAGCATATCAACGCCGTACTCGTAATTTTGACGCGTAAAGCGGGGAAAGCAGAAGTCTGACATAGCTGTGCGACGTACTACCCCATAAATCAAATTAGCCTTACCTTTACTTTCGATCTGTAAAAAAAATCTTAACAGTCTCACTAGCCGATTCCCCGTAGAGAACTTAGTTAACAAGGCTCCATGTTGCGGATAGCCTATCGCGCGCGAGCCATATTCATTCACTTCGCAAAAATCACAAAAACTCAACACACAATCATCACGATTGGATAAAAGACCAACGAGCTCTTCCACATAAATAGGGTCGCGATAGTCATCGTCGGCTGCCCACATAAAGTACTCGCCATCTGCGCGAGACAAAACGTATTGAAAATTTTTGATTGCGCCGATGTTGCTTTTCTGTTTGAAGTAAGTGATCCTGTTGTCTCTACTACAAAACTCTACTGCTACCAAAGCTACTTCGGGAAGCGTACTGCAGTTATCAGAAATGATGATTTCTAGATTGGGATAGGTTTGTTTAACTAGTCCGTCTAGGCAGTGTCGCAATTGCTCCGGGCGATTGAAGGTAGGGACACCTATGCTAACGAGACCACTCTTAAGCTTCAAAATATATCCGGTTTATTTGTTTAATTGCGCCGCACATATCAAACGCCGCACCCAATGTGATTATTCGCGCATGCCAATAGGACAAATTCGATAACCAGCACAGTAACTAAATGGCTTGTAATTACTGTAAATTTTCTTAATTTCGGATGCGTAAAGCGGAAATAACTCAATCAGCCTTACTTCGGCGCGCTCGATAGCTAGTTCAGTTTGTAGTACCGCGCTTTTTTTTTGTCTTACTGAATGAATGACACCGATTAATGCTTGCAACCGACCCGGCCAGACACCAGGATAGCGTTTGCTAAAACGCGCCGAGTTGAATGTGCCACGCCCTTTGTTTACTATTACTGCACCCATTGCACCGTCATTTCCAATATCTTGAATGCTCCAAACGACCCGAAGAAACTTTGTTCGGAACACAGAATAAACGATATTTGCACTGTGGGACATTACGTGCAGCGAGAGAAAGTTTAATGTCCTGAAATCAGCGTTATGCGACTCTATAAATTTGAACACGCGAGGGGCAACATTTTTGTAGACTCGCCAGCGAATACTTTTTAGTTGAAAAGTAGGAAACACAAATTCAACGCTCATATCTTCGAGTGCTTTGGTTGCGCTCTCTATGTACGCTGGTTCCCAAAGATCGTCACAAGCTGCCCACATGAAAATGTCGCCTTTTGCTTGGTCAAGTACAAACTTGAAATTTGCGATTGCACCCTGATTAACTTGCTGCGGAAAGTATTTTATTCTGCTATCCCTAGCCGCGTAAGATTTACACAGTTCGTCAGTTGCATCTGTTGAGCCATTATTGGAAATAATAATTTCAATATTTTTGTACGATTGGTTTAAAAGCGCATCTAATGCGGCAGCCACAAACCTTTCGCCGTTGTAGATTGGCATGCCGATGCTCACCAAATTAAACGCTGAAGGAGCTGGAATACTGTTTGATAGATTGGTCATAGATTAAATTTACCGAGAAGACCTTTTGCGCTGCTGATTATTTCCTTACGGACCATTGACGATGCAAATGCAGCGGTCAATAAAGTCAGTGATGAGAAAACCGATATCGCTAACAATTGCATTAGGCGGCTTGCGCCGGGCGGCATCGCCAATTTTAATGCGACGGCAACAGCCGCCGCAGCGCATAGTGGGATCAACACGTCCTGAAAATACCATCGCCACTTGTGGCCTATCAACAATCGGTTGAATACAAGATGAATAACCACAAATACATAGGTGGCATTCAATGCAACCCATCCCCAGGCAACGCCCACAGGACCGTAACGCGGGGCTAACCAGAATATAGCGGGCACAAGCAAAACGACTGCAACCATGTTTACCTTTATTGTCAAGCTCGTCCAACCATGGCTTAACTGCAGCTGATATGGCATGTGCATGATGCAATTTAACAATGTGCCAAGCGACAAAATCGAGAGTATCGGCGCGAGCCTTTGAGCCAAATCACTATTTTGGGTCCACAGGTTCAGCACAAACTCGCTGAAAACGATCACCATAATTGAAGCTGAACCAACAAAGACGCTGATTAACTGCGAGCCTAGGTGAAAAGTGGACGCGTAAGCCGACTGATCTAACGATGCGGCCTGCTTTGTCAGCCTTGGGAAAAAAGCAATATCGATAGGTCCTGCCAACATGAAAAGCGCGTTTGCCACAAGAGCGGCCAGCGCGTAATAGCCAAAATTCTCAAGTGATAACAGGCGAGACAACAATATCTTATCGGTTTGCATGAGCAAGAATGATAGGAGCGTAATAACCAGGATTCCAGACGCAAACTGCCACAACTCACGCAGCGCTTTTTGCGAAAATTTCGCGGGTGCAATGCTTGTAGGAAAGTCTTTATAAACCGCCCATAAAAGCCACACTACAGTTATGACAGACATAATTACCTGCCAAACAAAAAAACTTATGATCGTTGGCGAAATCAGGGCTAAAACCGCCACGGCTCCAGCACCCCGCATCGTGGCCGTCACCGAGCTAATCGCATTAACAACTACTTGCCGCTGTAAACCTATCAAGCTGCTGCGATAAATATTTTCAATAGCCCTCAACGCGGCTACTAAGCCCATGAGCGAGAACGCACTAGCGACCACCTCCGGCGAAAGTCGTTCAGTTTTCAACCAATTAATTGCAAGCCAGTCGGACGCAAACCAGACGCCAAAAGCGACCAATAGCGCAAGAAAAACACCAATACATTCGACAGTGCGTAGCAAATTTCGTATCGAAATCGCGTCGTGCGCGCCGCCGGTGAAGCGAGCCATTTCTCGGCTGAGCGCAGGCGTCATGCCGAGGTCAAATAAAGTAATCCAGGCCTGTAGAAGGGCAAACACACCGATCAAACCGTATGATTCAATGCCCATATATTTGATGTACGTGGGAACAAAAATAATTCCCATCAGTGCCGTCCAACCCTGTCCTAAAAAATTGGCTGCAACATTTTTTTTCAAGGACATCGCGCTAAAGACCTCTGGAAATCAACTAACGCGGCGTAAGTAGCCGTCCGGCCCAACAGTGATGAGCAATTTATTCTGGATGCCTTTGTCGATTTCAAAATCTGCGTGATTTTCAAGGTACTGACGGACCGCAGTCTTGGGATTGTCACCAGGCCCCCACGGTCTGTCGGGGAACATTTCCTTAGGCATGTCCTCAATAACGGTATCGAACACTACGCAGTAGCTTCCGATGCTGGTGAGCGGCGCATATGCTTCTAACTCAGCCAATACATGGTCGTGTGTGTGGTTACTGTCCAAAATCACCATTGTTTTTTTATAGCCAGCGGCAATGCTTTTCACTTGTTCAATGATGGCGGGCGCGATACTGGACCCCTGAATCATCTGAATGCGCGACGACAGGGGGTGTGCTTCAATAGCTTGCTTGTTGTGTGCACGAATGTCTATATCGATGCCTAGCACTTTACGCTTTGAAGACCTGATGTCTGTAATATGACTGGCTGTCATGGCCTCGTACATATCTAGCAAGGCTAGCATTGACGCACTTAAGATAAGTGAACCGCCGTGCGCAATACCAGTTTCAATAATCAAGTCCGGCTTTACATTCCAGATCAATTCTTGCAAAGCGACTATGTCTTGCGGATACTGAATGATAGGGCGACCTTGCCATTCAAAGTGATAGGAATACTTTTTCGCATTTGCAAGTGCTAGCCACTGTGAAGAG
>JAYUUM010000057.1:0-4938 GCA_043754555.1 Arenimonas sp. | reverse complement strand
ATGCGGTTGCAAAGATTGATAAAGTTGTTGATTTGGCAAACCAGATAGCCAACTCTCCCGATAAAATTGACTTTGGTTCGTACACTTTGAAGAATATATCAATTTCAACACTTAGCCCGCTGCGCGTAATAATCACTTCGCCGGGGCGAAAAGCATTCGCGCTAATCGCGTTTTCGACCGCGGGTATCAGACATTGCAGGCGCACTGGTAAACCCGTCGCCATAATCAGTTGTGCCAGTCCGAGTGCATGCGCGGCACCGCCCATATCTTTTTTCATATTGCGCATACCGTCGGCAGTTTTGATATCCAGTCCACCGGTATCGAAACAAACGCCTTTGCCGACGATGGATACTTTTGGATGCGCTTCATTGCCCCAGTTCAATTCAATCAAGCGCGGCGCTCGATGGCTGGCGCGACCGACTGCGTGTATGGCCGGGAAATTCTGTTTCAGTAAATCATCGCCGACAATAATATTCGCGGTGCCGCCGTAGGCTTGCGCCAGACGAATTGCAACGGCTTCGAGTTCTTCGGGCCCCATATGTTCAGTTGGCGTGTTAATTAAGTCGCGAACTAAAGTGGTGGCTTTCAATACTGCGAATGTTTCCGAACTTTCACCAACGGTTTCCAGACACAAACGCGCGACCGGTTTGGTTTCGACATAACGGTTGAAACGATACGCACCCAAACCCCAGCTCAATAAAGCCAGCGAAGCATCGATTTTTAATGGCGATGCCGACGTAATGCGATACGCATGTTGCGACGGCAACATGGTGGGAAGATGCGACAGGCAGTACGGATCGTTTGCGTCATTGACACCGACCACGACCATGCCGGCTTTGCCTTCGCTATCGGGAATCAATAAAAAACTTCCGCCGCTTGCGGTGAATGCCTGCGCGGCTAACCATGCTTGCACTTGCGGTGTTTGCTGATCGCGCCACGCGGCGAAATTACTACGATTTATCAAAACTAAAGGCACCGCATTCGCAATTTGATCAGGCGTGGCAAAGCAGGGCGGCAAACTCATGAGATTTCCAGTTCCGTAGGCATATGTTCAAGATAATCGGCAAGATCGGTCAAGCTGGTGAATTGCAAATCCGGCGCGGCGTAAATTTCTGGCCAGATCTCATTTCTGCGATTAATCCAGCAACTACGAAGGCCGGCGCGTTGCGCGCCAACAATATCGAGTAGTGGGTCGTCGCCAATATGTAAAACTTCAAATGCCTGTACACCGAGGCGCTGGCAGGTAGCATGAAAAATGGGCGCGTCGGGTTTGGCAAAGCCTTCGCTGCGCGCTGACACAAAATGCACGAACTGGTCGGCAATGCCAATGCGATGCAAATCAGCATTGCCATTGGTTAATGCGGCAACCGGATAACGCGCGGTGAGGCGTTTCAAGGCAGGCAAAGCATCGGGATAAAATTCGATATCGTTTCTGGTCGCGTAAAAAATTTCGAAGGCGGCTTCGGCATGATGTTCGGCATCACCGCTTTCACGCAACGCATGCAACAAAGATAATTTTCGCTGTTGGGTAAAATCGTGCTCGATACCCGGATACATATCGACAATATTGACCCTAAGCGCTCGCATTTTTTCCAGAGGAAAGTTTTTTGCGGTATTGGGGCAATGTGTTTGCAAAAAAATATCGAGTGCAGATTCAGCCCGCTCAATCACCGGCCAAATCGGCCACAGGGTGTCGTCTAAATCAATGCTGAGCGCGCGGATGTGTTTCACGTTTCGAGTTTAACACTTCGTAGGAGGCCGCTTGCGGGCGACCTTCACGGCTTCATCATTCGGGCCCAAGGGCCCTCCTACGTTAGATTGTCCCAATTCATTCGCGCCTGACGGGCGCTCCCACGGAAATGTAGTTTTAGTCGCCCGCAAGCTGGCTCCTACAAACGCATTATTTCATCTGCAAATAACCGGTCTGGCGTCCACGCTGTAGGCCGAGGCTTAATTCTTTTGGCGGGCTTGCCAGTGCACTACGCAAGTCCTGCAAATCGCGAATTTGTGTGCGGTTGATCATTGCAATTCGGTCGCCGGCCTCAAGGCCGCTGCGAGCTCCGCGGCTGCCCGCCGTGACTTTGCTAACAATCACGCCGCGTGCGCCCTGCGAGCGATAGCGTTCGGGTAAATCGATCAAGGTGGCACCACTTAAACGCGGATCAATTTGCGCGCCTTCCAGTTCTTTGGCCTGTGCTTTTAACGTGGTTTGAAAACTGAGCGCCTTGCCATTACGTAATAAATCTACCTTGACCGATTGCCCGACCGGCAATAAACCTTCGATATTGTGGAGCGCTTCGGCGCTGTCGGTTCTCTGGCCATTCAACGCGGTAATCACATCTTCGGGTTTCAGACCGGCCGCTTCGGCTGGCGATGCACGAAACACACGTGAAACCAACGCACCGCGAATATTTTTCAAACCCAATTGGGTGGCAATATCGGGTGAAATATCAATGGTATCGACGCCCAGCGAACCGCGACGTACTTCGCCGTAAGCCATGATTTGCCGCATGATTTCACTGGCTAAATTAACCGGTATCGCAAAGCCCAAGCCAATATTGCCGGCCGCGCTGCCCTGTGGATTAAAACTGGCGGCATTAATACCGACCAACTCGCCACGCAAATTCACCAAGGCACCGCCGGAATTGCCCGGATTAATCGAGGCATCGGTTTGAATAAAGTTCTGGTAACCAAAACCCTGCAAACCGCTGCGACCCACTGCCGAAATAATGCCCGAGGTGACGGTTTGTCCCAGACCAAACGGATTGCCGACCGCGACCACAAAATCACCGACGCGCAGTGTTTTGGCATCGGCCAATGGTAGCGCTGTCAAACCGGTGGCCTGAATCTGGATCACGGCAATATCGGTATCGGCATCCGAACCAATAGGTTGGGCTTCAAAGGTACGGCCGTCGCTGAGAATGACCGACACTTCGTCGGCGCCTTCAACAACATGATTGTTGGTCAGAATTAACCCGCGCTTGGCATCGACAATGACACCCGAGCCCAGCGATTGCGAAACCCGTTGTTGCGGTACCCGCGAGCCACCAAAAAATTCGGCCATCGGGTTGCGCACGCGCACCACTTGCTTGGTGTAAATGTTGACCACTGCCGGCGTTACTTTTTCCAGCATGGGTGCCAGTGAAGGTACCGGTGTGCCGCCCACTTGCGCTGGCAGTGCCGCATAAGCAGCATTAGGCAGTACCAATGCCGAAGCGCCTTCAATAATTTCGGTCGCCGGACTGGGTTCAGGCGGCAAGCTCAAGGCGTGTACGGTCAGGCCACCAGCAATAGCAGCAAAAAAGACACAAAGCACGGTTGTAATGGGGCGCATGATCTACTCAAGAATGGAGTTGGACGAAAAACTGCGGTCAGACTAGCAAAATCAAAATGTTTTTCACCCTGCAAGAGGTCATAGTGGTGCGGGGCCGTTCAGTAAGCAATTGTTTTTGTTAAAGAAAAAATTCTTTAACTAGATGTGACAAATGGTTGACAGCAGCAGGTGGAGGGCGTAATTTCGCTTCTCGGCTCTTACACAATATATTGGGTAAGTGGCGGGGGGAGGCCCCAATGGGTGGTGTCAAATGACGCCTAACCCCACAAAGGCCCTGCATAAGCCTGATCGCAACTATCGCGGTACAAACATGGAAGTAAGTCTGGACAAATTGGACGCTCGCGGGTTTTGGCCCACAGGCGCGTTTACCTGTCTTTTCCCTTTGGTAACGAGAACAGCTTCACATAAATTTTAATAACGTCAACGCGGAGCGGTGACGATGGAGGATACACGCACTATGAGTACGGTTCGCTTGGAAGCGGTCAACACAACATCGGTAGCAGAGATAGACATGCAACCGGCCTCATACGATATCTGGGATAAAAAATATCGCCTGAAATCAAAGCAAGGTGACTCTGTCGATCACACCATCGACGACAGTTACAAGCGCGTGGCCAAAGCATTGTCAGATGCCGAAACCACCACTGAAAAACAAAAATACTGGAACGAGCGTTTTCTTTGGGCGTTGCGCCGCGGAGCCATTCCGGCCGGCCGCATTACCTCGAACGCCGGTGCCCAGGAACACAAGCCTGCCACCAGTACGATCAACTGCACCGTATCGGGCATCATCACCGATTCGATGGACGGCATTCTGGATAAAGTTCACGAAGCCGGTTTAACCCTGAAAGCCGGTTGCGGCATTGGTTATGAATTTTCCACATTGCGTCCGCGTGGTGCCTATGTTGCCGGTGCCGGCGCCTACACCAGCGGCCCGCTAAGCTTCATGGATATCTACGACAAAATGTGTTTCACCGTGTCGTCTGCCGGTGGTCGTCGTGGCGCGCAAATGGGCACCTTCGATGTTTCGCACCCTGACGTAAAAGAATTTATCGGTGCCAAACGCGAAGACGGTCGTCTGCGTCAATTCAATTTGTCATTGCTTATTACCGATGAATTCATGAAGGCAGTTGAAGTCGATTCCGATTGGCCTTTGGTATTCCCGGTCAATATCAAGGAAAAAAATGAAGTCGATCTAGACAACACCAAAGAAGTGATCTGGCGCGAATGGCCGCATAGCCATAATTATGTGACGCGCGAAGACGGTCTGGTTGCTTGCAAAGTGTATGGCCACATCCGTGCGCAGCAATTGTGGAACCGCATCATGGCGTCCACCTATGATTTCGCCGAGCCGGGTTTCATTCTTATCGACCGCGTTAACGAAATGAACAACAACTGGTGGTGCGAAAATATTCGTGCGACCAATCCTTGCGGTGAACAGCCACTTCCACCTTATGGCGCCTGCTTATTAGGCTCGATTAATCTGACCAAATTTATTCGTGACCCGTTCACCGACAAAGCCGCGTTCGATTGGGAAGAATATAAAGAAGTCGTGCGCGTGTTTACCCGCATGCTCGACAACGTGGTTGAAGTGAATGGCTTGCCAT
>JAYUUM010000056.1:0-4949 GCA_043754555.1 Arenimonas sp. | reverse complement strand
TTGCTGCGCCCAGGGGGTGCTAGCACAATGGGCGCAGCAAGCATGCGCCCCTACGTGCTGAATTCATCGCTAATTTTATCCCGCAGCCAAACTAATCCGCGCTAAAATGCCGCATCATTTCTGCGGGCTTATTCTATGAAACTCGGTTCACTCAAAGCAGGCGGTCGTGACGGCACTTTGGTCGTTGTCTCAAAAGATTTAAGCAAGGCCGTCACCGTTGGCGACATCGCCAAAACACTACAAGTCGCGCTCGAGGACTGGGCGAATACCGCGCCGCGTTTGAACGCGGTGTCCGAAGCCTTGAATCAAAGCACTGCAGAAACCATCAACGGATTTGATGTGTTTGCCTTGAACATGCAGGACCTTGCCGCGCCCTTGCCACGCGCTTATGAATTTGTCGATGGCAGCGCTTACTTGCCGCATGTGGTGCGTGTGCGTAAAGCACGCGGCGCCGAAGTGCCGGAAAGTTTTTATGTCGATCCCTTGATGTATCAAGCGGTTAGCGCCGGTTTTTACGGCCCGCGCGATCCTGTCATCGTGCCGAGTGAAGATTATGGCATCGATCTGGAAGCCGAAGTCGTGATCATCACCGATGACGTGCCAATGGCGGTGTCAGCTGAACAAGCAGCTTCGCATATTCAATTAGTTGGTTTGGTGAACGATGTGAGTCTGCGAAATTTAATTCCGAATGAGTTGGCAAAGGGCTTTGGGTTTTTACAATCGAAACCGCGTTCGGCACTAAGTCCGGTTTTTGTAACCCCGGACGAACTTGGTGATTTGTGGCAGGGTAGTAAAGTGCATTTGCCGCTGCTGACACACATCAACGACGTATGGTTTGGCGCACCGCAGGCTGGCGTCGATATGCAGTTCAATTTTGCCCAACTTATTGCACATGCCGCAAAAACCCGCCCGCTATCGGCCGGTACTATTGTGGGCTCCGGCACCGTGGCCAATGAAGATACTTCACTCGGCGCCTCTTGCTTCGCCGAACAACGCACAGTAGAGACCCTGCGTGATGGCAAACCCAGTACGCCTTTCATGAAGTTTGGCGACGTAGTGCGTATTGAGATGTTGGATGCCAACAATGAGTCGGTGTTTGGGGCAATCGAACAAAAGATGCAGTCAATGTAGGGTGCGCTCAAGCGCACCAAACAAATCGCGGATGAAATGGTGTGCTTGAGCGCACCCTATGCCATTCCTGCGGATAAAAATACAAACCGCTTCCTTCTTGGCCCATTGCGAGTTAGCCTAAACCACTAGCTCGGACTGGAGTGGTGTGATGACAGCAGGCAATCTTCGTCTTTATTCCTTTTGGCGTTCGAGTGCGGCTTTTCGAGTCCGCATTGCCTTGAATCTCAAGCAACTCGCTTATGAAATTGAACCGGTGCACTTAGTCAAAGATGGCGGCCAACATCACACGGCCGAATACAGCGAATTAAATCCACAGGAATTTGTACCCGTGCTGTTGCATGGCAATAGAATTCTGCGGCAATCGACCGCAATCATGGAATATCTGGACGACACTTGGGCGGAAAACCCCTTATTGCCATCGGTTCCGCGTGACGCTCAACGCGCCCGCGCGATCGCACAAATGATCGCCTGCGATATTCATCCGCTGAATAATTTGCGGGTAATGAATTATCTCGAATCGCAATTTGGTGCCAATCAGGCCCAGAAAGACGAGTGGATGAAACACTGGATGATTTCCGGTTTCGAAGCACTCGAAAAAGTGCTGGCAGATAACCCATCGACTGGTGGTTTCTGCGAAGGCGATATCCCGACTGTTGCCGATTGTTGTTTAGTGCCGCAGGTCTATAACGCAATGCGTTTTAAAGTAGCGATGAAGCCATACCCCACCATTCGTCGCATTAACGAAGCCTGTTGCGAGATGGAAGCATTTAAACAAGCGCATCCAAGCGCGCAGCCTGATGCGGAGTAGGTCGGGCCCCAGCCCGACATATTGAAGGTGTCATAAATTTCGCAGATTTTGGCCGCAGCAAGCACGCGCCCCACAACACTAGGTGCTATAAACTTCCGCGTACGGATCATGTTCGCCGGTACCACCTTCGGCCAGGCGAATTTTCAATGCCAGGCCATCGCGTGAATCGGCTTTACGCAGTGCTTCTTCCAATTCAATTTTGCCTTCCTTGTAAAAACGGAACAGACATTGATCAAAGGTTTGCATGCCTTCTTGCAAACTTTTGTCCATCGCTTCCTTGATTTCATGCACTTCGCCGCGGCGAATCAAATCGCGAATCATGGGTGTGTTGATTAACACTTCGGTCGCTGGCAAACGCTTGCCGTCTTTACCGACAACCAGTCGCAGAGAAATCACCGCTTTCAGGTTCAGCGACAAGTTCATCAAAATGTTTTTGTGGGCGGATTCGGGGAAGAAGTTGAGAATCCTTTCCAGTGTTTGGTCGGCATTGTTTGAATGCAGAGTCGCCAAACACAAGTGACCGGTTTCAGCAAAAGCAATCGCCGACTCCATTGTTACGGCATCCAGAATTTCACCGATCAGGATAACGTCAGGCGCTTCTCGCATCGCGTTTTTTAGGGCGTTATGAAATGCGTGAGTATCGAGCCCTACTTCGCGTTGATTCACAATTGATTTTTTGTGACGATGCAAAAATTCAATAGGGTCTTCAATCGTTAGAATATGGCCGGTGTTATTGGAATTGCGATGGTCGATCATTGCGGCTAATGAGGTTGATTTGCCGGACCCGGTAGAACCTACCACCAAGACCAGACCGCGTGCTTCCATCACGATGTCTTTCAATACATCAGGCAGTTTTAATTGATCAATGCTTGGAATTTCGCTCTTGATTGCGCGAATGACCATGCCAACTTCGCCGCGTTGTTTGAAACAATTGACCCGAAAACGACCGGCGTCTTTGACGGCAATTGCCATATTAAATTCGAGGTCGCGCTCGAAGGTGGGTACCTGGCCTTCGTCCATTAAGGAATAGGCAATTTTCTTGACCATGCCAGCCGGTAAGCCGGTGTTTCCCAGCGGATAAAGTTTGCCTTCGACCTTGATATAGACAGGCGCACCAGTCGTCAAAAACATGTCCGAGGCGTTCTTTTCTGTCATCAATTTAAGGAAATATCCAATATCCATATCCAACCCCTGTATGTCTCGTTGATTCAGCTGCGTTCTGCTATAACAATAGCCTTAGCGCTTCCATCTGTCCAAAAATACTTATGACATTATCTACTTTAAAAATCCATATGGTTTTGGCGTTTTTACTGGTGAGCAGCACAGTTTGGGCGGCAGAACCACCTACAACCGAGCTTACGGCGGCACAAACGGCGATTGCACAGGCAGAGCGAGCATCGCCCAAGGGCACGGCGGCACAAAGCCTACAGACAGCAAAATCAGCATTTGCCGAGGCCCGGGCGCTGAATGACAAGCGCAAATATAAAGATGCCGCCAGCCTGGCTAACCGCTCTCAGGTGATGGCCGAACTAGCCAAAGCCCAGGCAGAGCTTGCCAATGCGCGCATGGATGTCGATGAAAAGGCTGCCCGAAATGCCGATTTGCGCCGTCAACTCTTAGTCAATACGGAGCGTTGATATGAAGCAGACAATTGCTCGTTTTCAATGTGCCGTACTGGCATTGTTGTTATGTTTCAGCGCGGCAGGCTTGGCAGCAACTAGCAAACCTAACCCCGAGCTGGATCGCCTGAATGCTGTTTTGTCAGCTCTGGATAACGATCCGGCACTCGCCAATTTGGGAGCTGTTGAAAGATTCAAAGCCAGGCAAGCGGTGACACAGTTCGTAAGCGCAAAAGGCAAGGTCCGCGAACAAGCCTTGTTCATTGCCAATAAGCGCGTCGAAACGGCACAGGCCGCAGCACAGGTAGAATTATTGGCTAAACAAGCCGAACAACTGGACCGCGAGCGCGATCAAATTATGTTGCAGGCCTCACGTCGCGATGCCGATATGGCACGTCGCGAAGTCGAACAATTACGCCTTCAAAATATGGCAAGGCAGGAAGAAACCGAGCGCCTGGCGCAAGCCGTTGATGACGAACGTACAGCGCGTGAACAATCGAATGCTGACGCGCAGCTTTCCGGCGCGCAGGCCGTGCAGGCACGCAAGCTTGCCGATGCACGTGCACGGGAAGTTGATTTGGCCCGCAAGGAAGCCCAGCTTGCCAGCATTCTGGCGTCTGACAATGTCAGTGATGGCGATGCCTTACCGCCCATGCAGCGCCGAGGCGCGAACATGGTTTACACCTTGGCGGGGAATTCTTTTGCGAGCGGCAGCGCAACCTTGACCGCATCGGCGCTAAGTAGCTTGAACAAACTGGCGGCGATCTTGCGAAGCGGACAAGGCGCTATTCATATTGACGGTTTTACCGACAATAAAGGTACCGATGCGGCCAATATTGCCTTGTCTCAGCGGCGCGCCAATGCGGTTATGGTGGCCTTGCGTGCCGGTGGTTTATCGGCAGCTCGTTTAAGAGCGAGCGGCAAGGGCAGGGCACAGCCGGTCGCTGACAACGGCAGTGAAGCCGGGCGCGCGCGCAACCGCCGGGTCGAAATCATCGTAAATTAGCTTTCGCATTCAACTACTTATAACGCTTAGCGAAAGTTTTACATTGCTAAGTGCTTGAATTTCAAGGCTTGTGAAGGCTTCAATGAAGCATTCGCGTTCAGCTATAAAACATAATAAAAACAGTAGCTTAAGAAAGTACTTGCGAGCCGAAATTCGCAGGAGTAGCGTCAATCTCCCATGGGACGCTGTTGTCACATGGCGAACCGAGCCAGGCCGATGTCAGTAGATCAAACCGACGAATTTAAAAGCACCGCACGACTTGAAGTGCGTCTTATTCTGGAGTCTTTCTGCTACAAAATCCTGCCCGTCCTGAAGTCCACACGCCCCGTTTCGACGGGGCGTTTGCGTTTTTGCATGGAGGTCAACGATGTTTGAAAGTCAACCA
>JAYUUM010000055.1:0-4950 GCA_043754555.1 Arenimonas sp. | reverse complement strand
CAAAATTTTCTGGATGAAAATACGGTTGGCGATATTGTGCCGCTGGCGCAATTATTAAAATCGGCGCGCGACTGGAGAAAATGCAATGCAGAAGCTTTCACCACGCCGCCGAAAGAACTCTGGCCCAATATTATTCCGACTCTACAGGTCGTTAGAAAATTCAAATCCGAAGGTGTATTGAAAAACCCTATCGCCGCTTCGGTCTATCGCGATCCGGCCTTGAATGCCTGCGCCGGCGGCAGCGCGAAAAGTAAGCACATGCAATTGAATGCGATTGATTTCGATATTGATGCAAGCCCTGAATCACTCGAAACCCTTTGCAATGCTTGGCGCACCCACGGTGCAGAATTAAAGCTCGGGCTCGGTTTTTACACGCCCACTAAGATTCATCTGGACACACTTGGTTACCGAAGCTGGGGCACCGATTTCACCCAGCAGACTTCGCTATGCAAGCAAAGCCAGTCAGCGCCTGAATCAAAAACAATGCCCTGAAGCAGTCTGAGCACAATGTCTGAGATGCTAGTAAAGTTTGCCGGGCAGCCTATACTCTGTGGGCTTCCTGCAAAGGTTCAATCAATATGGCTGTGGGCTTATCTCCGAAATTAAATCATCTGCTTGCGGCTTTGTCTCCGGAAGTTCAGGAGCGCATATTCCCGCATCTTGAACTGGTGAAACTCCCACTTCGTAAAGTCCTTTATGGTTCGGGCGATGCTATCGGGCATGTTTATTTTCCCGCGGATGCCATTATCTCCATGCAATACGTTATGGAAGATGGCGCCTCGGCCGCGATCCTGGTGGTAGGTAACGAAGGTCTTATGGGTGTTTCATTATTCATGGGCGGTGAAAGCACGCCAAGCGTTTCCGTGGTTCAAAGTGCAGGCTTCGCTTATCGTTTGCCAGGGCAAATGCTGAAGGCAGAATTTAATCGTCATGGCGACTTGCTGAACCTGATGTTGCGTTATACCCAGGCGCTAATTACCCAAATGGCGCAAACGGCGGTGTGTAATCGGCATCATTCCATCGACCAGCAGTTATGCCGCTGGCTGTTGCTGTCTTTAGACAGGCTTCCCAATAACCGCTTGACCATGACCCAGGAATTTATCGCAAGCATGCTCGGCGTACGTCGTGAAGGAGTCACGCAGTCGGCTGGCCGACTCCAAAAACTAGGTGTCATCGAATATAAACGCGGCCTGATCACGGTCATCGACCGGCTTAAACTTGAGCAGATGAGCTGCGAGTGCTATGCCGCCGTAGTCGAGGAAACCGAGCGCTTGCTTCACTACCTGCCACCCAAAATCGTGTTGCCGCCCAACAGCACCGAGCCTTAATCTGACTAGAAAGCCAGGTCGCAGCCGGTGCATTACCTGCAATCTAACTGACATATTGAACGTAGGTCGGGCCGAGGCCTGACCTATGCCGGCCCCACCAAGTCACATTCCTGTCACAAAAATGATATCTACTTGCACCTAACCCCGACCTTTGCCACGGTGCCTTTGTGCTTAAACGAATTCTGATTGTTGATGATGAACCCGCCATTCGCGACATGGTGGCCTTTGCGGTGCGCAAGGACAATTACGAGCCGGTGCATGCCGGTGATGCCCGCGAAGCCCAAGAAGCCATCGCCCAGAAGGTACCCGATTTAATCTTGCTGGACTGGATGTTACCCGGCACTAGCGGCTTGGAATTAGCACGCCGTTGGCGCCGTGATGAACTTACTCGCAGTGTTCCGATCATCATGCTCACTGCGCGTGGCGAAGAAAACGATCGTGTGAGTGGACTGGAATCAGGTGTTGACGATTACGTTATCAAGCCGTTTTCGGCTCGCGAATTATTGGCCAGAATTAAAGCGGTGCTGCGTCGCTCGCGCGACGATGAAGACGATGGCTCGGTCACGGTTGGCGATGTGCGCATTGACGGCGCCGCGCACCGGGTTTATGCCAACGAACAAAGTGTGCATGTTGGCCCGACTGAATATCGCCTGCTACATTTTTTCATGACCCACGCCGACCGCGTTTATACCCGTAGCCAGCTATTGGATTACGTTTGGGGCGGTAGTGTGTATGTTGAAGAACGCACGGTTGATGTTCATATTCGCCGCCTGCGCAAAGCGCTAGAGCCGTTCAAACTTGAAGATATGGTGCAAACCGTGCGCGGCGCAGGCTATCGTTTCTCTGCCTTGCGTTAAACTGCGGCATGGCCAAATTCATCAGCACCATTCGTGAACATCAAACGCTAAGGCGCATCCTGTTATTTTTGATAATTGCCGCGCTCATTGGCTGGGCAAGCGGCTTTTTACTACCCGCACTGATCATTGCGGCCTTGCTTGTCATCCTATGGCAATACTGGCGGGTAAATCATCTACTCATGCGAACGCGAGCCAACGAAACATTCGACAACAGGGTATCGAAAGATATCTATCAGCAACTTGAAAACCAATTAGCCCATCGCGAAGTATCGGCCAGGCAACGGTCGCGCCGCTTGTTAAGCCTGTTGCGCGCCTATCGCCAAGCCGGTGCCGCTTTGCATGACGGTGCGCTGATTGTTCAGCGCAATAGCAGCCAAATCCAGTGGTTCAATAAAGCGGCAAAACGCTTTTTAGGACTGAGCTATCCGCGCAGTTTGGGCACCAATTTATTGATTCACCTCGATAGCCCGCGGGTGCATGAGTGGTTTTTAGCTGGTGATATGGAAGAACCGCTAATGGATCTTGCCTGTCCACAAGACGAAAATATTCGCTTGAGTCTTCGCCTGCTGCCCTATTCCAATGAACAATTTTTGGTCGTGGTTCGCGACGTGACCAAGTTGATGCAACTTGAACACATGCGTCGCGACTTCGTTGCCAACGTATCGCATGAACTGCGCACACCATTGACGGTGGTGCACGGTTATTTAGACATGATGGAACCGGAAGATAATCCCGGCTTCGCACCTATGATCGAAGAAATGCGCAAGCAATCTGCGCGCATGGCGCAATTGGTGGAAGACTTGCTTACGCTCTCGCGATTGGATGCCCAAGATGCATTGCGTGAAGAAGTGATCCCGATGTCGGTGATGCTTACAACGCTTCGCCGCGAAGCCGAAGCGCTGAGCCAAGGGCACCATAAAATCATCATTGAAGACAGCGCCCAATGCGATATTTACGGCGCACATAAAGAACTGCATAGTGCATTTTCTAATTTAGTCAGCAATGCCGTGCGCTACACGCCCTACAGCGGCTCGATCAGCATTCGCTTTGAGCAAGCGCCCGATAAATCACTGCGACTGAGCGTTAAAGACAGCGGCTACGGCATAGCGGCACAACATCTTCCGCGCATTACCGAGCGCTTTTATCGCGTTTCTACCAGTCGCTCGCGTGAAAGCGGTGGCACCGGTTTGGGTCTATCCATTGCCAAACATGTACTTAGCCTGCATCAGGCCCGCCTAGAAATTGAAAGCCAAGTCGGTAAAGGTAGCCAATTTTCCTGCGTATTCAGTAGCGAGCGTGCACGGCCGCGTCAGGTAAAATCTTCTTAGTAATCTACGGCCGCGTCAGCTATCCTTCACTTCTATTGATAAAGACCCAGACCCGTGAGCACAGACCGTCCTAGTTCAGAACTATTTATCAATCGCGAATTATCGCAATTGGAATTTAATTTCCGTGTGCTGGCACAGGCGCAGGACGAAAAAATCCCTTTGCTCGAACGCCTTCGTTATCTTTGCATTGCCTGTACCAATTTAGATGAATTTTTCGAAATTCGTGCAGCCACCGTACGCACTGCCCTGCAATTTGGTACACCGCTACAACCCGATGGCATTCACCCAAGTGACGCCTTAAAACTTATTCATGAAAAAGCCGGCGAATTAGTCAAGGCACAATATGAATTCTGGAATGAAGTCATGCGCCCTGCATTGACTGAAAACGGAATTCGCGTCATGCCGCGCGACCAATGGAATGCCAAGGAACGCCGCTGGCTGCATGAATATTTTAAGGAAGAAGTACTCCCAGTTTTGTCACCTATTGGCTTGGACCCGGCGCATCCCTTCCCACGCATTCTCAATAAAAGTTTGAACGTGGTCGTGGTGCTGGAAGGTAAAGACGCTTTCGGTCGCAATGGTGGCATGGCCATCGTGCGTGCTCCGCGTTCTTTGTCGCGCATTATTCAAATTCCACCGGAAGTTTCCGGCGGCAAATATGATTTTGTGCTGCTATCGGCGGTGCTGTCTGCTTTCATTGACGATTTATTTACCGGCCTCACCGTCAAGGGTGCATATCAATTCCGGGTAACGCGCAACTCGGAATTATTTGTTGATGAAGAAGAAGTCGAAAATCTTGCCAGCGCCTTGAAAGATGAATTGATAGGTCGCGGCTTTCGTCCAGCAGTGCGCTTGGAAATTGCCGAGACCTGCCCAAAATCTATCGTTAAAATTTTACTGGAAAATTTCAAACTTCCGGAAAATGCCGTTTATCGTATTAATGGCCCGGTCAATTTAAATCGTGTAACCCAAGTTTATGATTTGGTGAATCGCCCCGATCTTAAATTTCCGCTATTTAAATCTCGACACAAATTGCTGGACGAAGATTGCCCGTTTGATACCATTAGCGAAGCCGATGTGTTGCTGCATCACCAGTATGACAGCTTTAGCCATGTACTGGATTTACTGCAATACGCCAGTAATGATCCGCATGTATTGGCAATCAAACAAACGCTTTATCGAACCGGTAAAGATTCAAAAATAATTGAATACCTGGTGAATGCCGCACGTAACGGAAAAGACGTTACTGTTGTGGTCGAACTGCGTGCACGTTTCGATGAAGAAGCCAATTTGAATCTGGCCGATCGTCTGCAAGAAGCCGGTGTACAAGTGATGTATGGCGTGGTCGGTTACAAAACGCATGCCAAGATGATGTTGATTGTGCGACGCGAAGGAAAAAAATTACGTCGTTACGTACATCTTGGCACCGGTAATTAT
>JAYUUM010000054.1:0-15148 GCA_043754555.1 Arenimonas sp. | reverse complement strand
CGGCTTCGCATACCAGTCCTAATTGCGCGATACGTTCGGGTTTACGAAAGCCATCGCAGCGGGCAATCAAGTCATGAACGGTACTGACCTTCAATTCATCAATACGATGAATATTCAAATGCTCGCGACACACTATTTCGGCCAGTTCGCGATATTCACTAGGCACTTTGAAACGCGTACATAATTCCGCCAAGGGCAGGAGCCCGGTCTTTTCATGGCTAATATGTTTGGGTAGTTCGTGTTTCGGCGACAAGGCTTTGCCAAGATCATGGGTGAGGGCTGCAAAGCCGATTAATGCATCGCCTGGTGCAAGTCGTGCTGCCATATCGCAGACCATTTGTGTATGCAGGCCGGCATCAACTTCGGGGTGATACTCAATGCGTTGTGGTATGCCAAACAAAGAATCGATTTCCGGAAATAGAATTTTCAAGGCACCACAATCCCGTAGCGTCTGAATAAAAGCCGACGGTCTGGTTTCTTCCAGTGCACGCTTTAATTCTTGCCAGACGCGTTCCGCTACCAAGGCATCAACTTCGCCGCTGCTCACCATGCTGCGCATCAACTCAAGCGTTTCCGGGGCAATGCTAAAACCAATTTCGGCAAAGCGCGCCATAAAGCGGGCAGCTCTTAGAATACGAACTGGATCTTCGGCAAAAGCCGGAGACACATGACGTAAAATTTTATTTTTAATGTCCTGCTGTCCGTTAAAGGGATCAATCAGGTTTCCGTTTTCATCCTGGGCAATGGCATTGACCGTGAAGTCACGGCGGATTAAATCTTGCTCCAGCGTAACATTAGCATCGGTATGAAAAACAAAGCCGTGGTAACCGGCGGCAGTTTTTCTTTCACTACGTGCCAATGCATGCTCTTCTTTGGTTTGTGGATGCAAAAAAACCGGGAAATCTTTTCCGACCGGTAGATACCCTAGTGCCAGCATTTTTTCCGGCGTTGAGCCGACAACGACATAGTCATGGTCGCCGGCAGCACGACCCAGCAAAGCATCGCGTACCGCACCACCGACTAAATAGGTTTTCATTTGCAAGTATATTGTGCCAGCAATGCCAAAATTTCCTTGGCGGTATCGCCACGGCCAAAAGTACGGCGAATAGGCTCGATCTGGCTGGCGATGTGCAGCGCCAACTCGGATTCCATATCGAAGTGTCCAGCGTTTTCAAAAGTAAACATCACGATACTGCGATAGGGAATATTCAAATATTCAACCTTGCTACCCGTGATGCCTTGCTTGTTCGATAAAATTAGACGGCGGTCAGTGAACACAAACAAATCACGAATTACCGCATAGGCCTTTACCAATTGCTCGCCAGGAGCCAGCAGTGGGCCGAATTCGTCTTGCAATTTATCGAGATTACGTTCGCTGGCATTGCCTAGTAACTGATCTAAAATTCCCATGGTCATCCTTTATTGTTTTAACGGTCGGCACGATTGCGGTCGTAACGGGCTTGTCGATCATCGCCATGACCAAGAATGTCGGGCAATATTTCCTGTACCCGTGTTGGACGGATATTCAAACGATAAAGACCATCAACGCCGCCGACCGAGTCGGTTAATAAGGAGCGAAAATTATCGGATGAAAATGGTTTTCCTGGTACAAAATCAAACGCCATGGCTTGCAAACGCCCCAGAATATCCGGCAAGGGGATAATGATAGTTTTTAATCCAAGTTGCTGCGCCGACATGCGGACGATTTGTTTCAGCGTGAAAATTTCACCGCCGTAAAGCTCATACACTTCACCAATAGTTTTTTTATCGCCAATGGCCTGTCGAAAAGCCTGCACTACGTCGCCAATATAGATGGGTGCAAATTTTGCATCGGCGCGCGCTAATGGCATTACCGGAGCCAGTTTTAACAGTTGCCCAAACCTGGTGAACAAGCCATCACCAATACCAAAAATAACCGAGGGTTCAAAAATGGTCCAAGCCAAGCCTGATTGTTTAACGGCTTGTTCGGCTTCGCCACGCGATTTCAAATAATAACTTTCGCCACGCCCGGCATTGAGTGAGCTCATTTGTAATAAACGATTTACTCCGGCATTTTTGCAGGCTTGAATCAGTGTTTGAGTCAGTTGCACATGCGCACGATGAAAGCCGCGTCCATTATCACCTTTTTCATTCAAAATGCCGACCAGATTAATGACGGCATCGACTCCTTGAATGGCGTGTTGCAGTTTTTCCAGATCATAAACGTCAACATTAATTTGTTTGACCGTGGGTGGTAGCAAACGTAATAAATGGGCATTTAAATTACGACTTAAAATCGTAATGTCATGACCGTCTTGCTGTAATCGTCTGACTAATGCGCGGCCTACAAATCCGGTGGCGCCCAGGATGGCAATTTGTAATGGCATTAGAGTGGTTTCACTGTGTTAGGTGCCGCGCAAACAAAAGCGCGGCGTTGTGATTGGTTTTGATTGAACCTGCCCAGCATTCGATCAGTCAATGACGTGGCACTTCTATTTAGTCGCCAATCGTAAACTACACTGAAGGCCAAAACGCGCGAAACATAATCGCGTGTTTCCTTGTACGGAATCGTTTCGATCCAAAAATCAGTTTCAAGACTTGGGCGTGCATCTTTCCAACGCGAAATCGGCGCCGGGCCTGCGTTGTAAGCAGCGATAGCGAGATACGGAAAGCCGTCGTAACGGTCCAGCATTTGCCGCAAGTATGCGGTGCCGAGCGTGATATTGGTTTCTGGCTCATATAAGCTTTCGCCGCCGCGCCACGGAATACCCAAACGTGCCGCTACCTGCGCACCGGTGCCAGGCAAAATTTGCATCATGCCGCGTGCGTCGGCAGCAGAGCGTGCACGCGGCATAAAAATACTTTCCGCGCGGGTTTGTCCTGCAACCCAGGAAGGATCGAGCGAATTGATTTTTGCCTGCTCGCGTAAATGACGTTCGTGATGCAGTGGAAAGCGTAGCGAATAATATTGCAAATCACTCGGCGTATTGCCGATCGAAAATACCGCGCGGTCGTACCAGTTTTCTTCCTGCGACAGGGCAATGGCGACTTTCTTTTCTTCCGCACTAAAGCTCTCCAATGCAGCATTGAATTCTTTCAATGCGAAATTGGTCCGATCTAGGGCAAATAATTCAAAGGCGCGCACGATACGGCCATCATTCGTCACTTTTTGCACGACGGCGCGGTTATTGCTGGGTTCTAACGGGCATAAAGTATAAGGCTGATTCAAACGATCAGCCGCCAGCCAACCATGAAAATTCGCGCTTTGTGCGGCCTTAGCAAATAATATTTTTGCCGATTCTTTCTGATTCAAACGCTCGCGAAGGCGCCCCTCAAAATATTGATATTGAGAGCTATTACGTTGCGTGCTGCCCATTTTTTCGATAGCTGCCAGTGCAGCAGTATCATTACTACGACTCATCGCCTCACGCACGCGCCATTCGTGTAGTTTTTCATCGTAAGCCACTTCCGGCACAGCATTCAGACGTTGCGCTGAATTGCTACCGTAAGAAGCCACCGTCCAAAGCGCTACTTCGTTCAGCACCCGGCCGCTTTCTTTATCAATAAGGCCGAGCACAGGCGTGATACTTTTAACTTGTGCTTCCGCTGCGTCCGGGCTGCGTTTTGCCAAACGAACCAGACCTTGCACCGCGATTTGTTTACTGCGTGCTGTTTTTGGCCAAGTGCTGTAACGAGCATGCGGGCTGTCAATAAAATCGGCATAGCTTTGCGCCAATGCGGCATCGTCAGCGGGCAGGGCAAGTGCCAAAGCACGCATCAAGCTGGTTTGGTTTTGGCCAGCGGCTAATTCGATACGTTGCCAACGCAAATTGCCGTCAAGCTTATTCAATTGGCTTAGCCGCATGAATACCGCATCGCAAGCGTTCGGCAAGGACTTTCCATTCAACCAAAGTTTTTGGCTATCCCGAACCCAGACTTCATCGGTTTTATTTACCGCCATGCGTGCATTTAAATCGGCGCACTGTAATTCGTCGTCAGTACTGCCTGCATAAAAACGGGAAAATGTATTCCAGTCTTTTTGGCTGCTCAAATAATTGAGATAGGCATTTCGCAACCAATCGCCAGCGGCCAGGGTTTGATAGCGTTGCAATAATGTCTCGATATCTTTTTGGTCGCTGTCGGTTAGCGTTTTAGCATTCAGCTTTTTTTTGAAGCCTAATACTTCGAGCCAGCTATATAGTGGATGCTCGGCAAAAGCATTGCGTTCACGAATTTCAAGCTGCCCGCGCTCGCTCGCCTCAAGGGCCGCTTTGATTTCGCCACGCCGGGACTTCCATTCGTTTGCTTGTGTTGATTCCACAGACACAAAAACCAAAGTCAGTGACAAAATAGTTATGATGATTTTTTTCATGGCCCTAGTTTAGCCGATGCCATCAATAATTCCCCGTGAACAGGTTGAAAAATATGGGCTTTGAATGGTTGCTGTATCCGCTTGCGGGAATATTGGCGGGTTTGATGGCAGGATTACTCGGTGTGGGCGGTGGTTTGGTTTTAGTGCCGATTCTGGTGTTTCTGCTACCGCATCAAGGAGTTCCAGAAGCGAGTGTGATGCCGATGGCGTTGGCGACATCATTGGCGAGTATTTTTTTGACGGGTATTTCTTCGGCGTATGCCCACCATAAACGCGCTGCGGTATTGTGGATAATAACCGCGTGGCTAGCGCCGGGATTATTGATAGGCGCAGCTTTGGGCGGTGTCTTAGCCGTTCAGTTAGACGCCCGCACCTTAAAAATAACAGTTGCGATTTTTTGCGTCCTGGTCGCGGTACAAATGTTGCTCGGCTGGCCTAAACCCAAAGCCATGATCGGAAGCAAGCCCGCTAGAGGTCCGTTTTATAGTATTGCCGGTACCGTAATTGGTTTTGTTTCTTCGATTGTCGGTATTGGTGGTGGCAGCCTGACCGTACCTTTGTTAGTCACCCAAGGTATTGCGCCGGTGCGAGCTGTCGGCACTTCCAGTGCGTGCGGGGTGGTAATCGCACTATCGAGCGCGGTCACCTATGCGAGCCTGTCGCCCACTGCCGATATGCCCGTCGGTAGCGTAGGTTTTGTGAACGTGCCTGTCGCACTATTAATTACCGTCGCCTCGATATTGGCCGCGCCTGTCGGCGCTAAATGGGCGCACCGACTACCGGCTGACCGTCTGAAGCAGGTTTTTGCCGGGTTTTTACTGTTGGTAGCCGCTATTTTGGCTAATCACGCACTTTAGATACTTGTGTTTTCTTCACATTTTGTTTACAAGTTGTAACAACTCTCCAGGTCGAGAGAGTTATTCCATCTCCTGTTCTATTTAACTCGCTGGGGACTCACCATGAAACAACGAAATCAAAAAGATTTAAGTGTTGCTGTGCGTACTGCTTTATTGCTGGCTGCTCTACCTTTTACCGTTCAGGCGCAAGTAGCTGAGCCAACCAAAACACTCGAATCTGTGCAAGTCACTGGTTCACGTATCAAACAGACCGACGCGGTGACCCAATCACCAGTAGCGGTTATTACCCGTGCTCAAATTGAAAAAACCGGCGTTACATCGGTCGGTGAATTATTGCAACAAGTCACGGGTGGAGGTTCTGCACTCAACGCTAAATTTAACTCTTCCGGTAACTTCGGTTATCCGGCCGACGGTGGTGGCATCGGCGCAGGTTCTGCGCAGGTTGATTTGCGTCATCTCGGCGCAAAACGTGTATTGGTATTGGTTGATGGTATTCGTTGGGTGAACGAATCTTCCGCGTCGGGTGTTTCCGGCAGTGCAGATCTCAATACCATTCCTTTAGCGATCATTGAACGCATTGAAATTCTGGAAGATGGCGCGTCTGCCATTTATGGTTCCGATGCTATCGGCGGCGTGGTCAATATCATTACCCGCAAAAAATTTGATGGCGCCTCGGTACATGCCAAATTCGGCCAATATGACGAGGGTGGCGAAACCACCGATGTCAGTGCTGTCTGGGGCCATGACAGCGACGAAGTGTCGATCGTATTGGGTGCCAGTTACTACAAACAAAAATCGATTAGTTCAGGTGCCTATGAACAATCAGCATTCCCCGTGCCGGGTGGCGGTTTGGCCTACGGTAGTTCAGGCACGCCGCAAGGCCGTTTCGTGTTTTGTAACCCAGCAGTCGCTGTCGGCCTGCCTGGATACTGCGGAACCCCTGGCCTTGATGACGCACAGTTTTATAACGTGACTTTGAACAACGGTGTTGTATTGACACCGGGCGTGGTTCAAGACCCTGCCGGCCCTAACTATCATGGTTTCACGGGGGCAGATCGTTTTAACTTCGCACCTTTCAATCTGTTACTAACACCGTCAGAACGCAAGAGCATTTTTGCCAACTTCAATTCAGACATCAATGATAATTTAAGCCTGCATGTAAAGTTGATGTACAACAAGCGTACCTCAACCAATCAAGCTGCTCCTGAGCCAATCTTTGTGGGGCCCTTCACCGGTTCCGGCGGCATTGCCGATACCATCAGCGTGAGTGCTTTAAATCCATTCAACCCTTTCGGTATTACGCTCGATGCAGCATCGAACTTTGGTTTTATTGGTCGTCGTCCATTGGAAGTAGGACCACGCGTGTTTATTCAAGATGTTGACACTTGGTATTTCAATGCTGGCCTCGAAGGCAATTTCAGTGCCGGTAGCCGCAGCTTTGATTGGGATATCAATTACGTACATACCGAAAATACGGCAGATCAAGTTTTCACCAACGGTTACAACATCGCAAACATCAGATTGGCATTGGGTGCGCCCGCAGCCTGTGCATCGACTCCAGGCTGTACTCCGCTGGATATTTTTGGTGGCCAAGGCCGTCCAATGACACCGGCGATGATCAATTGGATTCGCACAACACAAAAAGACAGCAGCGAGCAAATTCTCGATATCTACTCTGCCAACATTACGGGTGATTTGTTTGGAATCGGTGATCGTACTGCCGGCTTCGCAGCAGGTGTTGAACATCGCCGTTACAAAGGTGAATTCAGCCCGGATCCATTACGTCAAACCGGTGAGTCGCAAGACTCCTTTGCATCGCCCGTATCAGAAAGCTATAACGTCAGCGAAATCTATGGCGAATTGAATATACCCTTGGCTGAAACTTTCGACGTCAGTGCAGCACTGCGTTATTCCGATTACAGCAATTTCGGTGGTGCTACTACCGGCAAAGTGGGCTTCCGTTGGCAGCCGATTGAAGACTTTGTTTTACGGGGTACCTACTCGCAAGGTTTCCGCGCGCCCAATATTGGCGAGTTGTATGGTTTAACCCAGTTCGGCGCTACGTTGGTCGATCCTTGCGGACCAACCAATGGTGCACTTGTAGTTGATGCCGGTGACGGCCTCAATACCACTCCACTGGAAACTGCATGCCGCGCACAAGGCGTACCGAGTGGTTTTCGTCAAGCAAATACCCAGATTACTACCTTCACTGGCGGCAATCCAAACCTAAGCCCAGAAGATTCCGAAAGCTACACATTCGGTGTGGTCTATAGCCCTAGTTGGGCCGAAGGTCAGTCTTGGTCAGACCGCTTGGATTTTGAGTTGAGCTATTACAACCATAAAATTGATGGCGCTGTTCAGGCGAGAGACCTTCAAGCATTACTTGATGCTTGCTTAGCAGCAGGTGGTACAGATCCTGCAACATGCTCGGCTTTCGCACGTCCCGCAAGTGGCGGCGGCAATCTCGCGCCACCTAATAATTTCCTTGATAACCTCGGTGAAATTAGTACAGATGGCTTTGATGTCAAGGTGAACTGGAGTGGTCCGCAATGGAGCACTGGTCGCCTGACTGCATCATTGCAGGCTTCGCATGTACTCGATTACAAGGCAGTTGATTCCGACGGTAATGTGGCACAGCGTGCGGTCGGCATCGAAGTTAATGATAGTGCCATTCCCGATTGGCAAACCAATCTGCAACTGGGTTGGGTAGTCGATGATTGGTCATTCAATTGGAATATGCGTTACACCAGTGGCGTTGAAGAAGCATGTAATGGCGACATTGAAGGTTTGCCTGGTTGCCCAGCCGCGACTTCGTTTAACAGCCTTGGCGGTACGACATACCACGACGCACAAGTGTCCTGGAATAATGCTTTCAGCGCTGACGGCATGAAAATATCATTAGGTTTGAATAACGTATTTGCCAAAGATCCACCCATCTGTCTAACCTGTTCTTTGAATGGATATGACGCAGGCACTTATGATATTCCAGGACGTTTTTGGTATTTGAGCATGGACTACAAATTCTAATCTCAGGAATTGGTGGTTGACAAAACTAGAACCGGCGAGCAATCGCCGGTTTTTTGTGTGGTGTGGATAACGAAAAATAACAATGAAGGTGATTAGGATTTTCAAATACCTTTCGAGCATTTACTATGACGGGTACTTCCAAACCTAGGCCAACATGAAATACCAATACCCCTTATCGCTGATTTTCAAAATCACGACGCTGTCAAGCGATTTTACGATTACTGATGCGCGTGATAAATCGCTGTTCTATGTACGGCAAAAAATGTTCAAGCTACTCGAAGAAGTCGTAATTTGTAAAGATTCAACGCAGGCGCAAAAGCTTTATACGATCAAGGCAAATAAATGGCTGGATTTTTCAGCGGCCTATAATTTTACCAATACAGCTGGGCAAGACTTCGGAAAGATTGCGCGCAAGGGTTGGGCGTCGATTTTCAAAGCGCATTACGAAGTGTTCGATGCTCAACAGGATTTGAACTATACGATTCGCGAAGAAAATGCCTGGATAAAAGTGGCAGATGCAATTTTCGAAGGTATTCCGCTTATCGGTTTGTTTTCTGGCTACCTGTTTCATCCAGCCTATCTGGTGACCGACAAAACCGGCACGCTAGTGGTGCGTCTGGTAAAAGAATCGTCATTGATCGGTCGTCGCTTCAAGCTGGAAAAGAAGGCTGGTTTCAAGACCGAAGAGGAAGAAGAACGCGTGCTGCTGAGTTTGTCGATGTTGTTGTTGCTAGAGAGAAGGCGCGGTTGATACTCGCTTGGGTGCGTTGAAAAAACTACAATTAAGCAGGACAGCTCATGTATAGATTTATTTTGATAAGCCTATTAGCGTTTTTGACATGTGTCGGATGCTCGCCAGAGGTCACTTCAACCGATGGCATTGCAGGGCCGCCGAGTGCCAATGATTTGGCGGTAAAGGTTTCAGAAGAGCGCCTTGAAAAGCTCAGTGAGGTCGTGCGTGCTTTGCGTGACAGCGACTCCAACATGACGTTCCCCAGTGAGGAGGCTTTTCGTGCAGCTGCGAGGCAACGTTATCCTGCGGAAGATTTGCAAAATGACGTCATGTTAGATGGATGGGGTAATCCGTTTGTTTACACACGCTATGGTGACAACCGAACCTATCGTCTGCACTCGACGGGACCGAACGGAAAAAATGAATATGGAACCGGCGATGACGCGCCAACTCGTGGCGGCTCGATTGAAATCGAGTGAGCGTGAGAAGCGCTCGATAAAGGTGTGAGGTCAGGCGTCGTAATTAACGTGTATTACGTGACCGGTCAGGCCAGAAAAATATCTGCTGTAGGGGCGCAGCAAGCAGCGCCCCTAAGCTTCAAGTTGATCTGATTTCTTCGACACCCGCACCGACCAACGCACGACTGAGGCGGTCGTTTACCGCTACCCAATCGGATGTTTGCGGCGTTTTTTCGATGAGGAGTAAATCGGCGTGGCGGCTGTCAAGCTCACGCATGGCGGCATATAAGTCGTGTGCGTAGGCTTGATATTCATTGCTCAGACTCAAGCCCTTTATACCATCGGGCAATGTATTGAGACATAGCACTTCGCAATGCAGACCTTGTTTTATTTTATTTCCATATTCCAAAATCAGTTCATCACGCGCGAGCATGTGCATGGGAGTGCGCGGTGCATAATGCGCGGCAAGGCTGCCAGAAACGCGCGGGCTTTCTGAATTTGCATCAGAACTTAAAGACGCAATCAAACCAATCACCGATTCAATGTCAGTTTGCGAAATCATGCCGGGGCGTAACAATCGCGGTTGCTCGGAACTTAGATCGATAATCGTACTTTCAATGCCGACTTCGCATTCACCGCCATCCAAAACAATTGCTACGGCATCGCCAAATTCATTTCTTACATGCCGGGCCGTTGTGGGTGATATATGACCGAAGCGATTGGCCGAGGGTGCCGCTACGCCACCATTGAATTGTTGCAATAAAGTCAGTGCCAGTGGATGCGCGGGGCAGCGCAGCCCAATCGTGTCCTGGCCGCCCGTAACCTCATCGGGTACCGACGGATTTTTTTGAAGAATGAGCGTCAACGGGCCGGGCCAAAAGTGTTGGGCAAGTACAAACGCTTCTTCGGGAATATTAATGGCCCATTTTGAGAGTTGCGCGCTATCGGCAATATGCACAATCAGCGGGTGGTCGATTGGACGGCCTTTCAAGGCGAATATTTTTCGTACTGCAGAAATATTCATCGCATCGGCTGCCAAGCCATAAACGGTTTCGGTTGGCAAGCCAATTACGTCGCCGTGCTTGAGCGCTTGCACCGCCTGCGATAATAATTCGGCATCCGTTTGCGTCAATTTCATGGGGCTTTGTAATCTTCTTTCAGCAAACCTAGCAACACGCTATCGCAAACTTCGCCATTCACTCGCCAGCGTTGTCGCAACAAACCTTCGCGTTGAAAATTCAGTTTTTCGAGTAATTTTATCGAGCCAATATTGCGCGGATCGACATCGGCTTCAATACGGTAAAGATTTAATATTTCAAAACCGTATTTCAATGCCGTGCTTAAGGCTTCGGTACCTAGACCTTTTCCTTGTAAACGGGATAGCAGCGAATAGCCCACTTCAGCACGAGCATGCGGCCCACTGATTGAAAAAAAAGTCAGTGCACCGATCAGTTCATTCGATTGTTTATCGGCAATGGCCCAAGCATGTACCGCTGTGGTGGGCTCGTCTTTTCGCAAACTTAAATACAGGTGGGCCTGGGCAGGGTCAGTCCAGGCCGGGTGCGACCAATAACGGGTCACTTTCGGGTCGCCGTAGAGTGTAAATAAGGCGGTGGTGTCGGAATCCAGATACGGCCGTAAGCGCAGTCGGGTGGCTTCCAGTGTTGGCAGTGGTGGGCAGGCTTGAGGTTTCATGGGCGCATTTTCGCACGAGCTGCGCTGAATTTGATGGATATCGCCTCACAGGCGAAAATAGGCGATCAATTTATTGGAGCAAGGTAATGTCGATGTTACGCATGGCGGATCTGGATTTGGCTGGTAAACGGGTTTTAATTCGCGAAGACCTTAACGTGCCCGTTAAAGACGGTCAGGTAACTTCGGATCAACGCATCACGCCGGCATTGCCCACCATTAAATTAGCACTGGAAAACGGCGCTGCATTAATGTTGATGTCGCATTTGGGCCGACCAAAAGAGGGCGTTTGGACTGAAGAAGATTCGCTGGCACCGGTCGCAAAGCGCTTGAGCGAACTATTGGGCTTTGATGTGCCTTTGATAAAAGATTGGGTCGATGGCGTGCAAGTTGCACCTGGCAAAGTCGTGCTATTGGAAAATTGCCGGATGAATATTGGCGAAGCCAAAGACGACGAAACATTATCAAAAAAGTATGCCGCGCTTTGCGATATTTTCGTGATGGACGCCTTCGGCACCGCCCATCGAGCGCAGGCTTCTACCCATGGTGTAATTGCACAAGCAAAAATTGCATGTGGTGGCCCGTTGCTAATGGCCGAACTGGATGCGCTGGCCAAAGCGCTGCAAAATCCCGCGCGACCACTGATTGCCATTGTGGCGGGTTCAAAAGTATCAACGAAATTGGAATTGCTATCGAATTTAGTCGGCAAGGTCGATCAATTAATTGTCGGTGGTGGCATTGCCAATACGTTTATCGCGGCAATGGGGTATGACGTGGGCAAATCACTCTGCGAACATGATTTGCTTGATACCGCGAAAAAAATAATGAGCGACGCCAAAGTGCGTGGTGCCGATATTCCGATTCCGACGGATGTGGTCGTAGCGCCGAACTTTGCAGCCGACGCCCCGGCGACGATTAAAAAAGTAAACGAAGTACATAGCAACGACATGATTCTAGATATTGGCCCGGACACTGCTGCCCGCTATGCCGAAATAATCAAAAAAGCTGGCAGCGTGATCTGGAATGGCCCGGTTGGCGTGTTTGAATTTGATGCGTTTGGCAAAGGCACTGAAGTGCTGGCTAAAGCGATTGCCCAATCGAATGCATTTTCGATTGCCGGTGGCGGCGACACTCTGGCGGCCGTGGATAAATATGGCGTTGAAGAAGGTGTCAGTTACATTTCTACAGGCGGCGGTGCATTTCTGGAATTTTGCGAAGGCAAACAATTACCTGCGGTGACAGCGTTGATCAAACGGGCTGCTAATTAATGGCGATTTTATTTTTTGATTTAGACGGCACCTTGATTGATTCGGCCATTGGCATTACCCGCTGTGTCGCCTATGCATTGGAAAAGTCTGGCGAGCCAGTGCCGCCAGAACATGAGTTACGACGCTGGATCGGTCCACCACTACGCGACAGTTTTTCGCCATTGCTCAAGGATGTTGAAAAAACAGAAGCAGCGGTAAGCTTTTATCGCGAGCGTTTTGAAACCGAGGGCTGGGCTGAGCATACTGTCTATGATGGGATTGAAAATGTCATCGAAATACTGGCAAAACGCGGCCATCGCTTGGCGGTGGTGACCGCAAAAAATGATGGCCATGCCAGAAAAATTATCGAGCATTTACCATTTGGTCATTATTTTGAAATGATCTCGGGTGCAAGCTTGGACGGGCGGATAAGTTACAAGTCGCAATTAATCCAGATAGCGATCGAAAACATGCAGGTCGAAGCAAAAGACTGCAGCATGATTGGAGATCGCCATATGGATATTGAAGGCGCCAAGCATCACGATATTTGCAGCGTGGGTGTACTCTGGGGTTTTGGCGGATTGGAAGAATTATCCCGAGCCCAGGCAGATCATATTATCGACAAGCCTGAGCAATTACTGACTTTATTTCAATAATGCAGGCATGATGCTTTAAGCTAAAACAAGAATGAAGGATTGGATATGCAGGCACAATTACGACGCACCAAAATTTTGGCCACGCTAGGCCCGGCGACCGACGCACCGGGAGTATTGGATGAACTGATTCGTGCTGGCGTCAATGTGGTGCGAATGAATTTTTCGCATGGCACGCCTGAAGATCATTCAATTCGGGTTTATGCCGTGCGTGAGTCAGCCGCAAAACAGGGTCGAGAAGTCGGCATTCTGGCCGATTTGCAGGGGCCGAAAATTCGCATCGAAAAATTCACCAACGATAAAGTGCAACTCAAAGTCGGTGATAAATTCACCCTGATTTGCCGTGCCGGCGCACCACTCGGCGACAACACGCAAGTGGCTTGCAGTTATCTTGGCCTGGTCGATGATGTTAATGCTGGCGACACCTTGTTGCTCGATGACGGCTTGATGGCGCTGGAAGTATTGTCTGTGCAAGGCGACAGTATTCATACCATCGTATTAACCGACGGCTATCTATCGAACCGCAAAGGTCTGAATCGCTTAGGTGGCGGCTTGTCGCTCGGCGCGTTAACCGACCAGGACAAAGAACACATCATTGTCGCCGCGAAACTTGCAGTCGATTTTATTGCGGTGTCATTTTGTCGCTCGGCAGAAGATATGCACGAGGCCAGAAGACTGGCAAAAGCGGCAGGCAGCAACGCGCAAATGGTCGCAAAAATCGAGCGTGCCGAAGCCATCGCCAATCTGGATGAAATCACTATTGCCTCTGACGTTGTCATGGTAGCGCGTGGCGATTTGGGCGTAGAAATTGGTGATGCTGAATTGCCCGGATTGCAGAAAAAAATTATCCGCACTGCGCTTGAACATAATCGCGTGGTGATTACTGCCACACAAATGCTGCAATCGATGGTTGATAATCCGATCCCAACGCGCGCCGAAGTACTCGATGTTGCCAACTCGGTAATTGACGGCACCGATGCCGTTATGCTGTCGGCAGAGACCGCCTCGGGTCATTATCCAGTCAAAGCAGTTGAAGCGATGGTTAGGATTTGTTTGGGTGCCGAGCGACAGTTTCATCACGATACCGATTTTGAGTCAGCGCCACGTAATCTGCAGCGTGCCGATCAAGCGATCGCCATGGCCACCATGTTTTTGGCCGAGCATATACAAGTTCGTGCCATCATTGCGCTGACCGAATCCGGCGGTACCGCCCTTTATCTTTCACGTTTTCGCTCAACCGCACCCATTTTTGGTTTATCGAAGCATGACTCTTCCCGCCGTAAAATGACGATGGTGCGCGATGTGTTTCCGATCGATTTTGACTCGACTGGATTGCCGACACGAGAGGCTGCTCGCAGTGCTGTGAGAAAACTATTCGACATGAAATTATTGTCGGTTGACGACCGCGTAATACTCACCTCTGGCGACAGCATGGAACAACGTGGCGCGACCAACACGCTACGTTTGCTGGTCGTGGGTGCAGAAGGCAAGGCAGAAGGGTTGGGGGATTTGTGATTTCGTAGGAGGGCCCTTGGGCCCGACGTCGCCCGCAAGCGGCCTCCTAAGTTATTTTTTTCCATGAGTTTCGTAGCCCGGGTCATGGCTTTATCTGACCCGGGTACAGTTTGCGAATATATTTTCCAGGTTAGATGTGGTCATGTCCTGAGCTACGTCGCAATGCCGCAAATCTATCATCACTTTGGCTTGTAAAAGCCGTAAAAAATAGGTTGCAACGCAGGCCGCCCTGGGTCAGATAGAGCCATGACCCAGGCTACATAATCTCGCCCGCGAGCGGCCTCCTACGCTATAATTGCGGCCCTCAACCCCATATCGGTAAGCCCCAATGAGCATCGACCAACTTGCAGAAACCGCCCTGGCCATGGTGGCCGCTGGTAAAGGCATTATTGCCATTGACGAATCCAATGCCACTTGTGCCAAGCGCTTTGAAAGCGTCGGCATTCCCAATACTGAAGAAAATCGTCGTGCTTATCGGGAAATGTTGCTGACCACGCCTAATCTGAACAAATATATTTCTGGCGCGATTTTGTTTGATGAAACCCTGCGTCAAAAAACCAAGGACGGCGTCCCATTCGCGGAAGTCATGCGTAAAAACGGCATTATCCCGGGCAT
>JAYUUM010000053.1:0-4996 GCA_043754555.1 Arenimonas sp. | reverse complement strand
TTGGGTAAATGATGGATGATGCAGTTTTGGTTTGGCTAGATATGTCATGGTGTAGCCACCTTGTAGGTTTGTGGCACGGCGAGGTTCATGGCATTTATAGCGGAGCTGATCGCACGTCCGATAAAACGCGCGGTGATTGGTGTGCCATCGTAATGCAAGATCGGCACCAACTTGGCCGGATCAATTCCAAATTCATTGACCAACAAACTTCGCATTTGCGCATCGCGATTTTGCTCGACGATAAATACAGTTTGATGCTCGGCAATAAACTCGGCGACCGAATCGGGAAACGGAAACGCACACAATCTTAAAATATCCAGATCGGTATGCTCGGCTTCAAGCACTTCGATTGCCTCTGCCATTGCTGGGCTGGTCGAGCCAAAATAAATCGCCGCAAACTCCGTGGCCTGCTTCGCTTTCTTGATAATAGGCTGCGGCACCAAAGCTTTCGCGGTGTCGAATTTTTTTAATAGGCGATGGACATTGTATAAATAATCCGGCCCCTGTTCAGAATAACCGGCATAGGCATTTTTAGTGGTGCCGCGAGTGAAGAAACTGCCCTTGCTTGGATGCGTGCCCGGATACGTGCGATAGGGAATCCCATCTCCATCAACATCCAGATAACGGCCAAACTCCTTGCCCGACTCCAGCTCTTCTGACGTCATGACTTTGCCGCGATCAAAACCCCGGCGCTTGTCCCACTGCAATGGCTCGCACAAACGCTGGTTCATGCCAATATCCAGATCGCTCATCACGAAAATCGGCGTTTGCAATCGATCGGCTAAATCTAGTGCAGCTGCGGCATGTTCAAAACACTCTTTTGGATCTTCAGGAAATAAAAGCACGTGCTTTGTGTCGCCGTGCGAGGCGTAAGCACAGGACAAAATGTCGGCCTGCTGAGTACGCGTTGGCATGCCGGTTGAAGGCCCGCCGCGTTGCACGTTGATAATAGTCACCGGAATTTCGGCCATATAGGCCAGACCAATAAATTCGGTCATTAATGAAATGCCAGGTCCCGATGTCGTCGTGAACGCACGCGCGCCATTCCAGCCGGCACCGACCACCATACCGATCGAAGCAATTTCATCTTCGGCCTGTACAATCGCGTACAAATTCTTGCCTGTTTCGGCATCAACGCGATATTTCATGCAATAACTTTGGAAGGCTTCGGCGCAGGACGATGACGGCGTGATTGGATACCATGCGCACACCGTTGCACCACCATAGACCGCTCCGAGCGCCGCAGCACTATTACCTTCCAGGAAAATACGATCGCCGACTTTGTCAGCCCGTTGAACTCGCAAGCCAATGGGATGCGGCAAATTCTTTTGCACATACTCGCGCCCCATATGCAGGGCCTGCACATTGGAATCAAGCAATTTTGGTTTGCTTTTATATTGCTCGGCGATTAATTTTTCAAGCACTGCACTTTCGATATCCAGCAATACCGACAAAGCACCCACATAGACAATATTCTTAAATAACTGGCGTTGACGTGGATCGGTATAAGCGGCATTGCAGATTTCTGTCAGCGGCACACCGATGACATGAATGTCATCGCGAAAACGCGAGAGTGGAATCGGCTTGCTGTTGTCGTAAAACAAATACCCACCGGGCTCAATTTCTTTCAAATCGGCAGCCCAGGTCTGTGGATTCATTGCGACCATTAAGTCCACGCCACCGCGGCGGCCGAGATAACCCTGCTCGGTAACACGCACCTCGTACCAGGTCGGCAAACCCTGAATATTGGAAGGAAAAATATTCCGTGGACTGACCGGAACACCCATTCGCAAAATGGATTTAGCAAACATCTCGTTCGCCGATGCAGAACCGGAACCATTCACGTTGGCAAACTTGACGACGAAATCATTAATGGCACTGATAGGTATCGTCATGTGGTTAAGCCGCCTGCCTTGTTTTGCTGCGGCAGCCAGGGCCTGCTCGCGTTAGATCCAATAGTGATTTTTGCATATCCCAAGCACCGGTCGGGCAGCGTTCAGCGCACAGGCTGCAATGCAGACAAACGTCTTCGTCTTTCACCATCACGCGACCGGTTTTTAATGGCCCCGACACGTATAGGTCTTGCGTTAAATTTAGCGCCGGTGCTGTCAAATGTTTGCGTAAATTTTCTTCTTCGTCATTGTGGGTAAAGCTGATGCAATCCATCGGACAAATATCCATGCAGGCATCGCATTCAATACAGGCATCTTTCACAAATACCGTTTGCACATCGCAATTCAGACACCTCTCGGCTTCCTTGAATGCCAGCTTCAGATCAAAACCCAGCTCGACTTCAATACTGATACTTTTCAGTGCTTTCTCAGCTTCTTCATGCGGCACTTTAAAGCGCTCGTCCGGAGAAATCTCGTTGCCGTAACTCCATTCGTGTATGCCCATCTTCTGGGAAACAAGATTCATCATCGCCGCTGGTCGCACAACAACATTTTCGCCATTCAATAATTTATCAATGGAAATCGCCGCTTCATGGCCATGCGCGACTGCCCAGATAATATTCTTCGGACCGAATGCCGCGTCACCACCGAAGAAAACTTTCGGCAGACTGGATTGGAAGCTGTGCTTATCCACCACCGGCATACCCCACTCATCAAAGGCGATACCGATATCACGTTCAATCCAGGGGAAAATATTTTCCTGGCCGACGGCAATAAGCACGTCATCGCATTCAACTAATTCATCCGGTTCGCCAGTTGGCACCAGACTGCGCTTGCCTTTGGCATCAATCACAGCTTTCACTTTCTCGAACATCATGCCAATTAATTTTCCGTCGCGATGTTCAAAACTTTTGGGCACCATGAAGTTGATAATCGGAATGCCTTCGTGAATCGCGTCCTCTTTTTCCCAAGGCGAGGCTTTCATCTCATCAAAACCGGAACGCACAATCACTTTCACTTCATCGCCACCCAATCGGCGCGATGAGCGACAGCAGTCCATCGCAGTATTGCCGCCGCCGAGAACAATCACGCGCCTGCCGATTTTCGTGATGTGGCCGAATGATACCGACGACAACCAGTCAATACCGATATGAATGTTTTCTTTTGCTTCCCAACGCCCCGGCAAATCCAGATCACGGCCACGCGGTGCACCACAACCCACAAATACCGCATCATAATTTTCGGCTAATAAAGATTGCAGCGACTCCACTTTCTGCCCACCGCGAAACTCGACCCCTAGATCAAGGATGTAACCGGTTTCTTCATCAATCACCGCTTCGGGCAAACGGAAACGCGGCACTTGCGTGCGCATAAAGCCGCCGGCTTTGGGATCGCCATCAAATACCGTGATGTGATAACCCAGCGGTGCTAAATCGCGTGCTACCGTCAATGATGCAGGCCCTGCTCCCACGCAGGCAATTCGTTTGCCATTGGGTGCGGCTACTTTTGGTAAACGATGCCGAATATCGTCTTTGAAATCCGCGGTAACGCGTTTAAGTCGACAGATCGCGACCGGCTCTGGTTTCTCGCCATTGTTTTCTTCAACACGACCACGACGGCAAGCAGGCTCGCAAGGCCGGTCACAAGTCCGTCCCAAAATTCCTGGAAAAACATTCGATTCCCAATTCAACATATACGCGTCGTCGTAACGACCCGCCGCAATCATCCGAATGTATTCGGGAACCGGCGTATGGGCCGGACAGGCCAATTGGCAATCAACCACTTTTAGAAAATAAGCCGGGTCACGAATATCGGTGGGTTGCATAAGAACTCAGTTCCTCCGCTGCCTCAATGATGTTGCGAAGCACTGGCATATTACCGACAGCGCGCCTGTAAACAATCTAGCCAGAGTCTATCCGCTTGTTGATCAGGATGGAACCAGCCACCGATAGCTGCGTTACCGGATAAGATAGCGGACTATGTCTGAAACACATGATGCGCCATTCGCCGAGCTAGACCCCGACCGTATTCTCGAAGCCGTAGAATCGCTCGGCTTTGAATGCGATGGCCGTGTGCTGGCCTTGAACAGCTATGAAAATCGCGTTTATAGAATTGGCCTCGATAACGCCTTACCCTTGGTCGCCAAGTTTTATCGGCCTGAACGCTGGACCGACAATGCCATTCTGGAAGAACACGCCTTCAGTGCCGAATTGTTAGCCGCCGATATTTCCGTGGTCGCGCCTTTAATCATTAACGAGCAAACGCTGCATCATGATGAAACCTTGCGTTTCACATTATTTCCGATGCAAGGTGGTCATGCACCCGAACCCGGCGACAAAGAAACCCTGATTCATATTGGCCGTGTGCTTGGGCGTTTGCATTGCGTCGGTGAATCAAAAGATTTTATTTATCGCGAAAAATTGGAAATCAAAAATAAAGCCGAAGAACCCGTACATTATTTACTCGAAGCCCATTGGTTGCCGCAAGAACTTGAAGATAATTTCATTGCATTATCCGAACAACTAATCGATCAAATTGAAAACGCGTTTTGTCGAGCCGGTAATTTTGACACCTTGCGATTGCATGGTGATTGCCATCCCGGTAATTTATTGTGGCGCGACGATACCGTGCATTTTGTCGATCTTGATGACGCACTTACCGGCCCCGCCATGCAGGATTGCTGGATGCTACTCAATGGCTCGTTTGAAACCCGATCACAACAAATGGCATGGCTACTGGAAGGCTATGAAGTTTTCCGGAAATTTAATCGGGCCGAATTGCATTTAATTGAAGCTCTGCGTGCCATGCGGATTATTCACTACCATGCCTGGATTGCCCGACGTTGGCACGATCCGGCATTCCCTGCTGCATTTCCCTGGTTTGAATCATCTCGCCATTGGGAGGGTGTTATCACGCAGTTACAAGAGCAACTATCCGTGATGCAGGAACCGGCACTGGTTCTGCGGTGACTCGTCCGTAGCAGCTATGCTCAGAAAAGACTGACACGTAGGAGCGAGCTTGCGACTGCCATGGACGGCAGGAGTGCTGGCTTTTAACAGACGAATGTCTGGTCAAATGCAGGAGCATTTTTCAGCCTCGCGAAA
>JAYUUM010000052.1:0-5094 GCA_043754555.1 Arenimonas sp. | reverse complement strand
AAATGATGATTAGACATTGTCTACTTTAGACTTCTACTGATTAACGGATCGCTTCTAGTTGATGACTCGTAAGTTCGGCGTCTGCGGCCTGATTAAAGACTAATTATTCCTCTTGCAATCGCTACTGAGCAGGCAGCTCGTCGCCCAGTCACGCCGAGTTTCTTGGCGATGTTGGTCAGATGAAAATTTACTGTTCGTTCACTGATATTGAATATGGAAGAAATCTCCCATGATGTTTTACCTATTGCTGCCCATTTCAATATTTCCAGCTCGCGCATCGATAGCTTATGTTTTTTACTGTTTCGGCCGGCAATTTGTTCACAGACGGAGGACGCAAAACTCGTAAAGTGCATCGCGTCAAGCAACTGCGCTTCGAGGTCCTTAATTGAATTATTACTACGCAATGTAAACGTCAAAAACCCCCACTCTATGTTTTGGATGGAAAGCGGCAAGGTAATGCCCGATCGCACGCCAAACTCAGACGCCTGGTCTAGCTGGGCGCGCATGGTGGGTGTGTAAATCTCGAACAGATTGTCATAGCTTGTTTCTCCACTGACTCGCCAAGCGCCAGCAGGGAGTTTCTTAATGGAGACTTGCGCTCTGGCATCCGTTTTAACAAATTCCGGATTTCTCAATTTTGAATAATTTTCCGACAGCAGGTTTTTGTAATTCTGACGAGCAAAGAACCCATCTTTTTGGTGATGCATGGCGGGAAACTTGGCAGCAAAACCAAAGTTATCGAAACCTACCTCGCTAGCGTATTCTTCAATCTGTGCAGTAAGGTCTTCCAGGTTTTTAGCTGACTTTAGCTTTTCAATTCTCGACCAATTAATCATGCGCACGGCATTCTTTTATCTAGCGCCAGACTGCTTTGTCCGGGCACTTTATTCGTTTTGTGGCAGAGCCGATATTCGCGGTATTTGCGCTTTTTGCGTTTGGTAAATGCAAACTACAATACCCATAGGCACTGGGCTTTTTACATGCCCACCCTACCTTGAGGTTTTTGCCGCGTGAACTGTCATAAATGACAGGTTCGGTCGCAAAGCTGGATCGGAGCGTTGGGCATATACCTTCCTCCACCTCCCCCCGCTTTACATGCTAGGGTAATTACTCCATTAATTAGCAGGATCCAAAAGTAGAGTTTTCTCGTATTCTAATCTCAGGAGATTTCTATGAAAAAGTCACGATTCTGCGATAGCCAGATACCGGCGGTATTGAAGCAAGCAGAGTGCGGTACGCCGGTCGCCAATCTCCTGCAGGAACATGGCATTGCGGTGTCACGTTTTATAAGTGGCGAGCCAAATACGCTGGCATGGATGCGTCCTTGATGGCGCGCATGAAAGAGCTTGATGTACGCCGAGGAAAAACTCACAGCCGAGATCGTCAATGAAGCGCTTGAAAAAACTGGTAGCACCGTGCCTACGGCGCGATCCGGCGATAAAGGCGGTGACCAATAGCAGACCGAGCATTACGCTGGCGTCGACGCTTTCGGGACCAGCCAGACCTATTACCGCTGTGAGCGGTGCTTATGAAATGAATAAGTATATAAAGCTCTTAAACTAAATTAGCTTTAACTAAGATCAGATTGTAACAATCTGAGAGCAATAAAGATGAGAATTATCAAAATGACGGCCAACATTCCAAAGATCCAAATGACCTGCTTTTTTCCCAAGTTAATAGATGAATCTCTGATGTCTGCATTATCGATTTCTAAATCGCTTAGAAGTGAATTATTTAATAAGGTAGTAACCGACAGTGATTCAAAATAGGCCGTTTTAACTTTTAGTCTGTAACCTTTGCGAGGTAAGGTTTCAACAACAGAAGTATCAGCGTCATTTGAATCAAGAGCGCGCCTTATTTCCATAATTGCTTGTTTTACAACGTCAGGCGCAGCTGTTTTATCTGGCCAGACCTTACTTAACAATTCCTCCCGCGAAACGAATTCTCCTCTGTTCCGAGCCAATTCCAGCAAGACTGCGAAGACCTTTGGAAATAGTCTTATTGGTGGCTCTGAGCTGACAATTTGATAGGTGGAGCAATCTAAAGTCTTTTCACCAACTTTCAAATAGCCCTTTGCAAGTAAGTAGCTTGGAATTCTATCGATGCCTTGTAAATCCGAGCCCATTTAAACGATTATCCGGAAGCCCTGGCGGGTTTATTTACGATCAAAACTACGCGCTTATTTAGCATGCAGCTGCATAGTGAAAATGGTCTCATTATTTTTTTTTGTGTCTACCTGTAAGAACTAGCAGGTACGATCAAGCCAAATTTTAAATATTATTTGAATTGTGAGTTATTGGCTTTTAATTAATTATGAGCTAGCGATCACCCTTGTTTTCAATTATGCGAATTAAAATACAAGATCGGTTTGTGAAAAAGCAATCCTGCTCAAAATAAAAAATGAACATAGACATTTGCAATGACATTCAACGTTAAAGTTGCTAGCTTTGGACGGCCAGTGGAGATCACTGATGAAGACACTGCATGCATCACTGGCCTGCCCTTACTAACTCTTGCATTTGGCAAGGGAGCAAAAATTAGTGTTTCTCGTGGAATCTTGAGTGTATGGTTCGTTGAGTGTGGGCATGTTCAAGTAAATGCATCTGGTTCCTGTTTTTCACTTTGCGAGGGCCTGCATTATGTCAATGCCGATGGCCCCCTTCAGCTGAGTTCTATGGGTGAGGCCTCATGGCTGGGTATTTCTATTCCCGCACGGGTTTTACATAACCTTGTTTCTGATCCACACACCTCGAGCTTGGCTTTGCAGTCGCTCGTCGAACTAACCGACTCGTGTACTAGAGCTATCAATAAGTGCTTAATTCATGCCGTGCATGAGCATGCTCTTATGGACACTTCATACCAATTAAGTCTTGCCGAAAAGATGTTTCTGCTTGAAAGCCAAGCAAAAGTGGAATTAAGCCGTTGTCCGGGCCGCACTGATAGACTGCGAAGGCAGTCATTCCAGAGGCTATGCAAGGCAAGGCTACATATCGCGTCAAACCCCGGGCAGGTTGAGCGAATTAGTGGTTTGGCAGAAATTGCTAATTATTCTGACGGGCATTTCATCAGAATGTTTTCTAAGGTATTTCAAGAGACTCCAATGGAATATGCCCATCGATTGCGTATGACTCGTGCTAAGCAATTAATCAGAGCTGGCAGGCTTTCACTTTTAGAGATATCGAGCAAAGTTGGGTTCATTACATTCTCGGCTTTTTGTCGATCATTCCGCACAGAGACTGGCCTGACACCATCAGCATTTAGGAGCAGTGCCGCGACGCAGCCCCATCAGTCTCTGCGCATCGAAAAGTCACTATCGGCACATTAAACAAGCAGAACCCCCCAGCTAAACATCTGTCTTAACGGATAACTTACATATGTCTATTAATTAAAGACATATCTAGCAAAGACACCTAACTAATTTTACTTCTGGAGAAAGAGAGTAAATGTCCAACATTAATCAGCTGTCTAATGCAATCAAATTTGCATTATTTGTCGGCGCTACTGCATCTTTAGCAACCGCTTCGGCATTTGCCCAAGATGCCGCCAAAGATGAAGCTAAAGAACTTGAGCGCGTCGAAGTAACCGGCTCACGCATTAAGCGTGTTGATGCAGAAACATCGCAGCCCGTTTTCGTTTTGACCAAGCAGGCTATTGCCGAACAAGGCCTCACCTCCATTGGTGACGTAATCCAAAACCTAAGCGCGAATGGTTCAACATTGAACACGACGTTCAACAACGGCGGCAATGGTGAAACCGGTGTCAGCCTGCGTAACTTAGGCTCTAACCGCACCTTGGTGTTAGTCAATGGTCGTCGTTGGGTCGGTGGTACAGGCTTAGGCGGCGCAGTTGATTTAAATACAATTCCAACTTCAGCAGTTGAGCGCATTGAAGTGCTGAAAGACGGCGCTTCGACTTTATATGGTTCAGATGCAATTGCAGGCGTAGTTAACATTGTTCTGAAAAAGAATTATGAAGGCGCTGAAGTAAATGCCTATTATGGTCAGTTCAGCGAAGGCGACGGCGCGCGCGAATCGTTCGACGTATCTGTTGGTGCTGTATCGGCTGAAGGTCGTTTTAGCGCAATGATGGGTGCTAGCTATGTGAAAGAAGATCCAGTTGGCGCAGGTGATCGCGAAATTTCCAGATTGGCTGTCGCTGGGGCTCCGGGTGTAGGTAATAGCTCCACTGTACCCAACGGACGTTTTGGTTTTGGATCAACGCAATGCCAAACACAAAATGCTGCTGGTCAACCTCTTTGGTTAGACCCTGTAACAGGTGCGCCAACCTCAACTGTGCCAACTTTTGATGCAAACGGTAACGAACTAAGAGCTTTTACCGCTGCGGGCAACCAACGCCCTACAACTGGTGGCGGCACTGCTAATACTCCTTTCTGTCGCACAGGCACTGCTACGCGTGACAGTGCTGCAGGCCCTATGCGTTTACGCACAGGCGCGGATACTTATAACTTTGCCCCTGACAACTATTTGCTCACTCCACAAGAGCGCATTTCTACATTTGCACGTGGCCGTTTCCAAATAACAGATAACCTCGCTTTTGATGCATCGATTACTTATAACAATCGTAAGTCGGAGCAGTTACTTGCGTCTATGCCTGTCACGGGTGGTTTTGGTGTAGGCTCCGGCCAATCAGCAACTTTAGCCATAAGCCGGTTCAGCCAATACAATCCATTTGGTCAAGACATCACGCGCTTCCAGCGCCGTGTAGTGGAAACCGGTGGACGTAGCTTCCGTCAAAACGTTGACACCTTTGGCTTTTCCGGCGGCGTGGAAGGCTCGTTCGAGATCGGTGATCGTTACTTCAGTTGGGATGCCGGAATGGTTTATGCCCGGAATGAGCAAAATGACACCGCCGATGGTTTGTTTAATGTGCTGGCTCTGCGCCAAGCCATTGGACCATCGCGGAACGGCATTTGTTATGCAAACTCAGACGGCGTCACCTTTACTAATCCCATTGCAGGTTGCGTACCAATCAATCTGACGGGTGGTGTGGGTACCATTACTCCTGAAATGTTGGCGTTCTCAACCTTTGTTGCCCATGATGAATTAGGCTACAAAATGCTTCAGTACTACGCAA
>JAYUUM010000051.1:0-5100 GCA_043754555.1 Arenimonas sp. | reverse complement strand
GCTCGTGATGAAAAATAATGAAATAAAAAACAATTCGGTACTTATTGAAGGCGCCGATATCTCGATTGAAGATGTTATTGCCATTGCACTATGCACCAGCACACTAAAACTTTCGGAGCGCGAGAGTTTTCGTACCCGTATAAGCCGTGGGGCAGAATTTGTTGATCGTTTAATCGCTGAAGACGGTGTTGTTTACGGCGTCAGCACCGGATACGGCGATTCCTGCACAGTGACTATTCCGCCTTCGATGATTTCCGAGTTACCGCAACATCTTTATACCTATCATGGTTGTGGCCTGGGCCGTTTTTTTGACGAAGTAGAAACTCGCGCAATTCTTGTGTCGCGTCTTGTCTCTTTGTCCAAAGGTGTTTCTGGGGTGAGTTACGGATTGCTTGAACAAATTGCCGGATTATTGCAACACGATATATTACCGAGAATTCCTGCAGAAGGTTCGGTGGGTGCAAGTGGTGATTTAACCCCCTTGTCTTATGTCGCCGCTGTTTTGTGCGGTGAGCGGGAAGTCATGGTGAAAACCGAAATTCACTCGGCTGCCGATGCATTAAGGGCTGCCGGAATGGCACCTATTCAACTAAGACCAAAAGAAGGTCTTGCCATCATGAACGGTACCGCCGTCATGACGGCCTTGGCTTGTCTTGCCTGGAAACGCGCGGATTATCTTTCACGTTTAAGCACACGTATTACTGCTTACGCAGTTATTGGTAGCGCAGGTAATGCCCACCATTTTGATGAAACGCTTTTTTCGGTGAAGCCACATGCCGGACAACAACGAATAGCCGCTCGTTTGCGTGAAGATCTCGCTTCTGATCGACCGCCTCGCAATGAAAAGCGTTTGCAGGATCGTTATTCACTGCGTTGTGCACCACATGTCATTGGCGTACTTGAAGATGCGTTGCCATGGTTTAAACAGACCATCGAGAATGAACTAAACAGCGCCAACGACAACCCCATTATTGATGCCGAGCAGGAGATGGTTCTACACGGTGGCCATTTTTATGGTGGTCATATAGCCTTCGTTATGGATTCCATGAAAAACACGGTCGCCAACCTAGCCGACTTAATGGACAGGCAAATGGCCTTGCTGGTCGATGAGCGATACAACCATGGCTTGCCGGCAAATTTAACCGGCGCAAAAGGCGAGCGCAAAGCACTGAATCATGGACTCAAAGCCTTGCAAATTAGTGCCTCGGCTTGGACCGCAGAAGCCTTGAAATTGACGATGCCGGCATCGGTATTTTCACGTTCAACCGAATGCCATAATCAGGACAAAGTCAGCATGGGCACCATAGCCGCGCGTGATTGTTTACGCATTATCGAACTGACCGAACAAGTAGCCGCCGCATTATTAATTACTGTTAGTCAGGCAGTTGAACTGCGGATGGGCTTGGATTCCGAAGTTAAACTAAGTGCAACGCTGGCTGATATGCATGCACGTTTAAAGACATCGACTCCTTTCATTGTCGAAGATCGCGCCCTCGATAAAGAGCTACGCGCCTTGCTTGAGGAAATTCGTACTGATTCATGGAGTCTTTATGAAACCTGATTGGTCTGCAGAGATCCAATTGTCGCCGGCTTTCCACGACTTGGATCCAATGGCGGTCGTTTGGCATGGACATTATTTGAAATATTTCGAGCTTGCGCGATGTGCGCTTTTGCAAAAAATTGATTATGACTATCCGCAAATGCGTGATTCCGGTTTTGCCTGGCCGGTCGTAGATTTTCGCACCAAGTATGTCGCGCCTTTGCGCTATGGCCAGAAAGTAAAAGTCCGCGCAAAGATTATCGAATGGGAATATCGACTGAAGATTGAATATCTAGTAACTGATGTCGAGTCCGGTAAAGCCTTGACGCGTGCATATTCCGTACAGGTAGCCGTGGATATTGAGACGCAGGAAATGTGTTTCCAATCACCGGCTGTTCTGCTGCAAAGACTCGGGATAAAGCCATGAGTGACTTTCATGCGTCTAACTTCGGCTATGCCTCACAATATGACGCAGACAGTAAAAACAATATGCAGCGTCATCCCCGCGCAGGCGGGAGTCCAGCGACTTTTTTACAGACTGCGATGAAAGCTGAAAGGCACAAGATCCCTGCCTACGCGGGGATGACGGTATTCAATAGTTATTTGACCAGAATAATATTGGCCGCCTTATTTTTTGCATTGATGCTATCGGGAATATTCGGTAGCACGGTTTATGCACAAGCTAAAAAGATCAGCCTGATTCCCGAAGTAAATATCTTGCGTGGCAATTTTGAACAAGTCCGCTACATGAATGGTTTTAAAAACCCGTTGAAATCTGAAGGCCGTTTTTTGGTTTCGAAATCGAACGGTGTCGTCTGGCAAGGCATCAAACCGTTCCCATCGCTGATTCTGGTCAGGAACTCTGGCGCTATCATCAATCTGGATCAGAAAAAACCTTCGGTGAAAAAAAGCGGTAAAAAGCCGAATGCCGCGATGAGCAAAATCATGTTGGCGATGTTGTCGGGCGATGAAGGCGAACTGGCGAAATATTTCAAAGTCCAGCGCAGCGAAAGCAATGGAATCTGGAACCTGCAATTACAACCGAAAGGTGGCATGGCACGAGTCTTTACCCGTGTTGAAGTGAAAGGCGACCGCTATATCCAGAAAGTATTGATGGAAGAAAAGAGTGGCGACAAAACCGAGCTGATTTTTTCCGCCGTCAGCGAAGTTCCAAATTCCCTCAGCGCTGAAGAGTTGAAGTATTTCCAATGAAGCCAGCAAGGCAACGTATCGAGTTATTCGCGGCCATCATCTGGTCCGTGCTCGTGCTTGCCCTGTGTTTTCATCAGGTTCAATTCTGGAAATCGAATAATCTTGATAGCGATGTGATGGCCTTGCTGCCGAATACGAAACAAGATGTATTGGTCACCCGTGCCAATGACAACATGGCGAAAGCGGCGACACGTGATGTCGTTATCCTGATCGGCAGCAAAGATTCCGAAGTCAGCAAGCAAGCCGCTTCCATTTTTGATGTTCGTATTAAAAAAACAAGCGGATTATTGCGCGCTCAGGTTAGCTCCGAACAAGACACCCAGGCAGCGCTTGATTTTTACGCGCGTTATCGCGATCGCCTGTTAACTTCGCAGCAAAAACAAACTCTTGAACAAACAAGTGACGATGATTTGCAGCAATCAAGCATGGAGCGCTTGTATAGCGTCGGTGCCTCGGGCGGTTTGAGCAGCTGGATATCAGATCCTTTGGGGCTATCGATTGATTGGTGGCAATCGCGACTGGGTGAAGGCATCACGCAGGAAGATGGCTTTTTACTCACTCAAACCAGAGACAAGGCTTGGGTTGTACTGCAATACGAAAGCGAGTTGTCTGCGTTCCAGTTGGATGGCGTTGCCCATATTCAGCAATTACTTGAATCTGCCGGTAGTGATGCCAAACGCTCGCATCCCGATATTGAAATTCTGAATGCCGGTGTGCCATTGCATGCAGAAGCCGCTGCTGTTCGGGCGAATTGGGAAATCAATACGATTGGTTCCGGTTCACTGGCAGCCGTAATGCTTTTGGTTTTCTTCGCATTCATGAAATTCCGGCCATTGTTCTTGGTTTCTGGCTCGCTATTAATTGGCCTGGCTGCGGGTATCAGTGTGACTGCATTGATTTTCGGAAAAGTGCATTTAATGACACTGGTTTTCGGTGCGAGTCTGGTCGGTGTCGCCGAAGATTACGGCATTCATTATTTTTCTAGTAGACAAGGCAATCCCGAGACCAAGCCGTTCCCGATGATGCGGTACTTATTGCCTGGAATGTGGCTGGCGTTTATTACCAGTGCCTTGGCTTATTTGAGTCTTGGCATGGCGCCTTTACCAGGCTTGCAACAGATGGCGGTGTTTTCAGCTGTCGGTCTGCTCGCTACGTTCTTGACGGTGGTTTGCTGGTTCCCTTATTTAGACAAGCAGGCACCAAAACGAAGTTGGCTTTCGGAAAAAATATCTAATTCTATAAAGTCATGGCCACGCTGGAATTGGCATAAGACTTCGCACAAATTATTTGCGCTCGCAGTTGTCCTTTTCATCGGCTTTGGCTTTTCTAAGATTCACACCGAAGATAGTTTGCGGCAATTGCAAAGTTCGCCTGCGAATCTGATCAAGCAACAAAAAGAAATTTCGGAAATCTTAGATTTACCTAGCCCGGCACAATATTTACTGGTAAGAGCTGAAAGCGAAGAAGCATTGTTGCAAACCGAAGAAACACTTAAACCTGTCCTTGATTCATTGGTGGAATCAAAAACGATTCGTTCATATAACGCACTCAGCGATTGGGTTCCTTCTAAAAAACGACAATCCGAAAACCGAACTTTGGTAGCCAATGCTGAAGATAATATATTGAGTTTTACATCAGCATCACTCGGCGAAGATCTCGAAAGACAACCCTCTAGTGAGATTGCATTCACTTTTAAAGAATGGCTGCCGATGAAATTTACTCAGGCAATGCAAGCACAGTATCTGGGCGAGGCTGACGGTAAGTGGGGTAGTGTAGTGATGGTCAACGGATTGCATTCAGCTCAGTCGCTTGAAAAACTTGCACAAGCCACCGCTTCGATTTCCGGCGTGAAAATGATTGATCGCTCCGGTGAAATTTCCAGCTTGCTGACCCATTATCGAAGCAAAATGACGCTGCTACTTTTTGTCGGCTATGTTCTGGTGGCACTCGCGCTATTACATCGATACAAATCTCATGCCTGGCGTGCCATGTTACCGACGATCATTGCCGCACTGGCGAGCTTGTCTGCATCTGCCTGGCTTGGCGAACCGGTACAATTATTTACCGTGCTCGCGCATTTTCTGATATTGGGAACCGGTGTAGATTACGGAATTTTCTTGCTTGAACATCACACCGATGCATCGAGCTGGTTAGCTGTGTGTCTGGGCGCTGCTAGTACCTTGCTAGCATTTGGTTTGTTGGCATTATCCGCGACACCTGCTCTACACACGTTTGGTTTATCGATGCTATTTGGCGTCGGTTTGTCCTGGCTGTTATCACCTTGTTTTCGCTTGTCTGCCGATGCAGACATGGCATTGGCACATTGAGAGATTGAATATGCGTATTGA
>JAYUUM010000050.1:0-5151 GCA_043754555.1 Arenimonas sp. | reverse complement strand
GCCCCTTTCCGTTATTATCCCCTTTCTCAATGCCCTTCGGGCGTTCTCAAACTGGTTGCCCCATGATTCGATTTTCTGCCGCGTTTCGTTTTTTATTAATTATCAGCCTGGCCATCGGCCTGAGCAGCTGCAAAACCGTTGGCAAATGGTTCGGTGGTGGAAAAGAAGAAAAAACCGAAACTCTGCCGGTTGAGGAGATGTACTCCGAAGCCAAAAAAGCGCTGGATAACGATAATTATCCAAAAGCCCAAACTTATTACCAACGTCTGACCTCACGCTTCCCGTTCGGCGCTTACAGCGAACAGGCACAGCTTGAGTTGGCGTACGTGCAATATAAACAGGCCAAACGCGAAGATGCGTCTTCGACCATTGATCGTTTTATTCGTACCTATCCAACAAATAAAAATATTGATTACGCTTATTACCTGAAAGCCGTTATCAATTTTGAACAGCGTAATGCCTTATTTGCCCGCATTACTCGTCTGGATATGTCAGCGCGTGATTTAGGTGCGCCAACACAAAGTTTTAATGACTTTAATGAAGTCGTGCGGCGTTTCCCCAATAGTATTTATGCAAAGGATTCTGCTCAACGCATGATTTACTTGCGTAACTTGCTTGCGCGTTATGAACTCAACGTCGGCTTGTATTATTTGCGGCGTGGCGCCTATGTCGCTGCTGCTAATCGCGGCAAACATTTGATCGAAACCTATCCGCAAAGTGAATATCAAGGTGATGCTCTCGCCTTGATGGCCGTGGCTTATAACGCTGTGGGTCAAAAAACCTTGTCCGATGACGCACGCAGCGTATTGCAAAAAAATCAGCCTGACCATCCCTACCTAGTGGGCAAATGGCCACGCAAAAAAGGCTTGTTCCGCCAGTTGAATCCGTTCTCGGGTGAGTACAAGTAAGTTTTCGATTTGCACGATTGAATTAATAAACGCCGGGTCGAAAAATGCTCCTGCATTTTCGACACTTCCGCCATCCATGGCGGTCGCAAGTTCGGCGTTTATTAATTTGTAGGCGCGCCTTTAGGCGCGACAGGTCGCAAATATCGGTCGCGCCTAAAGGCGCCCCTACGTGCTCAATAACCCGACGTAATCGGGTAACGCCGCTCCCGACCAAACGCGCGCCGGGATAATTTCGGTCCGGGTGCAGATTGACGACGTTTCCATTCGCTGATTTTAATCAAACGTAAAATTCGTTGCACCGTTGCAGCTTCGTAGCCATCGGCAATAATTTCGGCAGCCGATTTTTCGAGATCGATATAGCGATACAAGATGCCGTCGAGTATTTCATAAGGCGGCAAAGAATCCTGGTCTTTCTGATTGTCTCGCAACTCGGCTGTGGGTGGACGATCAATGACAGCCGCTGGAATTATTTCGCCATCGCCTTGCGCATTGCGCCAGCGGCAAAGCGCAAAAACTTCCATCTTGTACAAATCTTTTATCGGTGCGTAACCACCGCACATATCGCCATAAATAGTCGCGTAACCAACAGCGTATTCGCTTTTATTGCCAGTAGTTAGCAACAGCCCACCCAGCTTATTCGATAGCGCCATTAAGATGGCACCGCGCGTTCGTGACTGTAAATTTTCTTCGGCAACATCAACTGCCTTGCCGGCAAACATCGGCGCAAGGGTTTCCAGAAAGCCTTTAAACGGTGCTTCGATAGCGACTTCTGAAATATTTACGCCTAATTTTTCCGCCTGTACATCTGCCAAGTCATTCGACAACTCGGTGGTGTATCGCGATGGCAAACGCACCGCATTGACGTTTTCAGCGCCAAGCGCCTCTGCTGCCAATGCCATCACCAAGGCTGAATCGACGCCACCGGAAGCTCCTAGCCAAACTTTTTTAAAGCCATTTTTACCGCAATAATCACGGATACCGCGCACAATCGCACGCCATGCCAGGCTTTCTTTGGATTCATCAACCTCAGCTGGCCAGTAAACACGATTAAATTTTTTCGTACTTGAATCAAAATCGGCAATCAATAAATGTTCGGCAAATGCCTCGGCATTCGGATGCACGGTACCATCGGCATCGGCCAATACCGAACTACCGTCAAAGACGACTTCATCCTGACCACCAATCACGTTCAAATAAGCAATCGCACATTTTGCTTCGCTCACTCGCAGCGCCAGCAAGGCGTCACGTTGAACTGTTTTATTAGCTTCAAAGGGCGAGGCATTCGGTACCAAAACTACTTGAGCGCCTTGTTTGACTGTTTCGGCCAAAGGCTCGGCAAACCACAAGTCTTCGCAAATCACCAAACCAATCGTGATGCCATTCACCACAAAGGTGCAGGCTTCATTATCGGCAGCAAAATAACGGCGCTCATCGAACACTGCGTAATTGGGTAATTCGCGTTTGTGATAAGTCGCTTCAATGGCACCATCACGAATCACCGAGGCGGCATTGAATACGACCGAGCCCACGGCGTGAGGCCCGGGTACGATCGCAACAATACCTTCAATAGACTCTGCAACTTTCTTGATTGCTTGCTCGCAATCACTTAAAAAATCGGGGCGATTAAGCAAGTCTTCCGGCGGATAACCACTAATAGCAAGCTCAGGGAACAAGATGACATCAGCTTGGTATTGGTCACGCGCCTGATTCGCCAAGGCAATTATTTTTTCGGCATTGGCCTGGATAGCGCCAACCGGAAAATCAAATTGAGCCAGCGCGATACGGAGAAATTGTTTAGTCATATTTTCTGTTCATTGCATAAAGCATCAAGTTTGTGGCGACAATTGCCCCCGCCCTAGCCCTCCCCCGCAGATACAGCGCGAATGAGCGTATTGGTGAGATTCTACTCTAGCCATGTTTTATGATGTGTTTGTAGATTGTATTGGCCGTGGCTTGTGGTCTTTGCTTTGTTCCCTCCCCCGCGCTGTATCTGCGGGGGAGGGAGCTTTAAAAGCAATGTGCTTTGATCACATACGTTGACTGATAATTTTTGACAGGCTGTCGGATTAACTGCCAAACATTTATAGGATTTTTCTGAATTTTTTTGCTTGTTATTTCGAATTTGGTTTGACCCCCACCTCAACTCTCCCCCGTTAAAAAGCAGTAGGAGGGAGTTAAGAGCAGGTAATGTATCGCCCACAAAAAAGCCGCTTTCGCGGCTTTTTTATTTCACCATTCAATCAATAATTATTTTGCAAGACGTTTGGCAATCGCTGCGCCTAAGTCACCGGGCGAGCGCACGGTGGTAACCCCGGCTTTTTCCATAGCAGCAAATTTACCCGCTGCGGTGCCTTTGCCACCGGACGCAATCGCACCTGCGTGCCCCATGCGTTTTCCTTCCGGAGCGCTTGCGCCTGCGATAAAGCCGACAACCGGCTTGGTCACGTATTGCGCAATAAATTCGGCGGCTTCTTCTTCTGCACTGCCGCCAATTTCGCCAACCATAATAATGCCTTCAGTTTGCGGGTCATCCTGGAATAAGCGCAGGCAATCAATGAAGTTCATGCCCTGCATGGGGTCGCCACCAATTCCAATACAAGTTGATTGACCCAAACCGGCTTGCGTTGTTTGATGCACAGCTTCGTAAGTTAAGGTGCCCGAACGCGAGACGATGCCGATTTTACCAGGCATGTGAATATGGCCCGGCATGATGCCGATTTTGCATTCACCCGAAGTGATGACACCTGGGCAGTTGGGACCGATAAGAGTCACATCGTCATAACCGCGCAAAGTGTTTTTGACGCGCAACATGTCGAGCACCGGGATGCCTTCGGTGATGCAAACAATCACGCGAATACCGGCATCGGCTGCTTCCAGAATGGCATCTGCAGCGAACGGAGGCGGTACGTAGATTACCGACGCGTCGGCGCCAGTGGCATCAACGGCATCTTGCACGGTGTTGAATACCGGCAGGCCGATGTGCGTGCTGCCGCCTTTACCCGGTGTTACACCACCAACAACTTTGGTGCCATATTCCAGCATTTGTTCGGCATGGAATGTGCCCTGAGTACCGGTAAAACCTTGCACGATCACTTTGGTATTTTTATTGACTAGAACGCTCATGAATTATTTCCTTAATGATAAAGGCGGCGAAGCGTTGTGCCCCCACCCTAGCCCTGCCCCGTTGGTGAAGCACGGGGTAGGGAAGCATATTTTGTAGTTCCGAAATCAGGCTTTAGCTTTTGCCGCCGCAACGACTTTTTTCGCGCCGTCGTTAATGTCGTCGGCTGCCGTAATCGCCAAGCCGGAGTTCTTTAGAATCTCCTTGCCTTTTTCGACATTGGTACCTTCAAGACGAACAACGACCGGTACTTTGACATCGACTTCTTTCACTGCGGCAATAATGCCTTCGGCAATCATGTCGCAACGAACAATGCCGCCGAAAATATTAACGAAAATCGCTTCGACTTTATCAGACGACAAAATCAGTTTGAATGCTTCAGTCACACGTTCTTTAGTCGCACCGCCGCCAACATCGAGGAAGTTCGCCGGCGAACCGCCGTTCAATGAAATGACGTCCATGGTCGCCATCGCCAAACCGGCACCATTAACCATGCAACCGATGTTGCCGTCCATGGTCACGTAGTTCAGATCGTATTTACTGGCGAGCACTTCGGTTTCATCCTCCTGACGAACATCGCGCATGGCGGCCAAATCAGGATGACGGAAAGTAGCGTTGTCATCGGAATTAATTTTGCCATCCAGCACGGCGAGATCACCATTGGTCAAAATAGCCAGTGGATTTAATTCGACCAGTGCCAAATCTTTCTCATTGAATAATTTGTACAGCCCCATCATGATTTTTGTGAGCTGGCCAACCTGCTTGGCATTCAAACCCAAATCAAAACCCATTTGACGGCACTGGTAAGGTTGCAAGCCTTGCACGTAATTCACATGTAATGATTTGATCGCCTCCGGATTTTCTTCCGCAACTTTTTCAATTTCCACGCCGCCTTCGGCCGAAGCAATGAAGGTAATTGTTTTGCTGCTGCGATCGGTCAACACAGAAAGATAAAGTTCGTTGGCGATATCGGTACCTTCGCAAATCAATACGCTATCAATCGGCAATTCAATACCGGCCGATTGGTAGGTCGCCATCTTCGTTCCAAGCATGGCCTTGGCGTAGTCACGAACATCGTCGAATGAACGCGCAAGCTTCACACCGCCAGCTTTGCCGCGGCCA
>JAYUUM010000049.1:0-5165 GCA_043754555.1 Arenimonas sp. | reverse complement strand
TGATACCTGTTCGCCGCTGATTTAGCGTTCAATTGCTCGTTGTCTGCCCGTTAATTGTTTCATTGGCGGGCAGCCTTCACCAAATCGCCGGGAGAACCCTTCTAAAAGGCGCGTGACATGGTGTTCAGCTTCGCCCGCGTGAGTGCCGTCGTGAGCACGAGGTGCTGGCCCACCACAACGCCGAAGAATACCTTCACGCTTACGTTGAAGCGGCGGGCATCGAGGGTGACAAGAAGAGCCCCCTGTTTCGCACGACGGAAGGAACGTCGCGGGTACTGACGGGTAACCAGATGACGCGGCGCGATGTGCATCGAATGATAAAGCGGCGGGCACTTGAAGCGGGTGTCAGCGGCTTGATCGGCTGCCATACGTTTCGCGCAACGGGCATCACGACGTACTTGAAGAATGGCGGTACGCTCGAACACGCCCAGAAGCTTGCGTGCCATGAATCGGCACGAACGACAGGTTTGTACGACCGGCGTGATGATGAGGTCAGTTTGGATGAAATTGAGCGTATACTTATTTAGCGAACGAACACTTAAGCATACCTGTTTCTTATTTTTATAGCGTCATCGCTCCATTCGGCGAGGTTCTCTAAAATGTGCTCATAAACGTAAGTGATAGTCGTGGAAAAATCCGCACCGGGGCATCTAAGTTAAAACCAAACTGCATTTGTAACTAAAAAGCGTACAATGATTTGAATGAGCTGGGTAAGTGTATGGTGGCCTACAGTCTTTAGACAGTGATTCCGCCTAATTTAAGATGTATTCTTGTCCTTTCGGTTTGTCGATTCTCGTCAAAAGTTTTGGATTCTCGTAGATGGAAGCAGGCGTCCTGTAATTGAGTGCCTGATGAATTCTGCGGTGATTGTAAAACTTCATATAGCGGGTAATGCCTGCCCGTGCCTCTCGCGGGCTACTGTATTCGTTCAGATACACTTCCTCATACTTGACGCTGCGCCAAAGGCGTTCCGTAAAAATGTTGTCCAAGCAACGCCCACGACCGTTCATGGAAATCCGCGTCTCTGCCGCCAGAAAACGTTCCGTAAAACGAGGCGACGTAAAATGGCTCCCTTGATCACATCCGAATGTGTTCGGATCGGAGTTGACAATCTCAGGTATTGCCTGTGCTAAAGCCGCATCCGCACAGGATAGCACAAAAGGCAACTCCAGGCAGTCGGATAGTTCCCAGGCCACCACATAGCGCGAGAACCAATCCAGGAACGCCACAAGATACATCCAGCCATTGGTCAGGCGAATATAGGTAATATCCGTTCCCCAAACCGCATTTGGATGCTTTATCTGCATTCCACGAAGCAGATACGGGTAGACTTTGTGTTCCTGATTGCGCTGCGACAGATTCGGCTTTGGCACGATAGCTTCAATACCCATCTGCTGCATACATTTACGAGCGGTGACGCGGCAGCAGGAATAGCCTTCCTGCTGGAGTTGCGTGGCTATTTTGCGTGCGCCGTAAAACGGTGATTCCGTGTAAATCTCGTCAATCCGTCGCTTCAACAACACTTCGGTCATGTCGGGAGGAGCAGGCTGATAGTACAGACTGGCACGAGACACCGACAGCAGATCGGCTTGGACGAGAAGCGGTACAGCAGCATTTTCGCGTTCGAGGAATTTCATGCGTTCACTCCGCGAAAGGCTCACAGTCACAACGGAGTTGTGACTCGATGCCAGATTTTTTTCAGCCAGACAACCTGCGTTGTCAGGCGTCCTATTTGCTCATAGAGTTCGGCTTGCTTTTTCTTTTGCTCTTCCCTCTCGTTATCGGTGCGGTCTTCGCGCTTGAAGGCGTCGGGCAAGGCGGCGAGTGCAGTTTGTTTCCATTTGGTCACCATATTTGGATGCACGCCGTATTCGGCGGCAAGTTGGGTAGTGGTCTTGGTTTCTCGGATCGCTTCGAGGGCGAGTTTTGCCTTGAAATCGGCAGTGTAAGTCTTTCGCATTGGTGGTTCAATCCACCTTATTTTAGCCCAGTTCACTGTCTAAATTTCGTAGACCATCATATTTTGATGAGGAATAAAAATTTGGTCTTTTTGGTCTTAGTGTAGCGCAATAAGTACTTTTGCTACCCATGAACCTTAATCTGGCACAACAGCGCATTCACCTCGAACACTCATCTTTTCTTTCCATAAAGGAAAAGCTCCCAGCGGAGATCATCAATTACAGTATCCCAAGGGCCTACTTGCCCTTTCAAGTCGGTGTTGCGAAAATAGGCCAAACAAAGTTTCTCAGTCGGATTGATAAGTAACATGCAGTTATACCCAGATATCACCCCACCATGTTGAAACCAAGTGTCATTAGGCTTTTCCCATCCCCCTACCGTCCTAATAGAGATGTTTTTTGTCTGATTTGGAATTGTTAAGAGTTGTTGAAACGTTGCAGACGAAAGGCCGGCGCTACCTTTTTCACATCCCATCACATAATTAGTGCCAAATAAGCACATGTCGATAATCGATCCATGGACCGCTGTGGCAGGACCATATTTCCATAGTTGGGTTTTAGAGGTCGCAGCGATATCAAAATTGGGTTTTGCGACCTCTTCACTCGTTGTCTGTATGTGAGCCATCGGAAAAGATGGAGGCATTGATACCGGACCAGGCAAATTTAGTCCGGCCGTTTGCATGCCAAAGGGCCCAAAAATATATTTCTTTAAGAGCTCCTCATAAGATTGCCCGGTCAATTTTTCTGCCATTGCGATAGCAGCTGTGCAGCCGGCTGTATAAAGTTCTTTCTGACCCGGAGGTCCTACCGGCTTGAGCTTAAATTGCTCAATTGAATCCCGATACCTCCACGCAGTCCCGTTGGTAATAGTCGGGTCCTCTGGATGAGGGTTTATGTATCCCAAACCTGACGTGTGATTCATGAGCATCCATACAGGTGCATCAAGGGAGGGATTGGAATTTCCCTGCTTCGCCTCCGGAAATACCTGGGCGAAAGTAGTATCCCACTTCATGACGCCTTTTTGTACTAATGCCCCGATGATAGTGTTTGTTATCGGCTTAGAAATCGATCCCCACATCAATTTATCGGTCGCTGTGATCGGAGTTCTGTCCGGATCGGAAGTACTACGGACTCCCGAGGTTACACAGGCCACAATTTTTCCATCAACTGACGCGGCTACACAAATGCCCGGGATTTTAGTCTTCCTAAGGTGGGCCGCTATAAGTTCCTCAAAGCGGCGCTGAAGTTTTGTGTTCGGCCCATTCACAAATTGAACATTAGCTCCCGCCCGCCCCGGCATACCAACATCTCGCATCGAAGGCATATTGGCAATCTCAATGTGTGCGTTCTGCCCAAGTGCTGAGTAAACCTCCACGGGGGTTCGATCATTATCGTCTGACAATTTAAGGACCCGGTTCCCTACAACAACTGTCGCTACTGCTCCAGCCGGAAGGTTTCTGCAAGAAAGCCAAGGGGAACTGAACGTAAAATCTTGAGAAACAAGTTTTGCACCTTCCACCTTAAATTGATTTGCCAACTCTTCGTTTGAAAAATTTATTCGCTTTGAAAGTCCAACCCGTCGAGAAGTTGCGTCTCCATTTTCCACTTCTTTCAAAGGTGGAAGTTTTTCTTGTTCAAAATTAGCGAGCGTGAGGTTGCTTAGCTTTCGCGAGATACCTGCGGGAGGTAAAACAGCATCTTTGAAAGTTTTTTCTGAGGGTGTGCTCAAAGGACAACATAAAGGAAACATAGAGGTAAATAACCCTACCCCTAAAATCGAAGATGCCTTAAATTTCTGTTCAGACCTCATAAAGCGCGTCTCCCATACCAAGTGCGGACATGACGTTGTCCACTCAACATTCTTAAAGAGAATATCATAGTAAAAATTGACCTGCCCCCATTTTATGTACCACCAGCGAGGTTAAATTCAACTTTTATCAAGCATGCTTATACCGCAACTCCGGGCTGATTCCACTGAGCCGCAAAACTCGCTGGCGTCTGCATCTTCAACGTCGTATGGGGTGTCTACGCAAGCGTGCACGAGGTCTTTCCGTATTATACTCCTTATGCCAAGTTGCAAGTTTCTGCTGGGCATCTTCCAATGACAGAAACCAGTTCTGATTCAGGCATTCTTGGCGCAGCCCGCCGTTTGGTCTGCTACCCAAAATCAGTACCACTGACTTCCTCATTTTCCAGCCCTTGAAGCAGGGAGCATCGTCTCCCGGAAAGAAAGGGCTTTGTATGAAAGCTGGTCAGATGAGCGACGAACAAATCGTTGCTATTTTACAGGAAGGCGAGAAAGGCGAGAAGACGCTGAGCGATCTTTGCAAGGAGAAGGGTATCAGCGAAAACACGTTTTATGCCTGGCGGAAGAAGTTCGGCGGCATCCAGACCGGCGAAGTCAAACGACTGCGGGAGCTGGAGAAAGAGAATGCTCGGCTTAAGCGGCTGCTGGCGGAGCGTGATCTGGACATCGACATCCTCAAGGAACTCAGCTCAAAAAACTTCTGGCCACTTCCCAGAGAAAAGCCGCAGCACGGTTTCTGACCCGGGTCAAAGGTTACCCAGAGCGGCGTGTCTGCCGTCTGGTAGGTCTTGCCCGGTCGAGTGCTCGCTATCAAGCCAGGGCGCAGACGACGTGTGAGGCCGATCTGGTGAAGTGGTTACACGAGTTTGCCCGGCATCCACGAAAGCGGCGGCGTGGCTACCGCCTGGCTCACCGAGAACTGAAGAAAAAATGGGTTGGGGAAGGGAAGAAGATCAATGCCAAGCGAGTGCATCGTTTGTGGCGGCGCGAGGGGCTGTCGGTTCCACTGCGTCGTCGAAACCGGCGCATCCGAGGTGGTGCACCCGCCCGAAAAGTGGTTGCGGACCGGCCCAATTCGGTGTGGTGCTTCGATTTTGTGGAGGAAAAGACCATTCACGGTCAGAAACTGCGGACTTTTTGTGTCAGCGACGAGTTCACGCGAGAGTCGCTCGCCATTGAAGTTGGAACTCGTTTTGTCTCGGAGCGAGTTTGCACAGTCTTGGAAGCATTGATCCAAAAGCGCGGCGTGCCAGGGGCGTTTCGGATGGACAATGGGCCAGAGTCCTGTGCAGTGCGGCCTTTCACAAGTGTGTGAAATCACTGACGACAGTTTATCGCGCTGGCGTTGCGTGGCCTGTGCTATCGCCGGGGCATCAACCCGGCTTACATTGATCCGGGAA
>JAYUUM010000048.1:0-15690 GCA_043754555.1 Arenimonas sp. | reverse complement strand
TGGTGAATCCGCCCAGTGCGCCGCCCATCGCCTTGCCCAAGGTGCCGGTAATAATATCGATTTGACTAAGTACACCTTTGACTTCTGCCGAGCCTTTGCCGTGTTCACCCAAAAAACCGGTGGCATGGCATTCATCAATATGCACGAGCGCACCATATTTTTTTGCCAGCGCGCAAATTTCATCGAGCGGCGCGATAAAACCATCCATCGAAAATACGCCATCGGTGGTAATCATTTTAATGCGACAGCCGGCTGCATCGGCGGCTTTAAGTTGCACTTCCAAATCATTCATGTCGCAATTGGCATAGCGAAAACGCTGCGCTTTGCATAAACGCACGCCGTCAATAATAGACGCATGATTAAGCGCGTCGGAAATAATCGCATCTTGTTCGGTCAATAAAGGCTCGAATAAACCGCCATTGGCATCAAAACAAGCGGCATACAGAATGGTATCTTCGGTACCAAAGAAATCAGCAATTTTTTGTTCGAGTTGCTTGTGGATATCCTGGGTTCCGCAGATAAAACGCACCGACGCCATGCCAAAACCATGTGTATCCAGCGCGTCTTTCGCTGCCTGGATGATTTCGGGATGATCGGCCAGACCCAGATAGTTGTTGGCACAGAAATTCAACACTGTTCGACCATCGGCAAGCACAATTTCAGACGATTGCGGGCTAGCAATTATGCGCTCGGACTTAAATAGGCCTTGCTCACGGATCTGTTTGAGTTCTTGTGAATAGTGCGCAATGGCAGCTTGGGTCATGGGAATTTATCGAGTGAAAGGAGGACAGGACCTTATTATCGGTCCTTCAGCCAGTGAAATTTGAATTTTTACGGCTTTTTTCCGGGTTTTTAGAATAAATATACGGGGACGTATCTATATATATTGCAAACTACGGTTAATATATTGTTAGCCGTGTTCTTGCACACTTGGAATGACGGTGGTGCTGATCAGTAGGCCAGCTCAAGACAAGTCACTATCTATAAAAACAGGAGATCCTCATGACGAACAAGCTTTCCCTAGCTCTAGCCGCTGCATTGTTTGCGTTGCCAACTTTTGCCTTTGCTCAAGATGCGGCACCCGCTGCAGAAGAAGAAATGGCTGTCGAAGCAACACCAGTTGAAGAAAAAGCAGCAGAAGAAAGCGAATCAAATTTGAGCTTCAATGCTTCAATAGTTAGCGACTATGTATTTCGCGGTATTACGCAAACCGATTTCGATCCTGCCTTTCAGGCTGGCGTAGATTACAGCTTCGGTGATTCAGGTTTTTATATCGGCGGTTGGGGTTCCAATGTCGATTATGGTTCAGAGCTCGGCCATGATTTCGAAGTCGATTTGTATGTTGGTTACAATGTCGATTTGAGCGATGACTGGAATCTTGATCTGAATGTCACCCGTTACAATTATTTGGGCGGCAATGATGGTTTCAATATCAATTATTCCGAATTTATTGGCGTTGTTACCTACAGCGAAATGCTGAGTTTCACCGTGGGTTATGCGCCTGATTACAGCAATACCGATATTGATCAGCTATATCTAGCAGTGGGTGGTACTTGGGAAGTTGGCAATGGCTTCAATCTAACGGCAGGTCTTGGCCATAGTGATTTTGAAGGCGGCGGTAACTACACCGATTGGACATTCGGCGTGAATCGTGACTTTGGTCCGATCAATATTGGTTTGAATTATTATGATACGGATCAAGATGATCGGGCCTCTGATCAAGTCGTGCTGGGTTTTTCAGTTGGCGGTTAATTCCAGATTTCGTACCATAAAAAGACGGGGCTCAGGCCCCGTTTTTTTTATTAGTTAGAAATAAATCAATTCCAGCTACAAACCACTTTTCCACACTGACCTGATTCCATCAATTCAAACCCTTTCTGGAAATCGTCGATATGAATTTGATGCGTCAGTACTTTCTGCAATGGAAATCCGCTTAACACCATTTGTGTCATTTTGTACCAGGTTTCATACATCTTGCGGCCGTAGATACCATGCATGGTCAGGCCTTTGAAAATAACTTTATCCCAATCAATGCCTGCACCCTTGGGTAAAATTCCAAGCAATGCCACTTTGCCACCGTGGTACATGCAATCGAGCATGTCGTTAAAAGCTTGCGGATTCCCGCTCATTTCCAGAGCAACATCAAAGCCTTCCATGTGCAAATCTTTCATCACGTCCTTCAATGATTGTTTGGATACATTAACGACCCGGGTTGCGCCCATGTCGGCTGCCAGTTTTAAACGGTAATCATTGACGTCGGTAACCACGACATTGCGGGCACCAATATGTTTGCAAATACCGGCCGCGATAATGCCGATCGGACCTGCACCGGTAATCAGGACATCTTCGCCGATAACATCAAATTCCAATGCGCAATGCGCGGCATTGCCGTAAGGGTCGAAAAACGAAGCTAGTTCGGAGGAAATGCCATCAGGGATTGGCCATAAATTAGTAGCAGGCATTGCAATGTATTCAGCGAATGCACCGGTTCGGTTAACACCGATACCAATGGTGTTGGGACATAAATGCTGACGGCCGGCACGGCAATTACGGCAGTGACCACACACAATATGGCCTTCGGCAGAGACGCGGTCACCTATTTTATAACCGGTAACACTCGTGCCTAATTCGACGATGCGGCCGACAAATTCATGGCCGATAACCAGGCCTGGTTTGATGGTGCGTTGTGACCATTCATCCCATTTGTAAATATGCAGATCGGTTCCGCAAATTGCAGTTTTTTCAAGTTTAATTAAAACTTCATTCGGGCCTGGAGCGGGAACCGGCACCTGTTCCATCCAAATACCTTTTTCGGCATGGCGTTTTACCAGTGCTTTCATCATTGCAGTCATCAGGATCTCGCCTTGTGCATGTATTCAGGCTGGCATTATAAGCCACCAGGTTGTTCACGGAACGTCGCGGCCTTTATAGCGGGTATTATGCGGCGCATGTATTTCATGCTCAGGTCTTTGCGCGCTGTAGTAGTACATGGCGATTGAACGACGCCACTGCCCAGGGGCCAACTTTAGCGGCCTCGGATGACCATGGAAGCCATTGCTATGGGCATTAAAGATAACTGCGCGATTAAAGCTGGGCGAAATGCTTTTGATGCAGTGACTAGCATCAGTTGACCACAATTCGAGATCACCATCGTATTCAGGAAGCCAGTGTTCATTGAAATACACCATCATGTTGACTCGCCGATGTGCTTGTAGTTTTGGGTGCCAATTAAAATCGGCATGAATACCGAGGTGCCCCCCGGGGCCGCAAAGATGTACCCCGCCGCCGAGTAAGTGCGGGTCAGCGAATAAATGGTCGATACCTGTAATCTGCTCCAGAAAACGTATAAACGGCCCACTATTCAGGTCGTGCAAAGCTTGTCTTACAGGGGCGGGGAATTGTTCCTCTTTCGAGGAGGCAATCTTCATTTCAAAGCCGGGGTTGCCATATCGATCCCAATCGACGGGACTTTCCGGACTTGGGAAATTTTCGATAATTTCTTTAGCACAAGCTGGCTTTAAAAAATCATCTAGTACGATATGAGGAAACGGCGCTGCCGCTTGATATTCCGTTGCTTTGTGTAGTGCAACGGTCTGTAACTGATGTAAATCGAAAATATAAGCCATAAGTATTCACGAGAACGAAATGCCTCATGCAGCATACGGATAGCTACGCACGTTGCAAGCTTGCATTTATAAAGATATGCCAGGGTAGAGCTTAAAATTCCTTGCGCCAACCAAGCGCCCAACTGCGCTCCTGCAAGAAACTGTGGGCAAAGCGCTGGCGATATTCAAAAAAAGCCTGCTGCCCTTTTTTCATTACCAGGCTCACACCCACGCCTACTTCCCCCCATTGTGTGTCTGGGTCCGAGGTGTCGAATGCGACATCGGTATTGGAAGGATCCTGTGCAAACTGCACGGCAAGCTGCCTACCTGGATTATCGAATTCCTTGCGAATGCCGGCACGTGCGCTGGGGATCAGCACGCCCCAATCAAGCGAAATGTTTTTTGAAACAGTAAAGCTCAAGCTGCCGGTCCTTGATTTGATGGTTCTTGTCGGTATCTGCAGCGCAAAGCCATCACCCTCAGTTTCGGTAAAGGCGCCCAGTGTTGTTTTCGAGAGGTCAAGGCCCAGGTTGATTCCGCCGGACCAGGCGTTTTTATTCCATAGCCAGCTGCCATTAATGCCCGCCACATCGCGTTCGATGTCGTAAGAGCCGAAAGCCTGGCTTGAAAAAAATAACAGCGCTCCACCGGGTTCTTTCTCGAATGAATACGAGATATTGCGAATACTGTCGGTATCGCCGCTGAAACGCCCGTAATAAGCATCGAGGCTGAAATGTTCGATCGGAGTGAAATTGGCCATTAATACGGCGCCATCCATGCTCGCATCATTGCTGCTACCGGAGCCTGAAAAGTCCAGATTCTCGCTCGCATGGTTCAATGCGAGACCAAGTAGCCATTTTTGGCTTGGCTGATAGTTCACGCCAACGGTGAGTCGGTCGGAACGACCATCAAATGCCGCTTCATTCACGCTGATACTGCGATCAAGTCTGGAAGAATCAAGACTGGCAAAAACCGACCAGCCGTCACTCAAGGACTCGCTGACGGACTGGCCTGACTTTCCACTTTTTGTGCTGGCGCGCCCTTGTCCTGGCAGCTCTTCCAGACCTTGTCCATCAGATAATAAATCTCCGGCTCCCAGGTTCGGGGAGACGGCGAGTTCCTGACAACGAAAAAAAAGGGCTGTTCCGGGTATTGAAGTCGCACAAATCGCATTGATCGAACCACCGAGAGAGTCGCTACCGCTTTGGGCCATCACCATCACCGGAGCGCACGAAATCGCTAGAAACAACAGTTTACGCATTTTGTTTTCCCCCTAAAGTGCCGACTTTATAAAAAGCATGTGTTTTACGTGTTTTCAAGTAAACGTGGTCACGTCTAATTGCCGGTCAATTGGAAATCGGCGCGTCACCGTTTCGCAATGGGTGCTTTACACCGTGATCCGGACATCTGCGCCCCTGACGAACCTCTCAAACGATAGCTAAGCATGACTTTTGGGATACATGCAAGCTAAACGCAGCGTAATAAGATTAACGGTCAAAAATCGGGGAATACTTATATGCGTGCTTTGCTGGCAGGTTCGTTTTTGTTATTGAGTTTTCAGGTACATGCTGCAGAGGGCATGTGGGTTCCTGATCAGTTGCCGGAGATCGCCGGGCCACTTAAAAAAGCCGGTTTGCAGTTGGCTCCCAGCCAACTGGCCGATTTAACCGGCCAGCCGGTCGGAGCGGTAATCAGTTTGGGTGGATGCACTGCGAGCTTTGTGTCGCCCGACGGCTTGGTGATTACCAATCATCATTGCGCAACCAACCAAATCCAACTCAATTCCACGCCGACTAAAAATTTGTTGGAAACCGGGTATAACGCAACAACTCAAGCCGATGAATTAAGTGGCGGACCCAATGCACGGGTATTCGTGACCGAAGCGATTACCGATGTCACTAGTATTGTAAAAAATAAATTGAATCCCGAAATGGATGGAGCCACGCGCGACAAAGCCATTGAAGCTGCAGGCAAAGCGCTGGTTGGCGACTGTGAAAAAATAGCCGGCTATCGTTGTAGCATGTCGCGTTTTTTTGGTGGATTGCAGTACCGTTTGTTTAAACAACGCGAAATAAAGGATGTCCGCCTGGTATATGCGCCACCACGTTCGGTCGGTAATTACGGTGGTGAAATCGATAACTGGATGTGGCCACGCCATACCGGCGACTTCACATTTTTTCGTGCTTATGTAAGCCCTAAAGGAGAATCGGTTGCGTTCGATAAAGCCAATGTTCCGTATCGTCCAAAACAGTTTTTGCGTATTGGCAGCGACGGTTTGAAGCAAGGTGAGTTCGCCATGATTGCCGGTTATCCTGGAAGCACTGCGCGCTATGCCTTGTCATCGGAATTTAGCAATACGGCATTATGGTCGTATCCGACCCGAGTCAAAAACTTCAAGAATGTTATTGCCCTGATCGAAGAAGCTGGTCAAAAAGACGCAAGCATTAAAATTAAATATGCGCCGACATTGCGTGGCCAGTTGAACACCATGAAAAACTATCAAGGCCAGCTTGAGACTTTTAATAAAACCCATTCAACCACACAAAAAGATACTGAAGAAGCGCAAGTGCTAGCGTGGTTGGCGGCGCAAGATAAAAAAGGTGAAGCGGCTTTAAGCGCCCACAAAGAACTACAAAAACTTTTTGCAGAACGTAAAAAATTACAGGCTCGCAACATCGCTATCGGTGGTATGGGTGGCTTGTACGGAATTACTCGTTCGCTTTATCGCATATCAATTGAAAATGAAAAGCCCGATGGGGAGCGTATTCCCGGGTACCAGCAGCGCGATATGGCGAACTTGAAAGGTTCGGTGGATACCTTTGAAAAGCGTTTTGAAGTGGGTATGGATCGCAAGATTTTGAATTACTGGTTGCAACAATATATTCAATTGCCCGTTACCGAGCGCTTACCAGCCATGGATAAATGGCTGGTTGGTAATGATCAAGCTGCGATAGATCAAAGTCTGAACAATCTATATGCCAACACTAAATTGACCGATGCTATCGAACGCAATAAATGGTGGGCTGCATCGCGCAAGCAATTTGAAAGCAGCGATGATTCCATGATCAAGCTGGCGGTTGCATTGATGCCGACCATGCTCGAACTGGAAGAAAAGGAAAGACATGATTCGGGTAATGATGTGAAATATCGCCCGCAATATTTGCAAGGTGTAATTGACTATAACCGCAGCAAGGGCCAGGCAGTGTATCCCGATGCCAATGGCACCCTGCGTATTACCTTTGGTGAAGTCGTAGGTTATTCGCCGCAAGAAGGCGTGAACTATCTGCCATTCACCAGTCTTGCTGGCGTTGCGGCAAAAGCCACCAATAGCGAACCATTCGATGCACCCAAAAACCTGTTGCAGGCGATCAAGCAAAAACGTTATGGTAAACGCGCGATGGCCGATCTAAATTCGGTACCGGTCAATTTTATGACCGACACTGACATTACCGGCGGTAATTCGGGCTCGCCGACACTCAATTCGAAAGGCGAATTAGTCGGGCTGGCGTTTGACGGCAATATTGAAAGCGTTGCCGCTAATTGGTTGTTTGATCCTGCTTTGAAACGCACGATTCACGTCGATATTCGTTATATCTTGTGGATGATGGAACAAGTAGAGCCCGCACCAAGATTATTGAAAGAGATGAATGTGGCGGAGTGAAGCGAGACTCGGGACTGGGCATTAAAAGCGGCAAGAATTCGGTAAGCGAAAAATCTACTCCCCCACGCCTTATCAGTGGGGGAGGGCTAGGGTGGTGGCAAGCATCGCCGGAACAAAATGAATTGAGCTATTGGTGACAATGCATACTTCTAACAAAATACATTTGGTCTGAATTGTTTGCACGCAATTCGCAAGATGCGAGTATTTTTTGTATTGATACCCTCATTGAGGTAGATTAAAACTCTCAAGTCTTGGGAATATAATCATGAAAGTTAGATTCCACGGTGCGGCGGGCGAAGTGACCGGCTCATGCCATGAAGTACATGCCAACGGTAAAGTATTACTGCTCGATTGCGGCATGATCCAAGGCAGTGAAGAAGATGAAAAACGCAACGAATTGGAATTTTCATTTGATGTCGATGCCGTGGATGCCGTGATACTTAGCCATGCCCATATCGATCATTGTGGCCGTTTGCCGCTATTAATTAATCGAGGTTATCGGGGTCCGATCTACACTCAGGACGCAACCGCGGACCTATTAAAAATATTACTGGAAGACGCCGCGTCGCTGACACTGATGGATGCCGAGCGCGATAATAAGCATCGAAAAGACGGCCATCAGAATCACCAGCCACTTTTCACCAAGGCCGATGTTGAAAAAGTATTAACACATGTTGTAGCAATGGCATATGAAGCGCCGCAGGAAATTTTGCCGGGGGTAATAATGACTTTGCGCGATGCCGGCCATATTCTCGGATCGGCTTGCGTCACTCTGGAAGCCGAAGGAAAAACATTATTATTTTCAGGTGATCTTGGTCCGAAAAATACGCCGATTCTGCGTGATCCGGCTGTGCATCACAAAGCGGATCTGGTGCTTATGGAATCCACTTATGGTGGCCGCTTGCATCGTTCGCGCGAGGCAACGGTCACCGAGCTCGGCGAGATTTTTGAACAAGCCTGGAATGATGGCGGCAATGTATTAATCCCCGCATTTGCAGTGGGTCGTAGTCAGGAATTGTTGTACTGGTTCGCTAAATATTTTGATGAATGGAATTTGAAACGTTGGAAAATATTTCTTGACAGTCCCATGGCCGTGAAAGTGGTGGCGGTCGTCGATAAACATGAAGCGCTCTTTGATGAAGAGGCAAAAAAAGTATGGCAAGGAAAAATCCGGCCATTCAATATGCCCAATTTACACTTCACCCCTGAAGTCGCGCAATCCAAAGCGATATCTAACAACAAGCAAGGCGCTATTATTATTGCCGGGGCGGGTATGTGCACGGGTGGCCGCATCCGCCATCACTTGCGAGATCATTTAGGCAATAAAAAGCATCATGTCATTTTTGTGGGTTACCAGTCGCAAGGAACCTTGGGTCGGCGTTTGGTTGATGGCGCGAAGCATGTACGTATTTTCGGCGAAGAGATTAGCGTTAATGCGCAGCGTCACACTATTGGCGGTTTGTCGGCTCATGCGGATCAGGCCGGTTTGCTGGAATGGTATGGCCATCTGGAGAATAAGCCGCCAGTTGTATTGGTACATGGTGAAGATGACGCACGCAACGCCATGAAAGACGTGATGCAGAAAAAATTTGGTAACGAAGTTTATTTAGCCAAGCCTGACATGGAGTTGGATGTGTAGGTCGGGCGTTAACGTGACAGTGCGACTGATATAAAAAACGCCCCAAACTCGGGGCGTTTTTATTGGATGCACGTCTACAAGACGTTATTTTTTCTTGCTGGCAATCCAGCGATCAATTTTTGTATCTAGCACTGAAAGCGGTAATGAGCCGTCTTTCAGAATTTGTTCGTGAAATTCGCGGACGTCAAATTTTTCGCCCAGTTGGGCTTTTGAACGAGCCCGTAATTCGGTGATTTTTAATTGCCCCATTTTGTAGGCGAGTGCTTGGCCTGGAATAGCCATATAACGTTCGGCTTCTGCAATGGCATCGGTTTCTGAAACCGCAGAATTGTCACGCATGTATTTGATAACTTGTTCGCGGCTCCAGCCCTTGTCATGTAAACCGGTATCGACCACTAGACGAATAGCACGCCAGAGTTCGCCTTGCAGACCACCAAAGTACATGTAGGGATCGGTGAACAAACCCAGTTCCTTGCCGATGGTTTCGGCATAAAGGCCCCAGCCCTCAACATAGGCGGTATCGCCGCCAAAGCGACGGAATTTTGGAATATTGGTCAGCTCTTGTTGCAATGCAATCTGGAAGTGATGGCCAGGAATGGCTTCATGCAAATACAAATCTTCCGAGTCCCAGGTTTTGCGCGTCGGCAGGTCGTAAGTGTTGACATGGAAAACACCGGGACGGGTTCCGTCTTCACTCGGGCCTTGATAGTCACCACCGGCGGCGGACGCAGCACGGAAGGCTTCAGTTGGGCGGATTTCAAAAGCGGCTTTGGGTGTGACCGAGAAAAATTCCGGAATTTTTCTATCGACTTTAACGCGCAATGCGTTGTATGCATCGAGTAATGATTTTTCATCTTTAAATTGGAATTGCTTGTCGGTATCCATAAAATGGAAAAAGTCCTGCAAGCTGCCTTTGAAGTTAGTGGCAGCCATAATGCCGCGCATTTCGCCATGAATCCGTGCTACTTCAGACAGGCCAATATCATGCAACTGTTTTGGCGTTTGATTGGTAGTGGTCGAAATTTTCGCGTTGTAGGCATAAATCGCCTGGCCATTGGGCAGGGCTTGCATGCCAACGGTGTCGCGGCAGGCGGGCAGGTATTCATCATTGACGAACGTCCGCAATGCCTTAATCGAAGGATTGATTTGCGTGCTTATCAGCACTCGATATTGGTCGGTCAATCGTGTTTTTTCAGCGGCAGAAAAAGTGGCAGGCATATTTTTGATCGGTGTCCAGAAAATACTGTCTTCGACTTTTTCTTTGATGATGCCATCAAGTTGCGGCAACACTTTAATCATTAACACCTTTGGCTGCACCATGCCGATTTTTACGCCTTCACGCATATTGACCTGCATTTGCGTCATCAACTCCGGCATTTTGTTGGCACGCTTGAGCCAGTTCTCATAGTCTTGAGCGGTTTTGAAAGGCTGGGCGCTGGTGCCCGAGCCGAGTTGTGCAAACAGGCCAACAATATTGCTGAATTGATCCAACGGCATTAAGTCGGTGCGAAATTCGCTACCTTCCAATTCAAGTTTCAGACTGCGAAGCATAATGTCGTGGGATAGACGTGTTTGCCCACTTACGTTGCTGGCATCAATGGCCTCGAATTTTTTCAGCCATGTTTTGGTGAAGGCCAGGCTTTCGTTTCGATATTCGGGCGTGAAGAAATTAGGTAATTGATCGTTGTAGCGGCTATCGCCAACAAAGGTCGCTTGAAGCGGATTACGTTTCAGCGATGCCTCCCAGTAATCGACATACAGTTGTTCAAGCTGCTCAGACTTACTGGGTGCTACTTGCATAGTTTTCGCAGCAGAGGGCGCGGCGAACAGTGTGGCTGCGCTAAAGGGCAGGGTGAGCGCGATGGCAAGGCTTAGGTGACGAAGTTTCATGCGGGTCTCCAATGGGTCTGCAGAGCATGGACCGGTCAGAAGACTTTGGCGTGGGCTAGAAGTCATGTTGTTGTTCAGAAATTTCGGGCCTAAAAGGCCCTCCTGTCAAAGCACGAACAGGTCGGAGCAATTGGCTGCGGCTAAAAAAATCGCCATCTCCGTGGGAGCGCCCGTCAGGCGCGAAAAACCTCGCCGAATTTGTCATGGCTGAACGCGCGTCAATAAATCGGTAATTCGTAGTGACAGATCTCCGTCACACACGGAGGCTCATGTCGAGAACCCAGCGACTTCAGGCACCACAGCAGGCCATTCGCGCCTGACGGGCGCTCCCACGAAAATACGCTTTCTTAGGGAAAACTACTCGCGCGCTGCTTGTTTGCGCAAATGTCGGGCCTGGCTTTCGCCCAAGTAAGAATGAATCAGACCACGTGCGATATAAAGTAGGGGTATTAATGCGATAGCGGCACACATTTTGTACACGTAATTAAGTGTTCCAACGGCATAAAATAACTCCATCGTCCATTTCTGCGGCCCGAGCACAAACGCAATATAAAGCACGACAAAACTATCCACTAATTGTGAAACGGCAGTAGAACCGGTTGCGCGTAGCCATGCCTTCTTTTCGCCGGTCATGCGGCGAATTTTATGAAATACGCTGACATCGATTAATTGGCCCAGTAAAAATGCCACTACCGATCCGGCAATCGTCCATAAACCCTGGCCGAAGATAACTGCGAACGCTGCTTGTTGATCTGGCACGCCTTGGCCTGCACTGGCTCCCACCCACCAACTAGCTGGTGACAAATGGATCGCGGCATAGGCAAAAATAAAACCGTAAATAATCAGGAATACCGCAAGCCAGCTAATAAAACGAACGCCCCGACGACCATAATATTCATTGATGGTGTCGGTCATGATAAAGATAATCGGCCATAGCAAAGTGCCGGCAGTAAAATTCAGTGATCCTGTTTGGCCAAACAAATTCCAGTTGAATGCATTGATGCCTAGCGTGTCTTCAAGTGCAAATATCTTGACGCCGATAAACTCGGCAAGCACCGCGTTCACGACAAAAAACGCCGCCAAAATAATAAATAATTTTTGCGAGCGCTGATCGCCGATCATGAGTTACACCTTGTCGTTTTTACGCGAGAACGGTACTTTTTCCGGACTCATCGCACCGCCGGAAATAATAAAGGCCATGGCTTGATCTACGGTCCAATCGGTCGGTGTTACCAATTCAATCGGTACCAGTTCCAGATAGCCCGATGTCGGGTTTGGCGTTGTTGGCACATAGACAGCGGCAATTTCTTTGCCGGTAAGTTCGTCGCGTAAAGTGCGTGTCACGAAACCCACCGATTTCATATCGCGATGCGGAAAATCGATCAACACCACTCGTTGTGTACCATCGGGTTTGGTTTGCAATAAATCCAGCAATTGGCGCGCGCTGCCATAAATCGTTTTCACCAGTGGAATGGTATTGATCAAACGTTCGAACCACAGCAGCATGCGTTGACCCACCACGCGCCGTGCTGCCCAGCCAACACTAAAAATGAATAATAAGGTGAACAATAATGCGATGCCCGTTTGTACCCAAGGCGCACTCATCCATCCAAGAAGTTCTGGTGACGCAGTTGCCAGATTTGCCGTGATCGGCTGGATAATGGGTTTGCTCATATCGGACAGCAAACCAAAAATAAATTTAAATACGATCCAGACCAACCAGATTGGAGTCAATGTGAGCAGACCGGTAATAAAATGTTTTTGTAGTTTTCCCATGCGGGCAATTGTAAGGCATAGGCTGCGCCTATTGGAGTCGTAAGACCTGCCGTCGCTTACGATTTGCAATTTGTGGAAGCGACTTTAGTCGCGATTGGAAATGTCCGCACATGCAGAAACATCTAATCGCCGGTAAACCAGCTCCCGCCTATTTTATTTTGCCAATTCGCTCAAGCTAACTTCGCGTACAAGTCTAAAGCCGACATCGTCGTATCCACGGTCGCCATTTTGATTGCTGGTCTTGGTAGATGAAGCGCTGGCGGTATCGCGCCAGCTCAAGCCCGCCACCGTGTAGCGGCCAGAACCTGCGGCATCGCTGAGCCATTCACTGGCATTGCCTTGTAGGTCATAAATACCTAATGGGCTTGATGGTGTGCCGCTACCTGCCGCGGTGCCTTTCTTGCCGCAGGAAATAACCCCGGCGCGGCAAGCATCGCCGGCTTTGTAACCAACAACGCCGCGCCATTCGTTTTGCGTCGGCAATCGATAATTCAGTCCAGTGCGTCTGCTCAACCACTGTGCATAAGCCATCGCATCGACATGGCTTATACAGACCACTGGATGCTCGTTGCTTTGATTAAAGCCAGGCTTGTCCCAGGAAATTTTTCCGGAAAACATCGACGCAAATGCATTGCGGCAAACCGGTGTCGCACGATTGGTCGCCGAAATAAAAGAAGCATATTCACCCTTGGACACTTCTTCGCGCATGATCGCAAGTCCTGCTCGAGCCGGATTCGGAATGCTGCTCAAAACCATGCTGGGGCCATCGGCTTTCACGATGTCGCCAATACGCGGTAGTGGCATCACATTGGCTTTTGACCAGGCGGGTTCGAGTAGGCTTTGTTCGATCTCGAATTTGCCTGCCAGTGCTTTAGTGCCGGCAATGCCACTGCTATTGAGTTCGTTGGTGTCTTTTTGCAGGCGTGCAATCAGCAGCGCAGGCAAAGCATCCCGTAAGGCAAGCCAGGATTTACCTTTTTTACGATCTGCATCGGTCGCAAATTTTTCAACCCGTTGATAAGCCGTTTTCGCAGAATCATCGCGACGGGCTTTAATCGTTTCGTTCAGATTTATTGCAAGTCCATCAATCACCACGTCGCTTAATGCTGCGACGGCCGGGTTGGTGGGCGCCGCTTTACGTGCTGCTAATAAAGATTCGATCGCATTGTCGCCAGCCGGCGCGCTCAAACGATTTTGTTTGATGTGTTTGTTAGCGCTGGAAATAAATTTTGCACCTGGAACGGTCGGATCATAGTCGAGCGTAGTGACTACAACGCCAGCTTTAACTCCGGCAAATGGCGACACGTTGGCGGCCACGTCTGGTGTGGGCGGTGCGACCGGTGTGCTTTCAATCGCAACCGGAGCCGGAGCCGGCACCGGCACAGGAGCGGTGATTACTGGTGTAGCGGCAGGTTCGGGTGTCACAGGTTTTGCAGCTACTGCGTCCGGATTTTCAGCCGTATAAAAATCATTTTTCTCGGTAGCAGCCTTGTCGCGATTCAGATAAGTGTTTAAACCAAAAGCTATTAAAGCAAGGCCGGCCAGTGATAGCAAAGCAGGTACCAGCCAGCCTTTACCGTTTGAAGATTTCGCTTTTTTATCGGCAGTAACAGAACCAATAACTGCTGAAGTTTTCTGACGCGGCGCATCGGCGAGTTGATTCAAAGCGCCGAGCATTTGTTGCGCATTGCGGAAACGATTTTCCGGTATTTTGGCCATTGAGCGGTCAATAAAACCTTGCCAGTGTTTTTTATCGGCAGATAAACGCGGGATAGGGTCTTGTGCATGCATCAACGCCAAAGCGAGTGCGTCATTGGCCAGGTACGGTAAACGACCGGTTACCAATTCGTAGGCTAGTACCCCAACACTGTACAAGTCGGCACGGCCGTCGACTGCTTCGCCCCGTGCTTGTTCGGGCGCCATGTAACCTCCGCTACCCACAGCCAAGCCTGCGGTCGTAATGCGGGTGTTATCTTTTTTTGATAAGGCGATACCGAAATCAGTCAGTAATGGACGATCGGCATTATCGAACAATACGTTTTCAGCTTTTACGTCACGATGCACAATGCCACGGGCATGCGCATATTCCAGGGCTGACAGTAAGGCGCGCAGGACTTCAACAGTACGGGTTTCATCATTGGTGAAATCGCGTTGACCCAAATGACCTTTTGCCAGATAGGGCAACACGTAATACATCAAGCCTTGGTGGCTGCGACCCACCTCGTGAATACCCACGATGCAGGGATGCTCAAGTTTAGCGATGGTTCTGGCTTCTTGCTCAAAGCGTTGTTTGCTGACTTCGTCGGCCAAAGCCTCTGGTGACATGACTTTAATCGCGACTTGACGATCCAGCGACTCCTGTACGCCCAAATACACCTGAGACATGCCGCCTTTGCCAATACGTCGCAACACGCGATAGCCGGGGATGTCCGGCATATAGCTGCTAAGTAATGCAGAGAGTTCTTCCGGTGAAAGCTCTTCTTGTTGCATAAGGCCGATGGCAGTCAAGTGTCAGGGCCCATCAGCATACTGCGCTGCGACACTCAGGTGAATAGAAAAGTTAAGAAAAACTAATAAAAGTTAAAACGTGAGCTAAATCACGGTTTAGAAGCGCCCGCAGAGAGGTTTTTTGGTGGCTTTCTGCGGATATAGACTTGCTTACGCACTTTGGCAACCAGATCGCCCTCACTGTCGATCACTGCAATATCGAACCAGCGCAGGACTTTTTGGTTGCCTGCGGCAGCGTTACGCAGTTCATCGAGCATGTTTTCTTGCAGTTTGAACTCCGCCGTTACCCGGCCACGGCCGGGTTTTACAAATTCGATATCTGCCGCTTTGTCCCAGACCACATATTCACTGCCCATGTTACGAAGGATCATGATCATCCAAAACGGATCGGTCATCGCAAACAAGCTGCCGCCAAAATGAGTGCCGACATAGTTTTTGTTATACCAATGGCTTTTTAGTTCGACTTTGACATAGCGAAAGTCATCACTAAATTGTGTAATGCGAATACCGCTGAACAGAAATGGAAACCAGATATTCATAAACCAGCGCAGACGGGAGGCTTTCATAAGTTTTTCAAATTAATTATGTAGGGGCGCTGCTTGCTGCGCCCA
>JAYUUM010000047.1:0-5320 GCA_043754555.1 Arenimonas sp. | reverse complement strand
TTCACTAATTTCAACAATTACTGAAACTTCAGAATGAACCTAAGTCCACTGACACAAAGTTTTGTCCTGCATTTTGGCGAAATGGGCAGCCGCTGGGGAATCAACCGCACGGTCGGTCAAATTTATGCATTGATATTTGTCGCTGACAGGCCGCTCAACGCTGACGATATCACCGACAAACTTGGCATATCGCGCTCAAACGTCAGTATGAGCCTGAAAGAATTAATGGCTTGGCGACTGGTCCGCCTGGAACACCTGCCCAATGACCGGCGTGATTTTTTCAGTGCTCCCGGCGATATCTGGGATATTTTCACCACATTAGCCGAAGAGCGACAGCGTCGTGAAGTTGAGCCAACACTGTCAATGCTCCGTGGTGCTTTGCTGGAAACACCAGAATCTTCTGAAGAAATACACGCACAAGCGCGCATGCGCGAAATGTATGACTTGATGGAATTGATGACGACCTGGTTTGCCGATGTAAGAAAACTCTCGCCAAAAACTTTGGTTAACCTTATGGCACTCGGCGGCAAGGTCAATAAGTTGCTGGAAATGAAAGACAAACTTTCCGTAATTTCAGGCAGTAAAAAAGACTAAGCAGAGAACCCCATAGCCGTGAAAATACTAATGATGTTCAGCACAGGCATTATTCTGTCGCTTGGGATAATGCATTTGTTATTTACCTTCGTCGGGACGAAATTGACTCCTCGCGACCCAGCCCTGCAAGAAAGTATGCGCAGCGTTTCGCCAGTCATCAGCAAAGAAACTACGATGTGGAAAGCCTGGCTTGGTTTTAATGCCAGTCACAGTCTTGGTGCCATTTTATTTGGGTTGATTTACGGTTATCTCGTGCTTTGGCATAGCGCTTTCTTGTTTGCGTCTTATTTTTTGTTATTTGTGGGCGGAGGTTTATTAGCCAGCTTTGTCGTACTAGGTAAACTTTATTGGTTTCACCTTCCGCTCCGAGCAACCTTAGTTGCATTCGTATGTTATTGCACCGCAGTCGTGCTCTATTTCACCTGAAAAAATACAGGTAGTACTTGGCGACAAAAACACAATCAATTACATCAAGGGTTAAACACAATGAGCCGAAAACTATTGATCACAGCATTGCTGGCGGCACTAACTGCCACCGTACATATTTTTATCGGAACTCCTGAGATTGAAGCACCTTTGCTACAGTCTTCGCTGTCGCAAGAGCTCAGCCTACTGCTCTACGTCTGCTGGCATCTAGTGAGCGCTATTCTAGTTTTTTCGGCCATCGTTTTTTATGTCGCTGCGCGTAATGAATTCGATATCAAGTATCAATATTCAGCCAAGTTAATCTCATTGCTGTGGCTTAGCTTCGGTTTTATTTTTATCGTGATTGCAGTCTGGTACTCAGGAACCCCGATGCTACTCAAACTACCTCAATGGGTGTTATTTCTGCCTATCGGAGCACTTGGTTTGTGGGGAAGCCGTGACGCTTCCTTCAATCTAAAGCCCAAGAGCGATATGGCTTAAGTAATACAACAAATCGCAGTGTGCAAGGGCACATTGCGCAGGAGAAAAAAGATGGACGCACTCGCACTTGCAAGAATCCAGTTTGCCGCCAATATTTCATTCCATATTCTATTTCCAACCATCACCATTGCATTGGGATGGTTTTTACTTTTTTTCAAGCTGCGCTTTTTGAAAACAAAAGACGAAAAATGGATACAAGTTTATAGTTTTTGGGTAAAAATTTTTGCACTCACATTCGCCATGGGTGTGGTGAGCGGCATTACCATGAGTTTCCAGTTCGGCACCAACTGGCCAGGCTTTATGAAAGTCGTTGGCAACATTGCGGGCCCTTTACTGGCTTACGAAGTGCTCACCGCTTTTTTTCTTGAAGCCACATTTCTCGGCGTGATGCTATTCGGCCGACAACGCGTATCTGAAAGAATGCACACTCTGGCAACCTTTTTGGTCGCGTTCGGCACGACCATGTCGGCGGTCTGGATTTTAGTGTTGAATTCATGGATGCATACACCAGTCGGTTTTGAAATGATCAACGGCCAGGCACACGCTACCAATTGGCTGGCGATTATTTTTAATCCCTCATTTCCGTATCGTTTTGTTCACATGATGCTGGCTTCCGGCTTGACGACAAGCTTTCTAATAGCAGGCTTGTCGGCTTATCGGTATTTACGCGGAGAACGCGGAACAGCAGTGCTGGCAGCTCTACGTAGCGGCATTTTTGTAGCTGCCATACTAATACCCATCCAGATTTTTGTCGGTGATTTGCATGGCCTAAATACACTGAAGCATCAACCTGCAAAAATAGCGGCAATGGAAGGCGTTTGGGAAACCGAACGTGGCGCACCTGCCCTCGCCTTTGCGATACCCAGTGAAAAAGAAAGACGCAATGATTACGCCGTCGGAATACCAAAGCTGGCAAGCTTTATTCTGACCCATGACATGAACGGCGAAATAAAAGGCTTGAATGAATTTGGAGAAAAACATCCACCTGTCTTCCCGGTGTTTTGGGGTTTTCGTGTCATGGTTGGCATAGGCATGTTGATGCTGGCAATTTCATGGCTAAGCTGTTGGCAATTGCGTAAGCAAGGCATGCCGAAACCTTGGCTTGCACGCATTCTTGTCGCCATGAGTTTTGCAGGCTGGATTGCCACGTTGGCCGGTTGGTATGTCACTGAAATTGGCAGACAACCGTATCTGGTGTATGGCGTATTGTTGACTAAAGATGCAGCGTCGGCCACGGCTGCACCGATGATCGGTTTATCGCTCGGAATGTATATGACGCTGTATGTTGTACTGATTATTTCCTATATCAGCGTGTTGTTTTATATGGCGCGAAATGCAAACAAAAAATTTACTCCGATTGCCATTGAGGAGTCACAAATATGAATGATTTATTGCCGCTGGTTTTTCTGGGTTTGATGGCGCTTGCAATGCTGATTTATGTCGTTCTAGATGGTTATGATCTTGGCGTGGGTATTTTGTTGCGGCGAGCTGAAGACAGCGAAAAAGATCGCATGATTTCCTCAATCGGACCCTTTTGGGACGCCAATGAAACCTGGCTGGTGTTTGGTGTCGGTATTTTATTAGTGGCTTTTCCGGTCGCGCATGGAATTATTTTGGGTGGACTGTATTTACCGGTCACCTTCATGCTGATGGGCTTGATTTTGCGTGGCGTTGCGTTCGATTTCCGGGTTAAAGCTCACGCCAATCATAAGCACCTTTGGAACAAGGCATTTTATGGCGGCTCTGTAATAGCTGCATTTTCGCAAGGCTTCATGCTTGGAATTTACATTCTGGGTTTTGAATACACGCTAGTCCACACTGTTTTCGCGATCTTTATTGGACTGAGTTTAGTGGCTGCATATGCACTACTGGGTGCCTGCTGGTTATTACTGAAAACCGAAGGAAAATTATTCCGGCGTGCCGTCCGTTGGGCTTACGGCAGTTTGTGGCTGACCGGTCTCGGCATTGCTGCTGTATCGATTGCAACGCCATTGGTGAGCACGCGGATTTTCCAGAAATGGTTTGCGTTGCCGGAGCTATTATGGCTATTACCAATCCCCGCATTAACCGCCGTGTGTTTTTTTATCTGCGAACGCCAACTAAAAAAACTTTCGACCGGCTTGCATGAAAAAATCTGGCTGCCATTTGCTTGTGCAGTCAGTCTGTTCGTATTGGCTTTTATCGGTTTAGCCTACAGCCTGTTTCCGTATCTGGTCGTCGATAAACTTCGCTATGACCAAGCGGCATCAGCGCCGGAAGCATTATTCATCATGTTCGTTGGCGTCGCCATTACTTTGCCCGCTATTTTGTTCTATACCGCTTATTCGTATCGTGTGTTCTGGGGCAAGGCGACTGATCTTAGCTACGACTAAACCGTAGGAGGGCCCTTGGGCCCGACCGAGTATTGCAAGCAATGGTCGCCCGCAAGCGGCCTCCTACAACATCAAAATTGCTGGCAAACTCTTTTTGACGGAATATCGGCCAATTTTCTGGCATCTATATTCTGCGTTTTAGACGGCTTCAAAATGTCGATGATACAAATACTATCTTGCGATATTTTTACGACCACCAGATACGAAGTTATCTTTGAAGAATCTTCGGAATTCTCACTGGCATTAAATCGCATTATCAATGCAACTGGAGTTTTTCCTTGCATGCGCCATTCGGCTTTTGCTCCTAGGCTGGAAAACCCATTGGACACATTCGACCAGAGTTCAAGTTCGTATTTCTTTTTATTGGGGGCGATGACATTGACGGTTTGTCGCAAATCGCCCTCGATCAATTCTAGGCTATAACCGGCAACGCCAGAACATATACCAATGTAGCCATCTTCCACTGGCTTTTTGGAGGCTTTGCAATCTTTGGCAGTCAAGCCGGTATAAAGCGATTTTGTCTGGCCGAATGCAGCCGAAGAAAATAGCAATACAGTCAGTATCGTTACGGAAAGAAATTTCATGCAGTTCTCCAATGCTACTCGTAAGGGCGCCTGGCTTTGTGGGAGCGACTTTAGTCGCGATTGATGCCACCAACTATCGCAGACTTTAAATTCAATCGCCGCTGAAGCGGCTCCCACATAAATCAAACGCTACCGATAAAATCCTTCTTGCCGACTTGTACACCGTTATGACGTAAAACGGCATAGCACGAAGTCAGATGGAAATAGAAATTTGGCAGACCCATATGATGCAAATACGGCGCGCCCACGTATTCACGTTTGGTGGCGTCTCGCATCGGGATTGAAATGGCACGCGTTTCTGAACCTTCAAACTGCGCCGAGTTAATGGTGTTGATGTAGGCGATTGTTTTATCAATACGGGCTTTGAAATCGGCCAATGTCACTTCATTGTCGTCGTAACTCGGCACTTCAAGACCCGCCATACGCGAGCTGATGCTTTTGGCAAAATCGCAGCTAATTTGAATTTGACGACCTAGCGGAAACATATCCGGCGCCAAACGTGAACCCAGAATATTTCCGATATCGCATTTCAGGCTGTCGGCATGCGCTTGGGCTTTATCCAGGCAGGCATTAAGGGCTTTCAAACTACGGGTAAATGCAGGAATAGTGGCGTCATACAAGGGATGAGTCATGGGGAGCTCCTAATGGGGATTGCATCATCGCATAGCTACGGCACGAATTAATTACAGTGTTTTAAGGCCAGACAAAGCTCAACACTTCAACTATCTTTCGAGTTTTCATCGCATTAGGGGCAGTAAATGATCTCGTTTCTTGAGATAATTCACAGTCTTGACCCCGTAGCTCAGCTGGATAGAGCGGTCCCCTCCTAAGGGACAGGTCGTACGTTCAAATCGTATCGGGGTC